>JAZKIK010000036.1:3509-24526 GCA_040384925.1 Pseudomonadota bacterium | reverse complement strand
ATAGGTCTGCTGAATCTGCCGCACAAGCCGGGGCAGCCATGTCATCGCCGTCAGCTCGGTCACGCCCAGCCGCAGGCGGCGCTGCATGACTTCAGGGCGGCTGAAGCTCTCCACCGCCGCATCACGCTGGGCCAGCAAACGGCTGGCGACCAGCAGCATTTCCTCACCCTTGTCGGTCAGTCGCGCGGTGCGCAGGCTGCGGTCAAACAGCGGCGTGCCAAAACTGTCTTCCAGTTCCTGGATGCGTTTTGAAATGGCTGACTGCGTGGTGTGCAGGCGGCTTGCAGCAGCAGAAAACCCGCCCAGCCGGGCCACCCAATAAATCGCTTCGAGCTGCTTGAAAGTCATCATGGTCTGGTCACAAAAAAAACATCAAAAAAATCGATTCAATATTATCAATAAATATCGCTTTTTATTTTCTTTATCGACTTTCACAATCACTTCATTCGTGTTGCGGCAGCCTGGTCTGCCGTGATTTACCCCAAATGAAGTGGAGCCTGTTTTGCCCGGATTCAGCATTTTCCCCAGACCACCGCAGCAGTTGGATGAAGCGTTGATACAGCGTTTTCACCAGGTACCGGTGGCCAATATCAGCGACTGCATGCACCGCATGACGGCCGCCGGGCCGCGCCTGCGGCCTCTGCACAGGGGCGGCGGCATGGTTGGCCTGGCGCTGACCGTCAAAACCCGGCCCGGCGACAACCTGATGATTCACAAGGCGATAGACCTGGCCCAGCCCGGTGACGTGATTGTGGTGGATGGCGGCGGTGACCTGAGCAACGCACTGATTGGCGAGCTGATGGTGACTTATGCCGCCAGCCGTGGTGTTGCCGGTTTTGTGATGAATGGCGCGGTACGTGATTCCGCCATGATTGCTGCCGGAAATTTTGCCGTGTTTGCCGCCGGCATCACCCACCGCGGCCCCTACAAGGACGGTCCCGGTGAAATCAATGTGCCGATTGCAATTGACGGCATGGTCATTCAGCCCGGCGACCTGATGGTTGGCGACCAGGATGGCCTGCTGTGTGTGCCCGCCGCTCAGGCTGCCGACATTCTGGCCGCTGCACTGGCCAAGGGCGAAGCCGAAAAACAGACGCTGCAAGACATGGCTGAGCGCCGTTACGACACCACCTGGGTCGATACCGCGTTGCAGCGCGCCGGTTATCGGCCCGATACCCATCACTGAAACAAAAAACTACCCCCTGGAGACAAACCATGAAAACCACCGTCCTGAAACGCCGCAACTGCCTCGGCCTGCTCGCAGCCGCCACCATCACATCCCTCGCCCTGGTGCCCGGCATGGCTGCTGCCCAGAATTACCCTGACAAACCAGTTCGCCTGATCGTGCCCTGGCCTGCAGGCGGTGCCACCG
Source organism: Pseudomonadota bacterium (assembly GCA_040384925.1). GTDB lineage: Bacteria > Pseudomonadota > Gammaproteobacteria > Burkholderiales > Burkholderiaceae_C > Polaromonas. Next base: position 23,154 of record JAZKIK010000036.1, on the reverse strand, counting down.
ACCAGGTGGCGCGCATTTTGTCGCAGCCGCTGTCGCAGGCCTTGGGTGTCGGAGTGATTGTTGACAACCGGGGCGGTGCAGGCGGCAATATCGGCACCCAGGCTTTTGTGCGCGAAAAGGCCGACGGCTACACCATCATCCTGGCCACCAGTTCGACCAACGCCGCCGGGCCACATCTGTTTGCCAAACAGGGTTTTGACCCGATCAGGGACTTCACGCCTGTGGTGCTGCTGTGCTCGATTCCCAATGTGATGGTGGTGCCCAACAAATCACCGTGGAAAAACATCAGGGACATCCTGGCTGCAGCGAAACAGAAACCGGGCACTTATACCTACGGCTCGGCAGGCATAGGCTCGTCTCAACATCTGGCCGGTGCCCAGTTCAAGAATGCAGCCGGCCTTGATATCACTCACGTCCCCTACAAAGGCAGCGGCCCCGCGTCAGCTGACCTGGTGGCTGGCCACATTGACATGATGATTGACACCGGCTCGCTCGGCAATATCAAGGGCGGCCTGCTGCGCCCGCTGGCCGTGGCCTCAAAAACCCGGCTGCCCGCCCTGCCCGAGGTACCGACCTTTGCCGAGGCCGGCACACCCATGCTGGCCTCCGCCTGGTACGGCATCATGCTGCCCGCCAACGCCCCACCGGAAATCGTTGCGCGCTTGAACAAGGAGTTCAACACCCTGCTGCAAAACCCAGACATCCGCAGCCGCCTGCAAGGCATAGGTGCAGAAGTTGGTGGCGGCACTGCGGAGTCGTTTACCAAATTCTCGGTTGCAGAGATCAAACACTATGAGCAGATCGTGAAGCAGTCGGGAGCGCCCAAGGAGTAACTCAGTCATTCCAGCAAAATCAGACATCACGGCGACCCGCTGTGACCTGAAGCTCTTTTATAGCCCCGCATTTAAAATGCGGCTACCACAGGAGATTTTTATGTCTGATGTAGTGATTGAACTGGCCGAGCGCGGTATCGCCCTGGCTCCGCAAGACCGAACGCCGCTCGTGGACATGCTCTTGGAGTCGCTTCACGAAGCTAGCACAGCTGAAATCGCATCTGCGTGGGACGCCGAGATCGGGCACCGGCTTGCCGAATACGACAGCGGCAGCGTCAAAGCTGTAGATGCTGCGGAAGTCTTTGCCAAAGCGCGTTTTCTTCCGGCCGCCGAGCTGGCGCTATTGAAAGAGGTTGAGGGCACGCGAGGGCCTGGGCATTCTTTTTCAGGAGACGGCAGAAGCGACATTTGAAAAAAGTTAGCGCCTATCCTCATGCCTACTGGACCTGAACAATTCTGCTTCAAGAGCGACATGTTCTCCGTCGATCCCAAGGAAGATGAAGAAACCAACCCGTTTTGTTATGGACGCGAACTGGCCAACTGGATCGCAGCCCGCTTCAAGGCCTTGGCTTATGAACCCGAAGAAGTCATTGCCGAAGACTGGGGCTGGTGCGTCATGCTGCGGCGCAAACCCTTTTTGTTATGGGTCGGCTGCGGCAACTTCCAGCACGATTTTTATGAAGATGTGCCTGAAAAAGAAAAGGAGACATTTGTCCCCGACGGTGCCGCCTTGACCTGGACTTGTTTTGTGGGCTCGGACACACCGCTGTGGACAGCCTTTTTCTGGAAACAACTCTTTGGAAAACAAAGCACTGCAAAAGACATGGCACAGGTCGAGCAGCAGCTTGAAGCCATCCTCAAAACTGAACCCCGGATAAGGCTGGTGGAGCATCCTTGACAAAACTTGCATACAGTCACCAACCATGACCGCAAACCCCACCTCATCCGTCCAGGCACCGCAGCCACTGCAAAAAATCGACTGCCACGTCCACATCCTCGACCCGGCGCGTTTCCCCTACGCACCAGACACCTGGTACAAACCTGTCGCCGCTGAAACCGGCAATGTGGCTGATCTGGGCCGGGTGCTTGATGCACACGCGGTTCAGCACGCGTTGATTGTTGGCCCCAACTCCGGTTATGGGCTGGACAAGCGCTGCCTGCTGGATGCCCTGGCCAACAGCCAGGGGCGCTACAAAGGCGTGGCCGTGGTGAAAAACGATGCCAGCCGCAGCGAACTGCAAGACCTGCAGGCCGCAGGTGTGATTGGCGTGGCTTTTAACGTCGCGCTGCTGGGCATTGATTTCTACAGCAACACCGGCCCTCTGCTGGAGCGTCTGCGTGAGCTCGGCATGTGGGCACAAATCCAGGTGCAGCACGACGAGCTGGTCGCCTTGCGCCCTCTGCTTGAAGGCAGCGGTGCCAGGCTGCTGTTTGACCACTGCGGCCGGCCCGCACCGGGTGCCGGTATCCATCAACCCGGTTTTCAGGCACTGCTGGCGCTTGCAGAAACCGGCCGCGCCTGCGTCAAGCTGTCGAGTCTGGTCAAGTGCTCAGCCCAGCCGCATCCGCATGCCGATGCCTGGCCTTTTGTTGCAGCATTGCTTGAGGCCTATACACCGGCTGCGCTGGTATGGGCCTCTGACTGGCCGTTTCTGCGCGCCCCGGCCCGCATTGACTACGGTCCGTTGCTGGCACTTTTTGAGGAACTGCTGCCGGATGCTGCGGCGCGGCGGGCTGTTTTTTGGGATACACCGAAACGATTGTTCGGCTTTGGGGATCAATTGGCTGCGGCATGAGGTGAAACCGCAGAAGTCGCCAATGCAGTACATAAGGCCAGTGACCACCTGAACCTGAAATGCGGGGCTCAGCCCTGCAAATACATGTAGCTCCGGTTGAACGGGAAGACCGACTGCGCGCCTCTGATCGAACCTTGCTGCGGGTTGCCGCTGGGTTTGGCTGCCAGCATCTGGTGCAGCGAAATCCAGTTGTGCTCAAAACTCATCGCGCTGCCGGCCAGATACAGGCGGTAGGCGCGTATGATTTTTTCGGCAAATCCCGGCTTCGCCGTGGCATTGAGCACGCGGCCGGCTTCATCCAGCCGCGCCTCCAGCGCATCGGACCACGCCCACAACGTCCTGGCATAGTGCGGCCGCAGGTTCTCGGTGTCCACCATTTCCAAGCCCGCGCTCGCCATCTCGCGCAGCACTTGGCTCACATGCACCAGCTCGCCACCTGGAAAGATGTATTTCTCTATGAAGCCGCCCATGCCGGCACCTAGTTCCTGATAGTCGGGCGTACTGCCGGTGATGCCGTGGTTCAGCACCAAGCCGCCGGGCTTGAGCAGACCGAACACCTTGTTGAAATAAGCCGACATGTTGGCGCGGCCCACATGCTCGAACATGCCCACGGAGGCGATTTTGTCGAAAGTTTGGTCCACCGGCAGGTCGCGGTAATCGCACAGGTGCATGCGCACCCTGCCCCGCAGGCCGCAGCGCTCTATTTCGCGGTTCACGTAGGCGTGCTGGTTTTTTGACAGCGTGATGCCGGTTGCATCGACGCCGTAGTGTTCAGCCGCCCACAACAGCAGGGCACCCCAGCCAGCGCCAATGTCCAGAAAACGCTCACCCTGCTTGAGCATCAGCTTTCGGCAGATGTGATCGAGCTTGGCCTCCTGCGCCTGCGCCAGCGTCATGCCGTGCTCGCGGTAATAGGCGCAGGAATAGACCCGCCGCGAATCCAGCCACAAGGCATAGAAGTCGTCCGACACGTCGTAGTGAAACTGGATCTGTTCGGCGTCCCGCGTATGGGTGTGCGCTGCCAGGGAGTTTCCACGCCGCAGCAGGCTGGCCCACCAGTGTGAGGTGCTACTGCCCGGGTGGCTCGGCAGCAGCCTGGCCGCTACATCCATCAGGTCACGCATCCGGCCCTGCAGTTGCACCCGGCTTTCGACGAAGTCCTCGGCCAGGCGACCAATCTGGCCAGTCGCCATGGTGGCCAGACTGGACCAGTCCTTGAAGCACAAGGTAATGGCTGCAGAGGCGGAGCCGACGCGCTGGCCGGCGGGCAACTGCAAGGCAACTGGCACCGGCAGGCCCTGGAGCTTGGACTCGATGGTGAAAATGAGGTGCTGCATGAAAACAAATTCTTGTCAACCAGCGCCGCTTGTCAACACCGCCATGGCTTGAACTCCGGCGGTGCGGCAGTCTTTGGTTCTTGTCCTACACAGTTCATTGCCGGTCAAAAATAGGATGGGGCTGTATTGCAAAGTTTGCTGCGGAGTTAGCCCTCCGTCGGAATGGAGAAACAAGTCCCAGAAAGGAGTCCGGCATGATTGATTTAGCCCCCTCCCGGCCCGTTCCTGAAATCCGGCGTGTGGATGCAGTGGACACTCCATGCGTTGTCATGCCTTATACGTACGGGCAGGATCGGCACTGCAGCGTTCATGAAAAGGCAACCCGTGCAGAGGTGGTGCGGCGCTTGGCGCGGCTGAAAGGCTGCGTTTCCAGCGACGAGTTGCCAAGACATCTGTGGCCTGCACACATCTATCTCATTCCGGGTGAAACGATCACCGGACTTGTTCACGCCAGAAACCTGGGTCTCAAGGACGAAGCAGATCTTTTTGGCGGTGTCGTGCCGCATGCCTTTATGGCGACCAAGGCGATCACCCATCCCCTCGTGTCCCCTGCAGCGGCGGCACCGTATGCCTGGAACACACGTTTTCCTGAACTGGTGGCCGGTGTGGTGCTGCCTGGGTTTTCGGCGTTTTCAGGCGGTGATGCTGAAGAGGCGGCTGCGCAGTTGCTGCCGCTGGGCCCGGTTCGGGTCAAACCCGTCGCCGAAACAGGGGGGCATGGGCAGGTCGTAGTGTCAAGCCTTGCCGAGCTGCGCGCCTGCCTCGCCAGGATCAACAAGAATGCACTGTCCGAATACGGTGTGGTGCTGGAGCAGAACCTCTCGGACGTGAGCACCATGAGCGTGGGACAGGTGCGCGTAGGCACCATTGTCGCCAGCTATTTTGGCCACCAGTACCTGACAATCAACAACACCGGATCGCCCACCTATGGTGGCTCGGCCCTGACTGTTGTACGCGGTGATTTCCATGCACTTACAGCGATGCTGCCTGCCGGCCCCTTGCGCATGGCGGTTGACCAGGCACTGGTTTACGACAGTGCCGCACAAGCATGTTTTACGGGGTTTTTTGCCTCACGCATCAACTACGACGTGGCTCAGGGATTCAATGCCGCAGGCCAATGGTGCTCTGGTGTGCTGGAGCAATCCTGGCGAATGGGCGGTGCCACAGGTGCCGAAATTGCCGCACTGGAAGCATTTCATGCTGACAAGGAGTTGATGCGGGTACGAGCGCGATGTGTTGAAAAGTTTGGCCCACTGGAGCCGGTCCCCACTGGGGCTGCGGTGTATTTTCAAGGTGAAGACCCGCAAGCAGGCCTGTTGACAAAGTACGCATTGGTGGACAAGCATGAGCACCCGGCTTAAACACATTCAAATCCCTATGGGGGACCGAACCATCAACGGCACGCTGGTGGCACCGGACACGGTAGTGCCGGGTGCCTTGCTTGTACACGGCTGGGACGGAAGCCAGGAGCAGTATCTGGCACGCGCCCATGCCATTGCAGCGCTGGGCTGCATCTGCCTGACCATCGACTTGCGTGGACATGCAAGTGACAAGGAACACCGAAACACCGTCACGCGTGAGGACAACCTGAACGACATGTTGTCGGCCTACGATCTGCTGGTCAGCCATCCAGCCGTGGACTCCCGCTCGGTCGTGCTGATAGGCAGCAGTTATGGTGGTTATCTGGCCGCCGTGCTCAGTGCCTTGAGGCCCGTGCGGTGGATGGCGTTGCGCGCACCTGCGCTTTACAAGGACGATGACTGGCTTGTCCCCAAACAAGATCTGGATCGCCAGGAAATTGCTCGCTACCGATCCATGAAGCTTGAGCCTGACAGCAACAGGGCCCTTGCAGCAAGTTCGAAGTTCAAGGGGGACGTGCTGCTTGTTGAATCAGAGGAGGATCACATCGTTCCCCACACTGTTTTTGAAAACTACCGGACAGCGTTTGTTTACAGCCAATCCATGACCTACCGCGTGCTGGCGGGCGCAGACCACAGCCTTTCGAAACCCGAATCGAGCGAAGCCTACACCGCTACACTGGTCAAATGGATGAAGGAAATGATGGGCCAGGCGCGGGAAGAGTCCCCCTGATCCATAAGAACGTGTTCACGGTCTATACGGGGTCGCGTATAGACCGTGCGTTCCAAGACGGCGAGCTTCAACTGGCTGAGCCGGCCGCCGTGCTGAATCAGCCCCTGCGCCGACTTGGTACGGCAGAACCAAGCCTGTTCTTTTGCAATGTAAAGCCAAAAATCAAACTGTCACAAACAAAGTAGACACTTCGGGAGTTTTCAACCCCCGGAGATTCCAATGTCTGCACATCAAAAAACGACAAGCTTCAGACTGTCGGCACTTATGGCTGCGGCCGCCCTTGTTCTGGCCGCCTGCGGCGGAAGCGACGATCCAGGACCTCTGCCTTTCAAAACCCTGGCAGGCGTCCAGCCCACCGTCGTGGGCCACCGTGGCGCTTCGGGCCATTTGCCTGAACACACGCTGGAGTCTTACAGCCGCGCCATAGAAATGGGTGCCGACTTTGTCGAGCCTGATCTGGTCGTGACCAAGGACGGCATTCTGATTGCCCGCCACGAACCCAACATCACCAGCACCACCAACGTCGCCGCCCTGCCCAAATTTGCCAGCCGCAAGACCACCAAAAAGGTCGATGGCGTGGACGAGACCGGCTGGTTTGCCAGCGACTTCACCCTGGCCGAAATCAAGGAACTGGGCGCGCTGATCACCGATGCAGAGCGTCCACAGCAGTTCAATGGCCTCTACAAAATTCCGACGCTGCAGGAGATCGTTGATCTGGTCAAGGCCCGCCGTGCCTCAACCGGCCGCGACATCGGCATCTATCCTGAAACCAAACACCCGACCTTTCACCGCGCGCTGGGTCTGGGCCTTGAAGACCGCCTGATTTCTGCCTTGAACGCTGCTGGCTGGAACAGCCGCACAGCACCGGTGCTGGTGCAGAGTTTTGAACCGGGCAGCCTGAAAGAGATGAAAAGCAAGGGCCTGACGACGCGCATGATCCAGCTGATTGACGCCGATGACTATGACCTGAAAGCCGGCAAACTGAGCTACGCCGCTCCATATGACCGCCCGTACGACTGGGCAGTCAGCGGCGACAAGCGCATGTTCAGCGACATGGTCACACCTGCAGGCCTGGCCGAAATCAAGACCTACGCCGACGGCATTGGCCCATGGAAACCATACATCGTGCCAATCAAGGCCACGCTGGACGCTTCAGGCAATATTGTTGACCGCAATGGCGACGGCAAACGCGACTACAACGACGCCAGCAGCCAGCCTGCCACCAGCCTGATTGAAGACGCCCACAAGGCCGGCCTGCTGGTGCATGCCTATACCTTCCGCAATGAGCAGCGCCGCCTGGCCTTTGACTACAACAAGGACCCGAAGGCCGAGTACCTGCAGTTTTACCACCTGGGCCTGGACGGCCTGTTCAGCGATTTTCCCGATACCGCGATTGATGCGCGTGCGACTTATCTGCGTGAATTGAACCGCTAGTACGGACCGTTCAGCAGCTTTTGTCAATCCTGCACAGAAGCTGCCTGCCCGGCCTGCAAGCCCTGGATCGCCTCCGCGTCATAACCCAGTTCTGCCAGCAATTGCGCCGTGTGCTGGCCCAGCCGGGGCGGGTTCAGGCGCACGCCAGGGCGGTGGCCGTCCATGGTCAGCGGCATCAGGGGTACCTGGGTTTCACGGCCATCGGGCAGGGTCATGGCGGCCAGGCCGCCTGTACCTTGCAGGTGCGGGTCTTCAAACAGGTCTTGCGGGCGCGTGATGGGGGCAAATGGCAGACCGTTGGCCTCAAAAGTGGCGCTCAGTTCAGCAGCGCTATGGTCGGCCAGATGCGAGCGCAGCATCGGAATCAACCAGTTGCGAGCCCGCACGCGGTCGTTGTTGGTGATCAGGCGCGGGTCGGCCTGCAGCTCAAACAGCTCAAAGGCCTTGCAGAACACGGCCCACTGGGTGTCGCTGACCACAGCCAGAAAGACCTGTTCGCCATCTTTGACCGTGAACACGTCATAAATCGCCCAGGCCGAGATGCGGCTGGGCATGGGCGCGGCTGGCTGGCCCGTTACGGCGAATTGCATCATGTGCTGGGCGACCAGAAAGACGTTGTTTTCAAACAGCGCGCTTTGCACTTCCTGGCCCTTGCCGGTTTTTTCGCGCTGGGCCAAAGCGGCCATCGCACCAATCGCGCCAAACATGCCGCCCATGATGTCGTTGACGCTGGTGCCGGCACGCAGCGGGTCGCCGGGGCGGCCTGTCATGTAGGCCAGACCGCCCATCATCTGCACCACTTCATCAAGTGCAGTGCGGTGGTCATAGGGGCCGGGTAAAAAACCCTTGTGGCTGATGTAGATCAGGCGCGGGTTGAGGCCCTTCAGGCTGCTGTAGTCCAGCCCGAGTTTTTGCATGGTGCCGGGTTTGAAGTTCTCGCTCACGATGTCTGCGGTGGCAATCAGCCGCAGCGCGGCCTCGCGGCCTTGCGGGCTCTGCAAATCAAGCACCATGCTTTTTTTGTTGCGGTTGAACATCGGGAAAAAACCCGAACCCGAACCCAGCAAACGCCGTGTGTTGTCGCCCGCAGGCGGTTCGACCTTGATGACTTCAGCACCCAGGTCGGCCAGCACCATGCCGCAGGTCGGGCCCATGACCATGTGGGTGAATTCGACCACACGAATACCCGCGTAAGGCAAGGTCGGCGGCTGTGATGAATCTGTTGTCTCAGACATTTTTTGTTTCCTGTAAAAACCCTTTGGGCAAACCGGCTTCGGGGCTCATGCCGTAAATCGGTTCGCCCGGCAAACCGGCCATCAGCGGTGTGCGGGCTGCGATCAATTTTTGGATATTGATGCCGGTGCACACACCCATGGCTTCAAACATGAACACCAGGTCTTCGGTGACCACATTGCCCGATGCACCCGGTGCATAAGGGCAGCCGCCCAATCCGCCGAGTGATGAGTCAAAGGTGCGCACACCTTCGTCAAACGCAGCCAGACAGTTGGCCAGCCCCAGGCCACGCGTGTTGTGCATGTGGGCTGCGCCCGCCTTGTCGCCAATCTCGGCCCGCAGGCGCCTGAACAGGCGGCGCACCTGTGCCGGATTGGCGTAACCCACGGTGTCGGACAGGCCGCATTCATCTGCCCCCGCCTCAACACATTGCGCGGCCAGCCAGATCACCTCGTCTTCAGGCACCAGGCCCTGCAGCGTGCAGCCAAAGGCGGTGGAAATACCGGCCTCCAGCCTGACATGCCGTGCCATGTCATGACGCAGCATGCTGATGGCCCGGACTTCCTCGACCATTTCTTCACGCGTCTTGCGCACATTGGCCAGGGAATGCGCCGCACTGGCCGACACTGGCATGGTGAGTTTGTGAACGCCCGCCAGCAAGGCCGCCTCTGCACCCCTGCGGTTGGGCACCAGCGCCATCACCACAAGACCCGGCAGCGTGAGCGCGTGCCGCACCACCTCTGCGGCGTCGGCCATTTGTGGCAGCAAGCGTGCGGGCACAAATGACGCAACTTCTATTTCACGCACGCCGGCACTGTACAGCGCATCTATCCAGCGCAGTTTGTCGGCCGTCGGCATGATGGCCTTGACCGACTGCAGGCCATCGCGCGGCCCGACTTCGCTGATCAGCACTTGAGGTGCTGATGTATTTTGGGGGTTCATGCTGGTGGGTATTCGGTTGTTATTAAAAATTCTGTAAGATAGAACACTATTCTTTCTAATGAAATGATTGATGAGAACTATGTTTTTGTCAACAGCGCCTGAACGCTGAAGGCCACCATCATGCCCCGTAAAGCCAAGACCGAATCCCTAGCCGACAGCCAGGCCGCAGCCGGTGGAGCGGCAGCCGTTGACCGGGCCTTGAGTCTTTTGACGGTGTTTAAAACCGGTGATTCGTCCCTGAGCCTGAACGAGCTGGCCAGGCGTACACGGCTTTACAAAAGCACGGCGCTGCGCCAGCTGGCTTCCCTTGAACACGCAGGTTTTGTGCAGCGCCTGGCTGACGGTAGCTACGCGCTGGGCAGCGAACTGGCGCGGCTGGGCAGCCTGTATGCGGCGTCTTTTTCACTTGACCGGGTGCTGCTGCCTGCGCTGCAGGCCCTGGTAAACATCACACGCGAAAGCGCCGCCTACCATGTGCTGCAGGGCCAGCCGCCACGCCAATCGCGTCTGTGCCTGTACCGGGTTGACTCGCCCCAATCGGTGCGCGACAACATCCGGGCCGGAGACATATTGCCGCTTGACAAAGGCTCAGGTGCTCGTGTCTTGATGGCATTTGCTGCCAACGGTACTGCCCTCACTGCGCAGACCGCGCAAGACAGGCAGATCAGCGCACTGATCCGCGAACAGGGTTTTTTTGCCGCTGTGGGCGACAGGCTGGCCGATGTGGCCGGCATTTCTGCCCCGGTTTTCAAACGGGACGGCAGCATTGCCGGCGCGCTGACACTGACCATGCCAGCGCATCGCTACGATGAAAAACATGTTTTACCGGTGTTGCAGGCAGCGCGGGCGCTTGGCGGGCTGGTGGAGTAGGGGCCATTACACCCACAAAAGTCATGGATTAATTGATTTATCCTCAATTAATGGCTGACGATGTATCAAATACAGTAGAGGTATGGACAAAACCCGCACCAGCCTGCATTCAAGCCCTATTCGGGCCGTGCTTTTTGACGCATACGGCACACTGTTTGACGTGTACAGCGTGGGTTTGCTGGCCGAGCAGATGTTTCCCGGCCACGGCCAGGCACTGGGCGTGATGTGGCGCGACAAGCAGATTGAATACAGCCGACTTGTCACCACCAGCAATGACGGCGCGCACTACCAGCCCTTTTGGGAACTGACCCGCGCTGGCCTGCGTTACGCCTGCCTGCGGCTTGAGCTGCTGCTGACACCCGAGCGAGAGCAGCAGTTGATGAACCAGTACCGGCATCTGAGCGCCTTCCCCGAAAACCGTGAAGTGCTGCAGGCCCTGAAAGAGCGCGGCATTGTCACCGGCATTCTGTCCAACGGCGACCCGGCCATGCTGGACGTGGCCGTCAAATCAGCCGGGCTTGACGGCCTGCTTGATCACCTCATCAGTGTTGACAGCATTCGCAAATACAAGACCCACCCGGCAGCCTATGCGCTGGGCGAGCAGGCCACGGGCCTGAAAGCCAGCCAGATTGGTTTTGTCAGTTGCAACAGCTGGGACGCGCTGGCCGCCACCTGGTATGGCTACCGCACCCTGTGGGTGAACCGTTACAAACTGCCATTTGAAACCCTGGGCACCCAGCCCAGCCAGACCGGCAATAACCTGCGCGATGTATTCAGTCTGCTTGGCTAGGCTTTTGCTTTTCGAGACCCGTTTTTGCTTTTTACTATCTTTTTCGCTTTTTTGAGGGCTTTTTATGACCACCACTGCATCCACCCCACGCACTACCTGCGGCAACCTGCAGGTAGCCACCGTTTTGCACAGTTTTATCGAAGACCGTGTCTTGCCAGGCACTGGCGTCACATCAGACGCCTTCTGGTCCGGTTTTAACGCCATCGTCACCGATCTGGCCCCTAAAAACATCGCCCTGCTGGCCGAACGTGATCGCTTGCAAACTGAAATGGATGCCTGGCACAAGGCCCACCCGGGCCCGATCCAGAACATGCCTGCCTACCGTGCATTTCTCGAATCGATTGGCTATCTGGTGCCATCACCTGTCGATTTGACGGCAACTACCGCCAATGTTGACGCAGAACTCGCCCTGCAAGCCGGCCCGCAACTGGTCGTGCCGGTATTGAACGCACGTTATGCACTGAACGCTGCCAACGCCCGCTGGGGCTCGTTATACGACGCTTTGTATGGCACCGACGCCATTTCAGAAGCCGATGGCGCTGAAAAAGGCAAGGGCTACAACCCGGTTCGCGGCACCAAGGTGATTGCTTTTGCCCGTGCCGTGCTGGATCAGGCCGCGCCTTTGGCCAGCGGCTCACACAAGGATTCAACCGGCTACAGCGTTGAGGGCGGCAAACTGGTCATTAAAACCGCCGCTGGCAACACTGGCCTGGCGGACGAAACACAATTTATTGGCTACCAGGGCGACGCGGCCGCACCGTCTTCAGTGCTGCTCAAACACAATGGCCTGCACCTGGACATCCAGATCGACGCCAGCACCGCCATTGGCAAAACCGACCCCGCCGGCATCAGCGACCTGGTGCTGGAAGCCGCCCTGTCCACCATTCTTGACCTTGAAGACTCGATAGCCGTGGTGGATGCCGACGACAAGGTGGTGGCCTACAGCAACTGGCTGGGCATTCTGCAGGCCACATTGACCGAAGAGGTCAGCAAGGGTGGCAAGACCTTTACGCGCGGCCTGAATGCTGACCGCCACTACACCGGCGCTGATGGCGCACCAGTCCGGCTGCATGGCCGATCGCTGATGTTCTTGCGCAATGTCGGCCATTTGATGACCAATCCAGCCATTTTGTATGCCGATGGCAAAGAAATCCCCGAAGGCATTCTGGACGCCATGGTCACCGTCACGATTGCCATGCATGACCTGAGCCGCCGGGGCAAGGAAGCGATTGTCAATTCACGCACCGGCTCGGTCTATATCGTCAAACCAAAAATGCACGGCCCGAAAGAAGTGGCGTTTGCATCCGAACTGTTCGGCCGCGTTGAAGCCGTTCTGGGTTTGCCCGCCAACACCGTCAAGCTTGGCATCATGGACGAAGAGCGCCGCACCAGCGTCAACCTGAAAGCCTGTATTGCCGAAGCTGCCGAACGTGTAGCCTTTATCAACACCGGTTTCCTTGACCGCACCGGCGACGAAATGCACACAGCCATGCAGGCCGGCCCGATGATCCGCAAGGGCGACATGAAAACCAGCGCCTGGATTGCCGCCTACGAAAAGAACAATGTGCTGGTCGGCCTGAGCAGCGGCCTGCGCGGCAAAGCCCAGATCGGCAAAGGCATGTGGGCCATGCCCGACCTGATGGCCGCCATGCTGGAGCAAAAAATCGCCCACCCCAAAGCCGGCGCCAACACCGCCTGGGTACCCAGCCCCACAGCCGCCACCCTGCACGCCCTGCACTACCACCAGGTCAGTGTGGCTGATGTGCAAAAAGAACTCGAAAAAATCGACTACAACGCTGAACGCGACGCAATTCTGAATAACCTGCTGCAAATCCCGGTAACGTCCACACCCAACTGGACGCCAGAAGCCAAACAGCAAGAGCTGGACAACAACGCCCAGGGCATTCTGGGCTACGTTGTGCGCTGGGTTGACCAGGGCGTGGGCTGCAGCAAGGTGCCAGACATCCACAACGTAGGCCTGATGGAAGACCGCGCGACTTTGCGAATCAGCAGCCAGCACATGGCCAACTGGCTGCTGCACGGCGTGGTCAGCAAGGAGCAGATCACCGAAACCTTTGAACGCATGGCCGCCGTGGTGGACGGCCAGAACGCAGGCGACGCCCTGTACCAACCCATGGCCGGGAATTTTGAAACCTCAGCAGCCTACAAGGCAGCCTGTGATCTGGTGTTTGAGGGTTTGACGCAGCCTAGCGGGTATACCGAGCCGCTGTTGCATGCCTGGCGTCTGAAGGTCAAGGCTGGCGCGGCGTAAGCCCAAAACGTTCCGCACTGGCTTTTGACTCGTCAAGCAGCCAGTGCGTGAACTGCTCCACCGCCTCGTTTTCGGCCAGTGCTGCGCGGCTGCAGAGGTAATAGCCGCGGTCCGTGACAACGGACGGGCTGAACGGCAGCACAAGATGGCCCGAGGCCAGCTCGGCTTCGATCAGCAAGGGCTGGATCAAGATCGCGCCCATGCCCGCGCAGGCGGCGACGATCAGGTTGTTGCCCAAGTCGAACCCCGCGCCTAGTGTGGGTGCTGTGTCCACACCGCCCACCTGACGCAGCCACAGCGCCCAGTTGCCCGGGTAGTTGATGTGCGGCAGCAGCGTGACCTTGAGCAGGTCGCGCGGCTGGCGCAGACCGGCCGCCAGCGCCGGTGTACAAGCGGGCTGGAGTTCGCGCCCCAGCAGGTAGCGCGCACGGATACCGCGCGGCCAGGCCCGCGCCGGGCGCTTCACGTTGATCCACAGATCCACATCATCGCGTTCAAAGTTCTCGTCGTGGTGGAACTGCCGCAGCTCGATCTCGATGTCCGGATGCTGCACGCGGAACTGTCCGAGCCGCGGCACCAGCCAGCGTGTGCACAGAGTAGGCACCACGCTCACCCGCAGCTTGCGCGGCGCGGCACGCACACCGAACTCGCCGATGGCGCTCTCCAGCCCCGCCACATGGGCCTCTACCAGCGTCTGGAGCTCGCGTCCGCGGATTGTGGGCTGTATCCGTGTGCCTGAGCGGTCCAGCAGCGTGCATTCCAGACGCTGCTCCAGCCGCTGCACCGCGCGGCTCACGGCCGCCTGCGTCACGCAGAGCACGTCGGCCGCCCGGCGAAAGCTGCCCAGTTGACACACCGTCAAGAACGCATGCAACTCGGGCAATGAAGGAGATTTGAACCGCATGCCCTGATTACATCATGTTATCGGCATGGATCAAATTGTCGTTTGCCCCCAAGTCCCGGGCTGTCTACGATTCGCTCGTCTTCCATCAATTGAGAAACCGCGATGCCACCCGAATCCTCCCGACCTGCTTTACCCGTCCTGGTGTTGCCTCCAGCCGCGCCAGCCATTGCCCTGGTGTGCGACTCGCCGCACAGCGGCACCGACTACCCGGCCGACTTCGACTACGCCGTGGAAGCCACCGAGCTGCGCAAACTCGAGGACACGCACGTGCAGTGGCTGTGGGACGCCGTGCCGCGCGTGGGCGGCACCCTGGTGCACGCCACCTTCCCGCGCAGCTACATCGATCCGAATCGCCATGAGCATGACATCGATGTCGCCATGCTGGCTGACACCTGGCCTGGCGGGGCGGCACCTGCTGCGCGCACCCTGGCGCTGGGAAACGGGCTGGTGTCCAGCCTCACGCCTGCGCGTCAGCCCATCTACGCACGCCGCCTGCCAGCGCGTGAAGTGGCACATCGCATTGAGCATTACTGGCGACCCTATCGGCGCGCGCTGACCCAGGCGCTGGAGGCAGCGGCCCCTCAAGGCCCGCGCTGGCACCTGAATCTGCACTCGATGCCAAGCAATGCCTACGAGCGGCTTGGCCGTGTGGCACCCGGGCCGCTGGCTGACGTGGTGCTGGGCAACCTGAACACCCAGAGCTGCAGCGCAGCCTTTACCGAATTGGTGGCCGGGGCATTTCGCCAACTGGGCTATAGCGTCGCCATCAACGACCCGTATGCGGGCCAGGACCTGCTGCGCGAATTCGGCGTACCAGCACGCGGACATCAAAGCCTGCAGATTGAACTGAACCGTGCGATCTACCTGAACGAAAAGACGCGCGAACTGCTGCCGCGCGCCAACGCTGTGCGCGAGGACATCGCCGAAGCTCTTTGCGAGATCGCCGCTCACATTCACAGTGTCACCGGCGCATCTTCCTGATTACCTCTGACTACCCCTGAATACCCTCAACGAGGATTTACCATGACCATCACCCTTCATCACCGCCGTTTTATCGGCATCACCTGCGTCTTGAGCAGTGCCATTGCCTTGCTCAGCAACGCCCTGGCGGCGGACTGGCCCACCGCCCAACCCATCAAGCTGATCGTGCCCTCGGCCGCTGGTGGTACGCCTGACCAGACCAGCCGCAAGCTGGCCAACTACCTGCAGGACAAACTCAAGCAATCGGTGATCGTCGAGAACCGCCCCGGCGCGGCAGGCACCATTGCCATGCAGGCAGTGGCCAAAGCCCAGCCCGATGGCTACACGCTGGGCTTTGGCAACATCGTGACCATGGCGATCAACCGCAGCCTGATCGCCAAGATGCCCTACGACCCCGACAAGGACCTGGTGCCAGTGGCAGTGCTCTCGCAGGTGCCCAATGTGCTGGTGGTCCGCCAGGGTTTTCCTGCGACATCGGTGCGTGAGCTGGTCATCTCCGCCAAGAGCCAGCCGGGCCGCTTCAACATGGGCTCGGCCGGCAACGGCACGACCAGCCACCTCAGCGGCGAAATCCTCAAGGAGAAGGCCGGCATCAGCTTCAACCACATCCCCTACCGCGGTGCCCCGCAGGCGCAGACCGACCTGGTCGGCGGGCAGATCGATTTCATGTTCGACAACCTGCCGTCCATGCTGAACGCCATCCAGGCAGGCAGGGTGCGCCCGCTCGCGGTTACCAGCAAACGGCGCTCGGCGCTGCTGCCCGATGTGCCGACCATGGAAGAGGCAGGCATTGCAGGCTTCGAGGTGGTGGCCTGGGGCGGCATTGTGGCACCGACTGGCACACCTCGGCCGGTGATCCTGCGTCTGAACCGCGAGATCAATAATTGGCTGCAGGCACCTGCGACCAAAGCCGAATTCGCGCAAGTGGGGCAGGTCGCCCTCGGGGGAACACCCGAGTTTTTCAAGACGCACATCGACAGCGAGGTGAAGAAGTGGGGCGACCTGATCCGCAGGGCAGGGGTGAAGCTTGACTGAGCGTGCCTTGCCTTCTCGCCCAGACCTGCCGCTGCGTGTCTGCCATTCGTTCCACACCCGGCTGCGCTGACAGGCGCAACTACATACCAAATCACGCCCCAAGGACAAGCATGCTCAGTTCCCATATCCCCGCTACCCAGGTTCTCGCGCACTGGGCTGCCACGGTCCCCAATCAATGGGGTGAATCGACCCTGCGCACCGCAGAGCACTCCCTGGAGGACACTATCGCCGCCATGGTGGCAGGTGCCGGGGACCCGGTTTGCGCCTCAGTACGGGCGGGATTGCGCGCCACGGGCCCAGTTCCGGTGGTGGGCAGCAGCACCGGAACTTGTGCCGCCTTCAGTGCGCTGGCCAACGGCACGGCCGCTCATGCGCGGGAGCTGGATGAGATGTTTCTCGTCGCCGGGGGGCATTTTGGCTGCGCTGTGATCCCGGCCATCCTGGCGCAAGCCCACGAGATCGACGCCACGCTGGACGCCGTGCTGGACGCGCTGATCGTCGGGAGCGAGGTGATGGCCCGCGTCGGGATGGCAATGGACCGGTCTCATGCTGAAAAGGGCTGGCACGGCACCCAAACCATTGGGGTGATCGCCGCCGCAGCCGCCTGCGCCAGATTGCTGGGGCTGGACGCTGGAAGAATGACACACGCCATCAGCCTGGCCGTTTCCATGGCAGCCGGACCCAAGGTGCAGTTCGGCACCGACACGAAACCCGTGCATGCCGGACTGGCGGCTCAAGGCGGTGTGCTGGCCGCATCGCTTGCGGCCTCGGGAGTCACCGGCAGCGATAAAGCCCTGGAAGGTCCGCATGGGTTTGGCGCACTTTATGCCGGGGACTCGGCGGCCGACTGGCTGTCCGTGGCTGCGGTCAAGGACGGCCCGCTGGCGATCGACAGCCACGGCCTGGCGTTCAAGCTGTATCCCAACTGTGCGTCCACACACCGCTGCCTGGACGCGCTGCAAGCCCTCGCCACTGAACACCGATTCGGCATGGAGGACGTTGAGCGTGTCGAAACACTGGTAGGGCGCGTCAACCTGGTGAACCTCAAATACCCAGAGCCCAAGAATCCCCGCGAGGCCATGTTCTCCATGCCTTACGCGGTGGCCACGATGCTCCGTTACGGCAAAGTCACGTTGGCCGACTTCACGCCGAAAGCGGTGCAGGACGATGTGACCCGACGCCTCATGCCACGCGTCGAAATGCGCCTGGACTCGACACGCGTGGAAACCGCAACACAGCTGCTTCCCCACACCACAGCCGTGACCTTGAAGGACGGACGGCACCTGGAGCGCGTAGTTCACCACGCCAAAGGGTCGTTCCTGAATCCGTTTTCGGCCTTGGAGCGGCAAGTCAAATTCGAACAATGCACGTCGGGCATCCTTCCGGAAGAGCGCTTGGCACCGCTTCGCGACAAGCTGGCTCGACCGCAAGGCGTCAAGGTCCGCCAACTGCTCGCACTGCTCCAGTTCGAAGCTCAGATCGATGACGGCACGCGTTTCGGCCGTCTGCCAGGTGCCATTGAATTCAGCCCCTGCTCAGGCAGGACCATCAACTCCTGATTTTCCCCTTAACGAGAATTACCATGACCATCACCCTGCACCGCCGCCACTTTATCGGCACAAGCTGCGCCTTGACCAGCGCCATCGCCTTGCCCGCCCTGGCCCAGGCACCGGCTCGCTATCCGGGCCGCCCGATCACGCTGGTCGTACCCTTCCCACCCGGCGGCTCGGTAGACAGTGCAGGCCGGGCCATGGCCGACAGATTGGGAAAGGTGCTCGGACAAACCGTGATAGTGGACAACAAGGCGGGCGCAGGGGGAACGATAGGCTCAACATTTGTAGCCCGTGCAGCACCCGATGGCTACACGCTGATCGTCACCTCGCAAACCACACATGTGGTCAACCCGGCAGTCTCGCCCAGCCTGCCTTATGACGCAGTCAATGACTTCGCCCCCATCACCTTGATCGACCGCCTGGCCAATGTGCTGCTGATCAACCCGAACTTGCCCGTGAAGAACTTTGCCGAGTTTGTGAAATACGTGAAGGCGAACCCCGGCAAGTTGAACTACGCCTCGTCGGGCAATGGATCGGTCGCGCACCTGAGCATGGAACTGCTCAAGGCCAAGCTGGGGCTGTACCTCACCCACATCCCTTATCGGGGCGCGGGGTCAGCACTGACGGACCTGATGTCAGGCCAGGTACACATGACCTGGAACAACCTGACATCCAACCTCACCGTGATCCAGAATGGGCGCCTGCGTGCGCTGGCGGTAGCATCACCCATCCGCGCACCACAACTGCCGGACGTGCCGACCTTCGACGAGCTCAAGCTGCCCGACCTGAATCTCACCTCATGGACAGGTGTGGCCGCGCCTGCCAAAACGCCCGAGCCCATCATTGCGCAACTCTACGACGCCATACGCACCGTATTGCGCGACCCCCAGACACAAGAGGCCTGGCGCAAACGTGGAGCCATGGTCCCCGAGAATGTAAAACCCGCAGATTACCGCCAGGAGATTCAGCAGCGCATCCAGTTTTACCGGAACATCGCCAAGGCAAACAACATCGTCCTGGAGTAAGCCTTCAGCGGTCAGGCAGGCTTGCCAGTCACCGGTTTCTTGCCTCCGGCAGGTGGTGCCGAGGCGGGCACTTCTGGCAGTACAGCAGTCCTTTTCAAACCCAGTGGCGGTACAAAACGGGTGACTTCCTGGCTGCCGTTTTTGACAACGCCGAACGTGATGCAATTCACAACAATCTTCTGCAAATCCTGGTAACTTCCACACCCACTGGACAGCAAAAGCCAAACAGCAAGAGCTGGACAACAACGCCCAGGGCATTCTGGGTTACGTCCTGCGCTGGGTTGACCAGGGCGTGGGCTGCAGCAAGGTGCCAGACATCCACAACACAGGCCTGATGGAAGACCGCGCCACCCGGCGAATCAGCAGCCAACACATGGCCAACTGGCTGCTGCACGGCGTGGTCAGCAAAGAGCAGATCACCGAAACATTTGAACGCATGGCCGCCGTGGTGGATGGCCACAAGGCAGGCGACACGCTTTACAAACCGATGGCCGGAAATTTTGAAACTCAGCGGCCTACAAAGCAGCCTGTGACCTGGTGTTTGAGGGT
>JAZKIK010000036.1:0-3409 GCA_040384925.1 Pseudomonadota bacterium | reverse complement strand
TGAAGGTCAAGGCCGGGGTATAAGCTGGGCAGTGCTACTGAAAGATAGCTAGCCAGGCCCGAGGAACGGAAAAGCACTTTCGGGTGCTTTTTTATTCAATTTCAAATGATGCACGATGCCATTTGAGGTAAGCCTG
Source organism: Pseudomonadota bacterium (assembly GCA_040384925.1). GTDB lineage: Bacteria > Pseudomonadota > Gammaproteobacteria > Burkholderiales > Burkholderiaceae_C > Polaromonas. The sequence goes on along the minus strand of JAZKIK010000036.1, from coordinate 3,273 downwards.
CATTTTTTTCGTTGGTTTGCCTTTCGGCAGCTTCATATCATGCCTGATGCCAAAATTTTCAGCCGTATCATTTTCCAGTTTTGTGCTCCTGATCAACATCCCCTTGCTGGAAAAGCCGATCAATCCTCTGTCGAAAAGAGCGGCCAGGGAAGCAGATAAAAGCAGACCGTTGTTGACGTCAACCTTTTCTCTGGGGCTGCTTTTACTCCAGGGTTTGATATACGAGGCAACCAGAAGCCCATTGCAATAGGACCCGGTAACCGCGCACTTATTACCCCAGAAGGCGATTACAGGGTCTCTGAATCTAGCCTGGTTTTTTTGCATCCATACCAATCGCCGCCTCATTCCAACTACTTCGTCAGCAATAGTGACAATCATCGGATCGGGATCGGGTTCACGCCTGGCATCTTCCATGACAGCGTCCTCTGTTACCGGCTTGTCTATTACGGCCTTATTTTCAAGCTGGCCTGACAACGTTTTTGCCGGTTTTTTATCTTGGTTGACGTTTTTTGGCCAATATGTACAAACCGTACCGAGCCCTTTGACTTCATCGCGCAACAATGCCATCAGGGAGTGCCCGGCAAGAGAAAAATCACTGACCTTATAAACCTCAACATGATCAAAAGGTATTTTCCATCGGTCTTCCACCTGCAATCTTGGTTCAGTCGACGGAAAACCTATATACAACTGCCCAGCCTTGCTGTCCCAATAAGCAATGCGGTCAACTTCGCGTCTGTGCGGTTTGGTCCAGTCACCAGTCCAATAACGGTTCGTGGCAAGCTCGTCCCTGATAAAGTTTGCTTTTCCGGAAGAAGTTTTATTCTGATAAAAGACCCATTGCAGCTGATCATCCCTGCGAATCAGTTCGCGTAACTTCAGAAATGTTTCTTCGATCATTTTTACCTTTTGAGTGAATTTGAACACTGGATTCCACTGCTACGGTATGCAAAATGGATGTCGGTAGCAAGGCAGACAACTTGCGGGCTTTACACCCCACCTCCCACTAGCAAGTTATGAACCCGTGCTGGCCAGACAATCCGGCCAGCAGAGACCAAGGCAAGTGTTTTCAGGTCGCCCAAAAAGCAAAATGGCACCCATAAGGTGCCGTTTTGCTTTTCTCTACCGGGCATCCCCGGCGATTCAGTTTTAAGCAGGTTTGCCAGCCACTGGTTTTTTGCCTCCGGCAGGTGGTGCTGAGGCGGGCGCTTCTGGCAGTGCAGCAGTCCTTTTCAAACCCAGTGGCGGTACAAAACCGGTGACTTCCTGGCGGCCGTTTTTGACGGTGACCATGAAGCTCAGGCGGTCGAGGTCGCCCTTCTGGTCATATTCGGTATACATCAGGGCACCGGGGTAACGGTCGCTGTTGACCTTGATGCCGTGCAGGGCCTGGGCGACGGCCTTGCGGTCGAGTCTGCCGACTTTTTCAATCGCGGCTTTCAGGATGTAGACACCTGAATAACCCTTCATGCCGTTGTGATCTGACAAATATTTGTATTCTTTTTCAAACCTGGCGCTGAAGGCACGTATGGCAGGCACCGGGGCGTCCACCGTCAGGCCGACATGGGCGATGGCACCGTTGGCGGCTTCGCCTGCCAGTTCGATCACTTTCTGGCCGGTCAGGGTGGTTTCGCCAATGATGGGTTTGGTCCAGCCTTGTTTGCGCAACTCGCGCAAGGCTCTGGCTGATTCCTCTTCATTGGTATAGACAAACACAGCCTCGGCATTGCTTTGTTTGGCTTTCAGCACGGCAGCAGAAAAGTCGATCTGGCCGGAGTCGGTTGAAATTTCAGCCAGAATTTTTGTGACAGAGCCGTCCAGTGCCTGTTTGAGCATGTCCAGCCCGCCCTTGCCGAAGTCGTTATTCACATAAATAACGGCAATGCTGGGCAGCTTGGCCTGCTCGGTGATGTATTTGGCCACCTTGGGCATGGCAGTGGCCTGGGTAAAACTGGTGCGGAAGATATAGGGATTGCCCTGCTGGGTGATGCTGGCCGCTTCACCACCGGTAAAGTTGGGTATTTCGGCACGGCGTGATTCGGCCATGCTGACCATGATGGAGCCTGAAAACACCGGACCGAATATGGCAAACACGTTGTCGTCAGCAGCTTTTTGCGCCAAACCCTTGGCAACACCGGGGTTGGTTTGGGTGTCTGAGGTGCTGGTCTGGATTTTTTTACCCAGAATGCCACCCACCGCATTGATTTCCTTGACAGCCATCTCAATACCATTCTTGAAGTTGGTACCTGCTGTCGCGCCGCTGCCGGACAACTCGACGAGATTGGCGATTTTGATGGTTTCTTGTGCAAATGCGGCAGTAGCGCCCATTGTGATGGCGCAGGCTGCTATCAATTTAATTGAAAAATGATGTTTCATGACCAGTCTCCTGAGGTGGTAAGGAATCATAGGGCTCCGGCTTTTTATTCGGAATGAGGGTTTGCCACAATGATAAACGCGCAACTGCGTGCGCTGATCGAACAGAACCCGGCTTATTTCGTGTGTTGATTGACGCAGGCTGGCACGGTGATGAGGGACGTCAACTCATCATTTGCCCCTAAAAATATAGCTTTAGATGCCTAAGGATGCTCTGCACAACTCCCTGCGCAAAAGGCCAATTTTTCAAATTTTAGTAAGTACTCAGGTGTCATCCTGGACTGGATCCGGGATCCATCGTTGATAAGTCACGATTGCTTGATAAAACACGCAGCACCAAAATCAAATGCCATCTGGAATGCGGGTCGAGCCCGCAACGACAGAGATGCAACTGAAATACTTGCAAGCACCTGAGCACTTACAAATTTTATGATTTATGAGTGTTTGCGGCTTTCAGGCGCGAATCAGCGGCCTTTGGCCCTGCGCCATTCGACAAAGTCGTCCTTTGACTGCTGCAGGGTGGGCGGGTACAGGCCCACAATCGACCGGCCCTTGAGCACCTCTTCAGTCACAAAGTCTTCAAAAGCGGTCATCTCGACCGCTTCGTCAGCAATTTCATCGGCAAGATGGGCTGGAATCACAAACACGCCCTCCTTGTCGCCAACGATGACATCACCGGGAAAAACCGCCACATCACCACAGCCAATCGGCACATTGATTTCAATCGCCTGGTGCAAGCTCAGGTTGGTGGGGGCCGACGGCCGCTGGTGGTAGCAGGCGAATGGCATGGCCACCAGGTCGGGTGAATCACGAAAACCACCGTCAGTGACAATGCCCGCCGCACCACGCACCATCAGACGCGAGATCAGAATGGAACCGGCCGAGGCGGCCCGGGCGTCCTTG
>JAZKIK010000035.1:0-2473 GCA_040384925.1 Pseudomonadota bacterium | reverse complement strand
GCCGGAATCGGTGTGCCTGGCCCGTAAATGCCCTTGACACCGGCCTCATACAACATCTCATAGTCCTGGCGCGGAATCACGCCGCCTACAAATACGATGATGTCGTCAGCGCCCTGTTTTTTAAGTTCGGCAATGATGGCGGGCACCAGGGTTTTGTGGCCTGCTGCCAGGGTGGAAACTCCCACCGCATGCACATCGTTTTCAATCGCCTGGCGTGCGCATTCTTCGGGCGTCTGGAACAGTGGGCCCATATCCACGTCAAAACCCAGATCGGCAAAAGCGGTGGCAACCACCTTGGCACCGCGGTCATGGCCGTCCTGGCCGAGTTTTGAAATCATCACACGAGGGCGGCGGCCCTCGGCTTCGGCGAAGGTGTTGATTTCGGTTTTCAGTTGCTCCCAGCCTTCGGCGCTGTCGTATGCTGCTGCGTACACACCAGTCACCTTTTGTGTATCGGCACGGTGGCGGCCGTATGATTTTTCAAGGGCATCGCTGATTTCACCTACGGTTGCGCGCAGCCTGACGGCCTGAATCGACAGATCAAGCAGGTTGCCCGAATTGTTTTCTGCCGCGAAGGTAATGGCATCCAGCGCCTGCTGCACCTGCGCCACATCACGTTTTGACCGGATGTCCTTGAGTCTGGCGATCTGGCCGTCGCGCACGGCCACGTTGTCGATGTCGCGGGACTCAATGGCGTCTTCGGTTTTGAGTTTGTATTTGTTGACGCCAACAATCACGTCCTTGCCGCTGTCGATACGGGCCTGTTTTTCGGCTGCTGCGGCTTCAATCTTGAGTTTGGCCCAGCCGCTGTCCACGGCCTTGACCATGCCGCCCATGCCTTCAACCTCTTCAATGATGGCCCAGGCGGCGTCAGCCATGTCCTGGGTGAGTTTTTCCATCATGTAGCTGCCAGCCCAGGGGTCGATCACGCTGGTGATGTGGGTTTCTTCCTGAATGATGAGCTGGGTGTTGCGGGCTATGCGGGCTGAAAACTCTGTTGGCAGCGCAATCGCTTCGTCAAAACTGTTGGTGTGCAGGCTTTGGGTGCCGCCAAACACTGCGGCCATCGCCTCGATGGTGGTGCGCACCACATTGTTGTAGGGGTCTTGCTCGGTCAGGCTCCAGCCGCTGGTCTGGCAGTGAGTGCGCAACATCAGGGACTTGGCGCTTTTGGCTTCAAACCCTTTCATGATGCGGCACCAGAGCAGGCGGGCGGCACGCATTTTGGCCACTTCCAGGTAAAAATTCATGCCCACGGCCCAGAAAAAACTCAGGCGCGGTGCAAAGTCGTCCACATCCAGGCCCTTGGCCAGCGCGGTCTTGACGTATTCCTTGCCGTCGGCCAGGGTAAAGGCCAGCTCCAGCGCCTGGTTGGCACCGGCTTCCTGCATGTGGTAGCCCGAAATCGAAATCGAATTGAACTTCGGCATGTTTTTGGCCGTGTATTCAATGATGTCGCCAATGATGCGCATGCTGGGCGCGGGCGGATAGATATAGGTGTTGCGCACCATGAACTCTTTGAGCACGTCGTTCTGGATCGTGCCGCTCAGTTTGTCCTGGCTCACACCCTGCTCTTCGGCCGCGACCACATAACCGGCCAGCACCGGCAGCACGGCACCGTTCATGGTCATGCTGACGCTGACTTTATCGAGCGGAATCTGGTCAAACAGAATCTTCATGTCCTCGACCGAATCAATCGCCACACCGGCCTTGCCGACGTCACCCGTCACACGCGGATGGTCGCTGTCATAACCGCGGTGTGTGGCCAGGTCAAAGGCGACAGACACGCCCTGCCCGCCTGCGGCCAGCGCTTTTCGGTAAAAGGCATTGGATTCTTCGGCTGTAGAAAACCCGGCGTACTGGCGAATCGTCCAGGGCCGCACCGCATACATGGTGGCCTGGGGGCCGCGAATAAAGGGCTCAAAACCGGGCAAGGTGTTGGTATGAGGCAGGTCTTTGGTGTCTTCAGCCGTGTACAGCGGCTTGACGCTGATGCCATCTGGCGTTTGCCAGTTCAGCGCGTCCACGCTGCCGCCAGGGGCAGATTTGGCGGCGGATTTTGCCCATGCCTCAAGGCTGGCGGCGGCAAATTCGGTGTTTTTGGAGGTCATGAGCTAAAACCGTTTACAGATTGGGCTGGGCTTGGCGGCAAACCGCGCGGCAGGCGCTTTTGCAGCACCCCCGGCTGGCATTTTATTGACCAAAGTTTACATCATTTATAATTATTGATGCAAAATTCAATTTTTGAGGATGGCAAAATCAGTACCAACATAGACAAGCTGTCAGACGATCAACCCGTGACACCAACCCGCAAAAACACATGGCCGCAGTTTCCTTGACCCCCAGAGCGCTGTATGAAGAAGTCGCCGAGCTTTTGCGCCAGCGCATCTTCAACCGCGAACTGGCACCCGGCAGCTGGATTGACGAGCTCAAGCTGGCAGAGGAATACGGCATCAGCCGCACGCCACTAAGA
>JAZKIK010000034.1:2325-4464 GCA_040384925.1 Pseudomonadota bacterium | reverse complement strand
GATCACGCGGCGCACCGATTCCTCGGCGTTGTCCTGCACATGGCGCATATAGGCCAGCACCACTTCGAGGCTGAAGCTTTCGACCATCTTGCGCAGTTCCTGCACGCCTTTTTCGTTGGCGGCAATCTGGGCTTTCAGGTCGGCCATATTCTGCTGCGGATTGCGGCTGGGGTATTCACCGCTTTTCAGCAGCGCGACCATTTCAGCCTCGCGCAGCACACCACGTTCCACCAGCTTGACGTTGTTGATCTGCACGCCCTCTTCTTCAATGCGGGTTGAAAACGGTGGCATCGAGCCGGGTGTGGTGCCGCCAATGTCAGCATGGTGGCCACGGCTGCCGACGTAAAAGGTTGGCGTGTCCGTTCGCACTGAGCTTGTCGAAGTGCCCCCAGCGGCTTCGACAGGCTCAGCCCGAACGGATTGATTCAAATACACCGGTGTAATCACCGTGATGTCAGGCAGATGGGTACCGCCGTGGTATGGGTCGTTGAGCACATAGACGTCGCCGGGCTGCATTTTGCCGGCGTTTTCGCGAATCACGGTCTTGATGCTTTCACCCATGGAGCCAAGGTGAACCGGCATGTGGGGTGCGTTGGCAATCAGGTTGCCTGCCGTGTCAAACAGGGCGCAACTGAAGTCGAGCCGCTCCTTGATGTTGACCGAGTAGGCAGTGTTCTGCAGTTGCAGGCCCATCTGTTCGGCAATGTTCATGAACAGGTTGTTGAACACTTCCAGCAGCACCGGGTCAACCGTCGTACCTGCTGCAAATTTGATGGCACGTTCTGCCCGACGGTCGAGCACCAGGTGATCCAGAGCCGTCAGATTGGCCTCCCAGCCGGGCTCCACAACGGTGGTGGCGTTTTTCTCGGCAATGATGGCCGGGCCGGGGATGATGTCGCCCGGCTGCAGGTCTTCGCGCACGACCAGGGCCGCGTCGTGCCACTGGCCGCCCGAATACATGCGGACGGTTTCGCGACGTGGCACTTCGCGTGCTTCATGGGTGGTGTGACGCGGCTCGGCCGGTGCGTCGCCTGCAACCACGGCTTCAACCGATACAGCTTCCACCACCAGCCCCTTGCCCTGCATCAAAAACGCAAAACGCTGGCGGTAAGCCGCTTCAAAACCCGATTCGATCTGGTCCAGCGTGCCAAAAGGGACAATCAGCGCTGCATCGCTGCCTTCATAACGTACATGCACACGGTGGTGGGTGGTGACGGCGCCGGTATTGACCTGCTGGCGCTGCAACTCGCCCTCGGCTGTTGCGGCAAGGGTATTCAGCGCCTCGGCAATTTCAGGCAGCGCGGCGGCGCTTAGTTTGACTTCGATCGCCTGCTCACGAATCACGTTCTGGTCTGCCAGGCCCATGCCGTAGGCGCTGAGCACCCCTGCCAGGGGATGGACAAACACTTTGGTCATGCCCAGAGCATCGGCCACCAGGCAGGCATGCTGGCCGCCTGCGCCGCCAAAACACTGCAGGGTGTAGCGGGTCACGTCGTAACCACGGGCGACTGAAATTTTCTTGATGGCGTTGGCCATCTGCTGCACGGCGATATTGATAAAACCTTCTGCAACGACTTCTGCGCTGCGGCCAGTCTGCCCGGCCAGGTCATTGAACAGGACTTCAACCGCCTCGTAGCTCAGTGGCTCATCTGCATTGGGTCCAAATACCTTGGGGAAATAACGCGGCTGCACCTTGCCGACCATGACGTTGGCATCCGTCACTGCCAGGCGGCCACCGCGCCGGTAACTGGCCGGTCCGGGGTTGGCACCTGCGCTTTGCGGGCCAACGCGGAAACGCTCACCATCAAATTTCAGAATCGAGCCACCACCCGCCGCCACGGTATGAATGCTCATCATGGGGGCACGCATGCGAACCCCGGCAACCTGGGTTTCAAACTCGCGCTCAAACTCGCCGGCGTAATGCGAGACATCGGTTGAAGTGCCGCCCATGTCAAAACCAATCACCTTGGCATGGCCTGCAATCGCCGCAGTCCGGGCCATGCCGACAATGCCGCCAGCCGGGCCGCTCAAGATCGCGTCCTTGCCCTGAAACACATGGGCATCGGTCAAACCGCCTGAAGACTGCATGAAAAACAGCTTCACACCCGGCATTTCACCGGCCACCTGTTCGACATAACG
>JAZKIK010000034.1:0-2225 GCA_040384925.1 Pseudomonadota bacterium | reverse complement strand
TGGCGAATGCCTGCAACGGCGGCGTCGCGGTATTGCTCCGGGTTTTCGCTGAGCAGCTTGTGGGTCAGCAGTGAACCGTCGGGCTTTTTGGCCACGATGTCGGTAAATGTGCCGCCCCGGTCAATCCAGAATTGCCAGCGATCACCGCCAGGCTTGGAAATATTGTCTTGCATGGTTTTGTAAATTTAATGTTGAACATGAGCTGCAGGCCACGGCTAAACGTGGCCTGCAGTGCGATTAATGAGCAAAGGCGTCTTCTCTGCCAATGTACTCAAGGACGGCGCTTAAATCGCCAAGATTCGGTGCACCACGCATTGCTGCCTTGGCGGAACACCACGGATAGGGGAGACAGGCAACCCATTGCATGACGACATCGAGATCGCTCGGCGGTAGCGATTGCATGACTTCAATTGCGATCGACAGACGTTCAACCAGACATGAGCTCGGGGCAAAGCGCCAGTCGTAGCGACCGCATCCAACGCGTACTGCGCGGCTTTCCTTCTCAGTCATGACGACCAGCCAGTCACAGGCAAACGTGGGTTCCTGATGTCCTGGTGGCTGCGCCAGGCACAGGGTGTATACGTTCTCGTAAGTTTGAGCGAATCGGCGAACAAGGACTTCTGCGATGGCATCGCGCCCCTGGGAAACAGGTGGAAACGAAATGGTCCCCGTGTTGACGACCATTGCCAGTGATGCGTCGTCTGTGAAGGCATCCACCAGCAAATGTGGACGGTTGCCATCTTTCGCACGCAAGTAGGCAAAGATCGAATCAGATGGTGTTTTCATACAGAAGTCCTCGTAGATTGATGGGTGCAAATCGGGCGTCTCATGGTTTGGGCTTGAGGTAATAGGGAATAAAAATATCGTTGGCTTCGTTGCCGACGCTGCGCACCCATTCGCGGGAGAACTTTTCGCCCATGCGTTTGATGTCCTGGTCCATGTCGGGTGGAATACGTTCTATCTTGACACCGTTGGCGCGCAACTCTTCGGTTGCACTGGTTGACAAGGCCTGGCTGGCGGACCAGCCCCGGGTTTCTGCCTCCTGCGCGGCTTTGACAACCAGGTTGCGGGCATCGGGTTTGAGCGCTTCAAAGGCCTTGCTGCTGACAAACACGGCGTTTTTCGGAAACCAGGCATTGATTTCGTAGTAGTACTTGATGGAACCCCAGACCTTGTTTTCAACGCCTGTGAGTGCCGAGGTAATCATGTTGTCCATACGCCCTTCACTCAATGCCTTGCCCACATCAGGCATGGCCACATCCACCGGTTTTGCGCCCAGCATTTCGGCAATACGCAATGTGGTGGAGTTGTAGGTACGCATTTGTGTGCCCTTGAAGTCAGCCACACCGCGTATTGGTTTGGTTGAATGCAGGCCTTGCGGCGGCCAGGGTACGGCGTACAACAGCTTCAGGCCGCGGTCGGCAAAATGTTTTTCAATGCCAGGGCGCTGCAGTTTCCACAGGCGCTGTGCGTCGGCATATGAGGTCACCACAAAAGGCACCGAATCAGCCCCCGCCAGCGGAATGTCCTTGACCATGCTGGTCATGATGGTTTCACCGGCCTCGGCCTTGCCCTGCTGTACGGCGCTGCTGATGTCAGCCAGTTTGGCCAGCGTGTTGTTCGGAAAAACCTGGATCATCAGCTTGCCTGAAGTGGCTTTTTCAACATCACGCGAGAACTGCAACACGTTTTGCGTGTGGAAGGACTCGACGCGGTAACCGGTGGCGAGTTTCCAGGTCGTTTCTGGCTGAACTGCGGCTTGCGCCAGGCAACAGTTGCCCAGCGCGGCTGCGACGGCAGCCACGATCAATCTGCGTTTCATGGGGGTTTCCTCAGCGGCGATGCAGGGACTGCGAGCCTGCAATAGCCACTTTATTGCAGGTTGCGGGACGTTGAAAAATACAAGTGACGGCCTGGGCAGGTTTATTTGGAAGGCCCCATGACCAGATCAGGAACGATGGTCACGATTTGCGGGAAAAGTGTGATCAGGCCAATACAGATCACCAGGCACATGAAAAATGGAATCGCGGCTTTTGCAATCACATTGCTGTCTTTTCCAGTCATGTTTTGCAACACAAACAGGTTGAAGCCAACGGGTGGTGTGACTTCGGCAATCTCGACCAGCAGAATTACGAAGATGCCAAACCAGACCAGATCAAACCCGGCTTTCTGGATCATGGGCATGACGACGGCTGCCGTCAGCACAATCATGCTGATGCCGTCCA
>JAZKIK010000033.1:10863-19785 GCA_040384925.1 Pseudomonadota bacterium | reverse complement strand
AATTATTTTCTTGAATGATGTTTTCATGATGTTTCCATTGATGGAAGTGGCAGCCAAGGCCACCCTTCAAAATCCAGTCCGGCAAAAAAATCAATACACTCAGCCATATTCAACTACTGGCCTGATATTTTGCCGGAGCTATTAAGTCAGATTATTTTGACGAAAGTTTAAACACCCAGACGCTGCCGCCCTGCTCCAGGAAATTCACTTTTTTGGCGACTTCACCGCCCCAGAGCGGCACGGCACCACCCCATCCCGATACCACAGCAACATATTGCGTGTCGCCGTCCTGCCAGGTCACGGGTGGAGCCACGACACCGGAACCGGTCTGGAATTTCCACATCTCCTTGCCTGATTTGGCGTCAACCGCCTTCAGATAACCTTCGGGCGTGCCGTAGAACACCAGGTCACCGGCAGTTGCCATCACACCACCCCAGAGCGGCGCGTTGTTTTTGACTTCCCAGACGATTTTTCCGGTCTTGGGGTCAACTGCGCGCATGGCACCGATGTAGTCATCAAAGTTTGGCTTGATGGTGAAGCCGGCACCCAGATAAGCCGCACCCTTTTTATATGTGACCGGTTCGTTCCAGATATCCATGCCCCACTCGTTGGCAGGTACATAAAACAGCCTGGTTTTCGGGCTATAGGCCATGGGCATCTGGTTTTTTCCACCCAGAAAACCTGGTGCAGCAAATACAGTTGCACCTTTTTTGCCGTCTTCACCTTTGGTCGGATCACCGGGATACCCGGCCGGATTCAGAACCGGGCGACCTGTCTTCAGATCAATACTGCTGGCCCAGGTAATCTTTTTGACAAAGGGAAAAGCGTTTTCGAGTTTGCCGGTTTTGGCATCCATCACATAAAAGAAGCCATTGCGGTCGGCTTTTCCACCCACACGTTTGCCGTCCATGTCAAAGGTCACAAATTCGTTGACGCCATCAAAGTCCCAGCCGTCGTGCGGCGTGGTCTGGTAACTCCATTTGATCTGGCCGGTTTGAATGTCCAGCGCCACGGTTGAAGCTGAATACAGGTTGTCGCCAGGGCGCAGGTGGCTGTTCCACGGGGATGGGTTGCCAGTGCCGAAATAAGCCAGGCCAGTGGTGGCGTCATACGTGCCGCCCAGCCAGGTGGCGGCACCGCCGGTTTTCCAGAGATCACCGGGCCAGGTCTTGTTGGTGGTGCCACTGATGCCGTTTTCCGTGGCCTTGCCGTCATTGTCATATTTGTAGCCCATATGGCCTTCCACCATAGGTCGCATCCAGACCAGCTCACCCGTGCGCGGGTTGCGGGCTTCAACCCGGCCCACCACACCAAACTCGCCGCCAGACACACCTGTCAGCAACAGGCCCTTGGCAATCAGTGGCGCGGCGGTCATTGAATAGCCGGCTGCGTAGTCGTCGATTTTTTCTTTCCAGACGACTTTGCCGGTAGTTTGGTCAAGCGCCACCAATTGCGCGTCCAGCGTGCCAAAAATAACCAGGTTGTCATACAGTGCAGCGCCGCGGTTCACCACATCGCAACAAGGCATGATGCCGTCGGGCAGGCGGTGTTCGTACTTCCACAGTTTGGCGCCGGTTTTCAGGTCCAATGCAAAAATGCGTGAATAGGAGCCTGTAACAAACATCTTTCCATCATGAATCAGCGGCTGGGATTCCTGGCCGCGCTGTTTTTCTCCACCAAAAGAAAATGACCAGGCAGGCACCAGCTGTTTGACGGTTTTGGTGTTGATCTGTGTCAGCTCGGAAAACCTTTGACCCTGTTGCCCCATACCCCAGGACAAAACACTTTTATCAGAATTTTTTTCAATCATGGCATCGGTGACGCCCGCTGAATGAACGCCAGACGCAGCAAACATTGCGGCGCTCAATATGGATACTGCTATTTTATTTTTCACGTGTGTCTCCTCTTGAAGTGGGGGGATATAAATTATGTACAACACATAACCGTAGCATTTAGCGCAACATGCGTGCCAACCTGCCGCACCGGCTGAAAACCCTGCTCAATCCCTGTGCAAACGGCTATCTCGCTGCATATGGGCCAGCCACCAGAGCCATAAAACTGTTCAAAAATTCATCACCTCGGCAAAAGAGTGTCATAAATGAACACTTGCAACATAAGGACGACGCATCGACTATCAAAGCACTGAAACCAGACCTGGCGATAAAGTCAAAAAACCTGCGGGATTACCCTGAAATAATCAGGTAAATTTGACTGCAAAGCGCACGGAGTCAGCCAGTTATCAGATGCAGAACACCGTGGCACATCCTTTGCTGATTAGGGGCAGAGATGAAATTACCTTTTCATCAAGCAATGGATGGCTGCGTGATACTTCGTGTGATCTCCCTTGGTAAAAGCTTCGGCACCCGCAAGGCACTTGACCAGGTCAGCCTGGATATAAAGGCGGGTGAGTTTGTGGTTTTGCTTGGCCCCAATGGCGCAGGCAAAACCACGCTGTTCCAGATATTGACGGGGCTGTTTACTGCCGACACCGGCCAGGCGCTTGTTTGTGATGCAGATATTGCCAAATCACCGGTCCAGGCCTTGTCGCAGCTGGGCATTGTTTTTCAGCAATCGGCGCTGGATCTTGATTTGAGTGTGCGTGCCAACCTGCAGTTTCATGCTGACCTGCAGGGCCTGCCCAGAGCGGTGGCCAGGCAGCATATTGATGAGGGCCTGGCCGCTTTCCATCTGACTGAACGAGCCCATGACGCAGCGCGGCAGTTGTCAGGCGGCAACCGCCGCAAGCTTGAGTTGGCCAGGGCCTTGTTGACGCGCCCCCGGCTGCTGCTGATGGACGAGGCCACGGTAGGTGTTGACCCGGCTTCACGTTTGCAACTGATGGCCGATGTCAAAACCCTGTGCCGCGACAACAACATGGCTGTTTTATGGGCGACACACCTGGTTGACGAAGCCGAAGAGGCCGACCGCATCGTGGTGCTGGCCAGGGGCCGGGTGCAATTTGACGGCTTGTCCGGGCAGTTGCAGGCAGCCCAGGGTTGCAGCAGCCTGACTGCTGCATTTTTACGTTTGACAGAGCAAAACCACAAGCAGGAGACAAGATCATCATGAACAGACATTTTCCCTTTCAATTCAGGCTGCTGGCCATCAGCGGCGCATTGATGTTTGCCGCTGCGGCTTCAGCCAAAGACACGGGCGCGGTTTTTATCTCAAGCGAAAAAGACAACCAGATCATGGTGCTGGACGGCAAAACCCAGCAACAAACCGCCCTGATCAAAGCCTGCAAACGCCCGCGCCACATGCGCCTGACACCCAACCGCCTGCAACTGATTGCAGTCTGTGGTGACGACGGCAGCGCCATCGTGGTCGATGTGGCAAGCCAGAAGGTGGTGGACAAGATCAGGCTGCAGCCCGGGGTTGAAATATTTGACCTGTCGCCCGACGGCAAAACGCTTTATTTCTCCAATGAAGATGACGCGCTGATTGTGGTGGTGGACCTGGCCAGCAAAAAAATCAGCGGCCAGATCAAGGTCGGTGAAGAGCCTGAGGGCATTCTGGTCACACCCGACGGCAAGACGCTTTATGCGACCTCGGAAGTCGCCAACCTGGTCCATGTGATTGACCTGGCCAGCGGGAAAATCATCAAGAACATCACGGTCGAAAAACGCCCACGCCGTTTTGCATTGACACCGGATGGCAAGGAACTGTGGGTGACGAATGAGCTGGGTGCCTCGGTCAGCATCATCCAGACGGCCAGCCACAGCGTCAGCAGCACCCTTAAATTTGAACCTAAGGGTTTCAGGGCTGACGACGTGACACCTGTGGGCATCACCATGAGTTCGGATGGCAAAACCGCTTTTGTGGCGCTGGGCAAGGCCAACCATGTGGCGGTAGTGGACGTGACCAGCAAGACCGTCAGCAAACTGGTGCTGGTGGGCAAACGTGCCTGGGGCCTGGGCCTGTCGCGCGACAACGCCACGCTTTATGTGGCCAACGGTTTGTCAGACGATGTTTCGATGGTTGACGTGGCGAGCAGCCGGGCCGTCAAAACCGTCAGGGCTGGCCGTGTACCGCACAGTGTGGTGATTGATGACTGATATGGCTGTGTTTAAAAAAAACGGGCCGGCCTGGCGCAACTGGCTGTTGGCCCCTGTGCTGGCTGGCCTGGGCTTGAGCGCCCCGGCGCGTGACCTGACGATTGCGTATGTCTTTTCCCCGGACGACGAACGTTACGAGGTCAAACGGCTTGAAAAAAGCTATCCCGGCCAGCCGCTGGGACGGCCCAAGGCCGGTGCCGAACTGGCGGTGCTTGAATCGGAGTTTCAGCTCAATAACGCGGGCCTGAAAATCAAATTTCAGGATGTGGCTATTGACGACATCGCCGATGCACGTAAACAGGTGCAGGCGCTGGCGCAAAAAGGTGTCAAACATTTTCTGCTGGATTTGCCAGGTGCGGCCCTGGCAAGCTTGAGCCAGGAACTCAAAACCACTGACCTGCTCCTGTTCAACGTCTCGGCACCCGAGGACCAACTGCGCCGATCTGGCTGCAGTGCCAATCTTTTTCACACCCTGCCTGACGAATCCATGATGGCAGATGCCATGGGCCAGTTTTTGACGGTGCGCAAATGGACAAGCGTGCTGCTGCTGACTGGCAGTTCACCGGCCGACAGCCAGCGTATCAACGCGACCCGGCAGGCTATCAAACGTTATGGACTCAAGGTGGTGGCTGACAAAAGCTTCAAACTGTCCAATGACCCGAGGGAGCGTGAACTGGGCAATGTCGGCCTGCTGACGGCAGGCATTGACGCCGATGTTGTCTGGGTAGTGGACAGCGATGGAGAGTTTGCCCGCGATGTGCCCTACCGGATCAAGCAGCCTCGCCCGGTGGTTGGCAGCGCCGGGCTGGTGGTCGAAGCCTGGCAAACTTCGTGGGAACGCCACGGCGCACCGCAGCTGACACGGCGTTTCAAAAAGAACACCAACCGGGCCATGGCCGGCAGCGACTGGGCGGCCTGGATGGCGACCAAGGCGATTCTTGATGTGGCCCTGCGCCTGCCTGATGCACGTGAGCACAGGCGTGCCCTGCGCAACCCTGACTTTGTGCTGGACGGGTTCAAAGGCGCCAGGCTGTCTTTTCGCCCCTGGGATCAACAGTTGCGCCAGCCGGTTTTTCTGGCCCATGGTGGCATAGGCGGCGGTATAGCCGGTGTCGCGCCTTTCGACGGCTTTTTGCATTCGAAAAACAATCTCGACACTTTGGGCGCCGACGAAAAGGAATCACCCTGCAAATTAAGTGACGATTCACCGGGCAGCCCAAAATGAAAACTGCACATGCATTGCTGGCATTACGCGCCATTGCCGGCCGTGAGGTTCATAAATTCCTGCGCCAGCCAGGGCGGCTGGTGTCATCACTGGTCAGGCCGAGCTTGTGGCTGGTGGTTTTTGCCGCAGGTTTTCAGAACATATTTGGTGTCGCCATCATTCCACCTTACGAAACCTATATCGAATACCGCGTCTATATGGTGCCGGGCCTGGTCATGATGGTCTGCCTGTTCAACGGCATGCAGTCATCACTGGCCATGGTGTATGACCGCGAAATGGGCGTGATGCGACTGTTATTGACTGCCCCGCTGCCGCGCAGCTACCTGCTGGCCTGCAAATTGTTGGGCAGCACGTTTTTGTCGATGCTGCAGGTGATGGCCTTTTTTGTACTGACGCTGCTGTTTGGCATTGACCTGAGCCTCTGGCAAATAAGCACTGCCTTGCCAGTGGTGGCGCTTGGCGCTTTCATGCTGTCGGCATTTGGCCTGATGTTGTCGGTTTATATACGCCAGCTTGAAAACTTTGCCGGCACCATGAATTTTGTGATTTTTCCGATGTTTTTTTTATCGACAGCACTGTATCCCCTGTGGAAAATACAGGAGTCAGGCGCGCAGTGGATTTACATCCTGACCCGCTTCAACCCCTTTACACACGCCATTGAAGCCCTGCGTTTCAGCCTGTACGGGCAGACTGAATGGACTTCGCTGACGGTGGTAGCCGTCAGCACACTGGTGTTTTATCTCATGGCTGCCCTTGGTTATGACCCGCAACGTGGTTTTGGCCGGTCTGGCAAGCCCGGCTGAACAGGGTTCTATCCGGATATGTCACCCCGGACGTGATCCGGGCTTATCCCCTTTGGCAAAGGTTTATGGATTGCGGATCAGGTCCGGATGCTGTTCGTTCAAGACCGTTCGTCCTGAGCTTGTCGAAGGACTGCTCGTTGGGAGCAAAGGCTTAGACAGGCTCAGCCCGAAGGGTTCAGGAGCCAAGTGGACCGCATTCGGCCAAGTCCGCAATGACATCCCGGTCTCAGAACGAATGTTTGATACCAATATTCAACAAACTTGTCGTCTTGTTGGCCATCGTGCCACCCGCAACTACCGAGGTCAACAGGGTGGCACCCGCCCTGGCATTTGCAAAAGCAAGTGTTCCGTACAGGGTGGTACGCTTGGACAATGAATACTCGTCACTCAAGATAAGCGTGGTGGTTTTATCCGCAGTGTTCAGCTTGTCTTTGGCAAAATAAGCCGACACGCCCACGCTGTTGTTGGCAGCTGTTTTCCAGTCGATGCCCAGGCCCAGCACACCTACGCGGCTGACGTCCGCCAGGGTGGCAGCCACCTTGTTGTCGCCACGCAGATAATTGATTTTTCCGGTGAAGTCGCCTGCGGTATAGGCAGCACCCAGGGTGTAAATGCTGCTGAGTCTGTCAGTGGTATTGGGTTTGTTGTTGGCCTGAAAGGCCGCCGACAGGGACAAGGGGCCAGAGTAGGTCAGGCCCAGAGAATAAACAGCGCCCTTGCCTTCAGACACACTGTAAGCGCCTGCTAGACCAACCGGGCCAATCTTGTTGCTGTAGGAGACCGCATTTTGTATGAATACCCCTACATCGTTATTGAGGTTGGCGCCCGGTGTCAGTACACCCGAGCTGTAAGCCCAGGAATACAGGCCGGAAAAGTTTTCACGCAAACTACGGGGGTCAGTCGCGGCAAAGGCCAGAATAGCCGGGCTGTACTGGTTGCCCAGGGTCAGGCTGCCCCAGTCTGAAGATGACAAACCCACATTTGACTGACGGCGAAACAGGGCGGCCGTACCGCTTGTTGCATTGCCACCTGCAGCACCCGTATCAGCGGCAATATGCCCTTCAAGATTGAAGTTGGCCTTCAACCCGCCCCCCAGATCTTCAGCGCCACGAAAACCCCAGATGCTGGGTGAAATGCCGCCGTTATAAATCTGGGTTTTGACAACTGCATTGTTTTGCGTCAGCACACCCAGATCAATATTACCGTACACCGTCACGGTACTTTGCGCTGCAGCCAGGCCAGACATCATCGTCAGAACGGCGGCAGCAATTATTCGTTTTTTCATCAAGGTCTCACTCCATTTAGTTGTTAAGCAGCAGCTGCTGCTTGTTATATATGGCAACAACTGTGCCTGTTTGTGAGACATGGAGTTTTATGGAGGCTTTTGATATGAATGAGCCTGATACAGGGCTAATACCCCCTTGTTGCTGCCTTTTCTGCCTGATCAATGCACATGAACAAGCACTGAAAATATAAATACCCGACTTTAATAATGATTCATTAAAAGCAGGTGATTCATATTTGAACAACAGTGCTCATAAATCGAACAAGACCCTGAAGCCAATCAATGAAGGCAGGCAAGCGGTTGCAGCGGCACCTCCAGCTGACTTGACATCAACATCCATGCGTGCATGGCAGTCGCACAGACGCAAGCGAGTGATCTGATGGAAAAAAGATGACAGCGCTGCTGTAGCAAGCTGCCGGTTACAAAGCAGAAAACCGCTACCGGATTTTTTTGAAATTACAAACCGCCAGACAAGCGCAAGGAGTTGGCATCGGTGCGAAAGACCACAGGGTAGGTTTTGCCTTGCGGTACATTGCTGCCTTGCGATCTGTGCGAAAACTCAATGATTTTCTGCATGCCCGCATGTTCGGGTGACTTGTCGCACACCGGGTCGGGGTTGCACGCATCGCCGGTCAGCGCATGGGCCTGGCAGCGGCAGCCGCCAAAATCCCTGGTTTTTTCGGGGCAGGTCTTGCAGGGCTCCTTCATCCAGGCATCGCCCCTGAACTTGTTGAAAGCATCGCTGTGATACCAGATGTCGCTGATGGTTTGCGTTTTTATATTGGGAAAGTTGATGCCCGGCAAAGACTTTGCCGCATGGCAAGGCAAAGCCGTACCATCTGCCGCCACCGCCAGGAACACCGAACCCCAGCCATTCATGCAAGCTTTTGGCCTGTCTTCAAAATAGTCAGGCACCACAAACAGGATACGAATCCTGTTGCCGAGTTTGGCCCGGCATTCATTAACCACAGCTTCCGCGCGCTTGAGCTGCTCGTGTGTCGGCATCAGTTGCGCGCGATTGATCAGGCCCCAGCCATAATATTGGGTGTTGGCCAGTTCAAGGTATTCAACACCCATGTCCACAGCCATCTGGATGATGCGTCCCACATGGTCAAGATTAAAACGATGAAGCACCACATTGAGCACCATAGGGTAGTCATACTGCTTGATCAGCCTGGCAACCCGCAACTTCAGGTCAAACGTTTTGGTGCTGCTCAAAAAGTCATTCATCTCCTTGCTTGAATCCTGAAAGGAGAGCTGGATATGGTCAAGTCCGGCTTCTTTCATGCGGGCAATTCGGCTTTCAGTCAAACCCACACCTGATGTAATCAGGTTGCTGTAGAACCCCAATAGACGCGCCTCCTCTATCAGCTCTTCCAGATCATCACGCAACAAGGGTTCCCCACCCGAAAACCCAAGTTGTGCTGCACCCAGCTTGCGTGCCTGCCGCATCACATCCACCCACTGCGCAGTGCTCAGTTCATCGCGGTTTTTGGCGTAATCAACCGGGTTATAGCAAAACACACAATGCAAGGGGCAGCGATAAGTCACTTC
>JAZKIK010000033.1:0-10853 GCA_040384925.1 Pseudomonadota bacterium | reverse complement strand
GGTGTGATGTGGGCTGGAAATGGCTTGACAGGCGCCAGATCAGAAAAATCAGACAAACCAGCCTCGTGTTGTGGCTTCATTTAAAAAAGCATGTATGTCATCGTGCAAGCCGGTGCTTGAAAATGCCTGCTCCAGCTCTGTGACAATCATGTCTGCGGTGTTTTTTCCGTCACAACGTTTTAATATTTCTGCGGCACTCTGGCTCAACTTCACCATGCCTTCGGGGTATAAAAGTACATATGCATCTTGCGCGGGTTCCCACTGCATGCGAAACAGCCTGGAGAGCGCAGGTTTGTGGCTGGTGTCAATCATCTGGAGTTCCAAACCCTATTTGTGGTGACCTGAGCAGGCCATCTCTATCGCGTCCATCATGGACCACAACACATCGAGTTTGAACTGCAGGATTTCCAGCGCCCTTTTTTGCTGTGCCGCTGTAGTGAAGCACTTCAACGTGACTTCAAGTCCATGCAGAACGTCGCGTTCAGCCAAAGAAATACGACTGCGAAAATAGCGCAAGCCCGCCGGTTCAATCCACGGGTACAGGGACGGCCAGTTGGCCAGTCTTTCCTTGTGGATTTTGGGTGCAAATATTTCAGTCAGGGACGAACAGACACCTTCCTGCCAGGACGATCTTCTGGCGAAATTGACATAGGCGTCCACAGCAAAACGCACACCGGGCACCACATGTTTCAAAGACCATAATTCGCTGCGCGGAATACCGACCGCTTCGCCCAGCTGTACCCAGGCTTCTATGCCACCGGCATCCTCGCCCTGGCCATCATGGTCCTGAATACGCAATATCCATTGCCTTCGGGTTTCCCTGTCAGGGCAATTGCTTAATATGGCACCATCTTTTTGCGGAATATTGATCTGGTAATAAAATCGGTTGGCGACCCAGCAGCGAATTTGCCCGTGTGACAACTCACCCTTGTTCATGCTGATATTAAACGGGTGGTGAATATGGTAGAACGCTTCTTTTGCAAAAAGCTGCTGTTTAAACTCTTCTGCAGACCACGGCTTGTCGGGAGTTGCAGACATCATTTCGGCTTCAATAGACATCACAGTTGTATCTCCAGGCCATCAAAGGCAAGTTCAATACCATGGGCCAGCAGGGTTTTATGCTGCTCGGAGTTTTCATCCAGCACTGGATTGGTATTGTTGATATGAATCAGTATTTTGCGGGGGCCGCTGATGGCATCAAGATGTTCAATCATTCCACCGGGGCCGTGCTGCTGCAAATGTCCCATGTCGCTGGCCATTTTTTTGGAAAAACCCAGCCCTATCATCTCGTCAGCAGTCCAGAAAGTACCGTCCACCAGCAGGCAATCAACGGAATTCATCAGTGATTTGATGAAGTTGTCCACCTGACCCAGGCCGGGGGCATAAAGCACTTTTTTTCCGTTGCCGGTATTTTCAATGATCAAGCCAATGTTGTCCCCATCATGCGGATCATGCCGGTGTGGCGAATAGGGTGGTGCCTTGCTTGACAGCAAAAAATGGGTAAACCGTATGCCCGGGATACCGGGTATGTCGAACGAACGGCCATCACCATCACCGTCAACATTGAGTGGATGCCATTGCACACCACAATAATGTGACAGAACCGGAAGCAGCGGCAAACCTGTGTTCAGGTCATTCCAGACTGATTCGGTGCAATAAAGGGGAAGGGTTTTACCTTCGCGCAACATCAGCAGGCCAGTGACATGGTCAATTTGCGCGTCCATCAGCACAACTGCTGAAATGCCGGTATCACGCGCAGCGCGTGATGGCTGGAGTGCAGGAGTTTGCCGGATTTGGGTCAGTATGTCTGGTGAGGCATTGATCAGCACCCAGGACACACCATCTGCAGACACGGCAATTGAAGACTGGGTTCTGGCCCTGCCTTGCAAAGTGCCTCGGCGAAAACCATCACAATTGGGACAATTGCAATTCCACTGCGGAAAACCACCTCCAGCGGAAGACCCAAGTACGGCTATTTTCACGTTTTACCTGCTTTTTGAATTCTGACAGATGCGATAGCCGATATACATCGGCTACCGCACAAAGGTTTTAGCGGTTTGCGATGTACATCGTGATTTCGAAACCAAAACGCATGTCAGTAAAAGCAGGTTTGCTCCAGGTCATACTTATCTCCAGTGTTTTAAATCTAACTCGGGTTAATGATCGCATCATGGCTACTCATTAAAATGAATAAGCCAATTAACGACCTGACACTTAACAGCAAAATCCATGCCTCAATCAAACACGGCATTTCTGCAAGAGGCTTATCTTGATGTGGGCAATGGCCACAGCATTTATTTCTCTGAACATGGCAATCCACTTGGCCTCGCTCACGTTGTGCTGCATGGCGGGCCTGGCAGCAGTTGTGGGCCGTCCATGCTGGACTGGTTTGACCTGTCAACACAAAGAGTGATCCTGCCCGACCAG
The DNA here is from genome assembly GCA_040384925.1 of Pseudomonadota bacterium. Lineage (GTDB taxonomy): Bacteria > Pseudomonadota > Gammaproteobacteria > Burkholderiales > Burkholderiaceae_C > Polaromonas. The sequence continues at coordinate 8,426 of JAZKIK010000033.1, read as the reverse complement.
CGCGGCGCCGGAAAAAGTCGGCCACAGGGTGAAACACTGCACAACAACACCGCAGAACTGCTGCTTGACCTGGAACGACTGCGCAACAGCCTGGGCATTCAGCGCTGGTCTGTGGTGGGTGGTTCCTGGGGCAGCGCTTTGGCCGTGATGTATGCAGGCACTTACCCACAACACGTCAGCAGCATGGTATTGAGGGGAGTTTTTTTAAGCAGTCCACGTGAGATGGCCTGGTTTTTTCAGCACCTGGCCGCACTGGTGCCGCAAGCCTGGCATGCATTGACCCTGGGCTGGACTGCTGCGCAGAAAATGAATGTGCTCCAGTTTTTGGCACTGGTGTTGCAAAATGGAACACATGAACAGGCAGCAGAAATCGCCGGGCGCTGGCAGGTATACGAGGAATCCATCATGCGGGCGATGGCTGGTGCCGCATCCATTGCGCCAGTGTCAGCATCAGGCAGGCCAGTGGTTTCAATACACGCCATCAACAAATACAGGCTGCAGGCCCATTATCTTTCTGAGCATTGTTTTCTGGGTGAAAGAAAAATCTTTCGCGCAGCCAGAGCCGCAGCACATATACCCACAACGATTGTGCATGGCACCCATGACTGGATCTGCCCGCCAGAAAACGTGACCCGCCTGATGCGGTTTATGCCAATGGCTTCATTGCGTTGGGTGAAAAAAGGAACTCACACCACATCCGACCCCCTGATACAGGCTGCACTGCGCACGGCCATTGCAGATTCAAACCGTACCGTCCAGTCTGTAGAGTCGGCCATCCGGCTTTGAGCCAGGTCTATTTGGCCAGAGAGATTTTTCTGTAAATGGTATTGCGCGATACGCCCAGCGCCCGGGCGGTGGCGGCGACGTTGCCATTGTTCATTTCAAGTGATTTCTGAATCACTGAAATTTCCATATCCTCAAGGTTTCCACCACCTTCAATGAACCGGCTGGTATCCTGAACCGTCTGGTTTTTCTGCAAGGCATGAATGTCTTCAAAAAAGTCATCTGGCAAATGCTCTTTTTTGATCTGTCCCGATCCATCAGCCATGACCACGGCGGTGCGCAATATATTGGTCAGTTGCCTGAAATTGCCCGGCCAGTTGTGCTGTTTAAGCAAGGGCATCACATCGGCTGCAACTGAATAACTGACACCACCGCCTTGCTGGGCCAGTATTTTATTGATGACAATTTCAATGTCGGTACGTTCGCGTATGGGAGGCAGTTTGACAATCAGGCCGTTCAGACGGTAATACAGGTCTTCGCGGAATTCGCCTTTTGCAATTTGTTCACGCAGGTTTCGGTTGGTCGCGCAAATCAGTTCGACATTCACGGGAATTGATTTGGTGCTGCCCAAAGGGGTCACCATGCGTTCCTGCAAGACACGCAGCAGATGCGCCTGCAGGCTCAAGGGCATGTCGCCAATTTCGTCCAGAAAAAGTGTGCCGCCATTGGCCTGCAAAATCTTGCCTATACTGCCTTTTTTGCGCGCACCGGTAAAGGCACCGTCTTCGTAACCGAACAGCTCGGACTCGATCAATGTCTCGGGGATGGAGGCGCAATTGACAGCGACAAACGGGCTCCTTGAGCGTGGCGAATCATTGTGTATGGCCTGAGCCAGCAGTTCTTTACCTGTGCCGGTTTCACCCATGATCAGGATGGGGATGTCGCGCCCCAGCACCTTGGTGACTTTTTCAATTGCGGCCGCAATTTGCGGGTCGCCGGTATTCAAATACCGCAGGCCGGACGGACGCAGCTTGGCTGAAGAAGAGTTGGACTGGGTATTATTTGAATGATTGACTTCATTCTGGTTGACAGCTTCTTTGGCCGGTGCTGACGATAGCTGAAAAAAGTGATGAGCCAGCCGGAGTTCACCACGCGCAAAAACCCGCACACCGTTATGCAGACAGAGTTTTAGCAATTCGGGCACGGCAGTGCGGTAATGGTCAATCAGCGCCGATACCGGCAAACCAAAAAGAGAGCTGAATGTATGGGAATGCAACGCCGACAGGGACAAACCAAGCTGGAATATTGCACTGCGGTTGGCTGACAAAAACCGACCACTCGGAGAAAATGAAACAATACCCTCCATCAAGGTGCCGATAAACTCGGGCCGGGCATTGAAGTGAAGCAGTATTCCATCCTGAAAAACCGATGAAAACAGCTGGTTTTCAATCATTTGTGCAGACATGCGCACCAGTGCCATGGTGTGTTTATGAAAACTCTGCTGGTCACCCGTCACGTCAAGAACGCCAATCACCATGCCCTTGTGGTCAAAAATAGGCGCAGCAGAACAGGTCAGGAAATGATTGGCACGCAGATAATGCTCATTCGCGTGGATCATGGTCGGTTCCTGCTCGGCAATGGCAGTTCCAATGGCGTTGGTTCCCTTGCTTTGCTCTGACCAGACAACCCCGGGTTTAAGGGCAACACGGTCGGCTTTTTCAAGAAAGTCATCATCGCCCAATGAGTGCAGTATCAAGCCATCCAGGTCAGTGAGTATGACCATATTATGGGTATTGATAATCTGCTCATAAAGCGTTTCCATCACCGGCAGGGCATGTCGGTATAAACCCTGATTGCGTTCAAAACGCAAATTGAAATCAGTTCCGACAACCGGGCTGATATCGGGTTTATCACTCTCGGCCAAACCATAAGCCAGGGAGCGTTGATGTGATTTTTCGACTGCCATGGAATCATGGAAGGCAAAATTTGTGCCCATGAATGATTTTGAATTGGGAGTTACAACCATGATTGCCTCATCAGTCTTCTTTATGTTTTTAATGGCCACTCTTAATCCCCGGTTTTCACCCTGGACAAGCAAAAGGAAGCAACTTTTATGCTAGCTGTCTCCCGCATAAAAGCAATCGGGACAAATCCCAGCAGCAAGATGACTGACCCGGAGCTTTCGGTCACGGCAAAGGCCATGAATTACATGGCCCAAAAGCAAAAAAAAGCCGCGCTGGACAGCACGGCTTTTAAAATCAAGGGCAAACCCGGTTACACCACGCCATGCGTCCTGAACCACTCCAGCGCACGTTTATAGCCGTCTTCAGCCGCGTCCTTGCGGAAGCTGGGCCGGTAGTCGGCGTGAAAAGCGTGTGGCGCTTGCGGGTACACCACAAATTCGGATGCCTTGGCGGCCTTGTTGCCCTTGGCACCGGCTTCAGCCAGGGCGTCTTTCATCTGATTGACGGTGGTCAGCGGGATGCCGCCGTCCTGTCCGCCGTAGAGTCCCAGCACCGGCGCTTTGAGGCTGGCAGCCAGATCCAGCGGATGTTTGGGTGTCAAGGCTGAGGGTGCGCCCACCAGACGGCCGTACCAGGCCACACCAGCCTTGACGTTTTTGCTTTGTTCTGCATACAGCCAGGTGATGCGGCCACCCCAGCAGAAACCGGTAATACCGATCTTTTTCAGATTACCGCCATTGCTGCCTGCCCATTTGACAGCGCCGTCAAGATCGGCCATGACCTGTTCGTCCGGCACCTTGGCGACGACTTCACTCATCAGCTTGGCAATTTCGGTGTATTTGCTTGCATCGCCCTGGCGGGCATACAGGTCGGGCGCAATGGCCAGATAACCGGCCTTGGCAAACCGGCGGGCGGTGTCGGCGATGTATTCGTGTACGCCAAAAATCTCCTGAATCACCAGAATCACCGGCAGATTGGTTTTGCCTGCGGGCGCTGCATAAAAGGCAGGCACTTTAAAACCGTTGACTTCAAACGTGGTCTGGCCCGTTTTGAGACCGTCAGCAGAGGTTTTGATGGCAGTCTGGGCCATGATGGGCATGGCGGTGGCCGCGTAGCCCACGCCCAGCGCGGTCTTGAGCGCGGTACGGCGGCTGGCACCGGCCTCTGTGCTCTGGCCCGGCAACAAGGCGTCGAATTCGGTTTTCTGGTCGTTATTGAGCATGGAGTAGTCCTTTGACGAATGAAGAAATGAATGAATGGCAAAACGCCGCAGAGCACGAAAGCCGTGAGAGTCTATGCGGTCATCAAAGTTCTTGCCGGTGCAAAAAAATACCATCAAGTCTTACCGGAGTGTGCGGTTTGATCCCATGGATTGCAAACAGCAGCAGAATCACTCTTGCGAGCCATGCTTCTGTCTTGACAGAAATAAAAGAAAGCTTATAGTCGAACTCATGGAACTCACACCTGTTGCCCGCAAATTCGTCGTCCACTGGGGAGAAATGGGCACGGCTTGGGGTGTTAACCGCACCGTCTCGCAAATCCACGCCCTGCTGTTTTTTCACGGCCGGCCCCTGCATGCTGAAGAAATTGCCGATACCTTGACGGTGGCACGCTCCAACGTCAGCACCAGTCTAAAAGAGCTGCTGAACTGGAACCTGATTCGCACCACCCAGGTCCTGGGCGACCGGCGTGACTATTTCGAAACATCACTCGATGTGTGGGAACTGTTTCGTACCGTGGTGCGCGAACGCAAGGAGCGTGAATTTGACCCCACCGTGCGCATGTTGACCGAGCTGGTCAAACAGCCCGGTTTTGAGGCCGAATCACCCGACGCACAAGACCGCGTGCGTGAAACCCTGCGTCTGATGGAGTCCCTGGGCCTGTGGGCAGACGAAATGCTGCGCCTGTCACCCAGCACGCTCGACAAGGTGCTGCGTATGGGTGCCAGTGTGCAAAAGTTTGTGCGTGGTGACAGTGATGCCAGGTTGCTCGACCCTTCACAAGTGCAGCCACCCACTTTCTAATTTGAACGGGGTGAATGCTGCAGTCCATTTTTTTGGTCCTTTATTTCTGTTTTGACTGAATTTACTGAAATATCTAAAGGAGAAAACATGAAAGTCGTTTCCGCCACAGCTAATACAGGCAATACCCGCCATGACAGCTTCAAGGCGCAGCAATCAGGCGGCAGCTTTGATGCCGCCATTTACCCCCTGACCTTGTATTACGAGTCAGCCTGTCCCCTGTGCAATGCTGAAATGACCAAGCTGATGTTGCGCAACACACGGGGTTTGCTGGTGTTTGACGATGTATCGGCACCCGGTTTCAGCGCCCTGCCTGAAGGTGTCAGCATGCCTGATCTGCTCGACCTGATTCACGCGCGCCGCGCAGACGGCCAGGTCATCAAGGGTGTGGAGGTTTTCAGGCTGGCTTATGAAGCCGTGGGCCTGAACTGGGTCACTAGCGCGCTGCGCCTGCCAGTGCTGGGCAAATTGGCCGAGCGTTTTTACCCCACGCTGGCACGCAACCGGCACCGCATCCCACGTGTGCTGACGGGCCTGATGTTTGCAGGTGCTGTCCGGCGGGCGGCAGAAAAAGCTGCTGCCCAGGGCATGCGCTGCGCACCCGGCGATTCGTGCCGCCTGTAGACCAGACAACAGACAAACGACAAACCAGGCAATCACACCATGAGCACACTTGCCCACACAAACCGGATCAATGCCGCAGGCCGCCACGACCTGACAAGCGACACAACAGGGGGCAGCCCAAACAGCAGCAGCCCTAACACCCATCTGGGCAATGTCAGGGCCTATTACAGCGCCGTAGCCCAGGACTACAGCGCCTGGAGCCCCTTGCTGAACATGCATTTTGGTTACTGGGCCGCAGGCATCAATCCGCTGCAACGTGAAACCATGCTGGAGCGCATGAATCTTGAAGTGCTCAAAAAACTGAATCTGCCTTGCCGCAGCGCGGCCCGCCTGGCCGACCTGGGCTGCGGCGCAGGTGCCACGGCGCGTACGATAGTTCGCCACCGTCGCCACACCATTGTGGATGCGGTGACTCTGGTCAGCGCGCAGATTGTGCAGGGCGCAGCCCTCAATGAAGCCGCTGCCCTGCACAACGAAGTGCGTTTTCACCTGGCCGACTATGCCTACACGGATCTGGCAAGCGCAGCTTATGACGGCGTTTACGCCCTTGAAAGCGCCTGCCATGCCAGCGGCCCTGGCAAACGCGCGCTGGTGCACGAGGCCGCACGCCTGCTCAAACCCGGTGGCACACTGGTGATTGCAGATGCCCTGCGGCGCAACGCCAAACCGTTGCCATCGCTGGTCAATCGCATTTACCAGCTGTGGTGCAAGGACTGGGCCGTTGAAGAACTGGCCGAAAAGACCGCCCTGCACGATGCCCTGAAGGCCGAAGGCCTGACCGACATCCGCTTTGAAGACATCAGCTGGCGCGTCGCCACGTCAGCCCTGCACATTCCGTTTTTGGCCACCCGTTTTGCAGTGCGCGAGTTGTGGCGCGCCAGATTCAGGCTGGACCCGTGGCGCAAGGGCCATATCGTGGCCTCGTATGCCGCTTTTGCGCTGGGTGCGTGGCTTCCAGGGTTTGGCTACTACATGGTGACGGCACGCAAACCACTGGTCAGTCGCTGAAACGGTTCATAAACGACAAAGAGGGGCGGACATGTCATCAAACCCAGGCGAAACCATGCAGGCCACGGACCCGCTCAAACCCCGCAAGCACAATTTGCAATGGGCAGACCTGGTGCTACTGCGCCGCCGCGATGTGGCGCTGAACCTGGTTTTGTCAGCCCCCTGGCTGGCGGCATCCCTTTGGGCCGCGCAGCAGCATGCGTACTGGCTGGCTGCGCCGTGTTCTGCGGCTTTTTTCCTCACCGGCCTGCGCCAGGCGCATGACAGTTATCACGCCAGCATAGGGGTTGCAAAAAAATGGCTGGATGTTGTCATGCTGATGTTGACCCTGACCATGCTGTGTTCAACCCACGCGATTCGCCACACGCACCTGGCGCATCACCGCAATCCACTCGGTGTTGGTGATGAAGAGGGCGTCTGGGCCAAGCAGCCGACCTGGCGCTCAATTGGCCTGGGCATTCTGTTCAGCATACGCACCCACACCCAAGCCATCCGCAACGGCAGCCCACGCACCCGGCGATGGGTCTATACCGAGCTGACACTGATCGCCCTGGTCTGGCTGGCCGCGCTGTACACGCGCCAGCACTGGCTGCTTTATCACATGGTGGCAATGATTGCCTGCAACACTTTGGTCGGCTTTTTTGCCGTCTGGACGGTACACCAGGGCTGCGACGCAACAGGCGTTTTTGCCCGGACCGAACGCCGCTGGTGGGCCAATTTGCTGACCGTCAATCTGCTGTACCACGTAGAACATCACCTTTACCCGGCGGTGCCAGCCAATCATTTGCCTGAACTGGCGCGTCGGCTGGATGTGGTTGCGCCTGAGTGGACTGGGGTTCGGGTTTTGGGGCGGCAAGCGCGCCCACTGACATAGCCAAGTTGGCCAAATCTGGCCGTTTGTGCTAGCCTGAATGCTTCAAACCCATACACACGGCAACCCACCCATGCAAGTCAATATTCTGGAAGCCAAAAACAGTCTGTCGCAGCTTATCAAGTCTGCCCAGGCGGGTGATGAAGTCATCATTGCCAATCGTGGCGCGCCGGTTGCCCGCCTGGTTGCCGTTGAACCCATCAAGTCCCAAAACAGCGCCCAAAACTTTCTGGCCTGGCTTGAAAAAAACCCTTTGCCCGCTCACGCCCAGCGCAGCGCAATTGAAATTGACGCAGGCATTGAAGAAGAGCGCAACGCATGGGACTGATTTACCTGGACACCTGCCTGCTGATTTACACCATTGAAAACCATCCTGTCTGGGCTGGGGAGGTGCGCGCAGCCTTGGCGCGTGAAACCAGCAGCACTTTTGCAATTTCACCGTTGATCAAGATGGAATGTTTGGTCAAGCCGATCAAAACCGGCAACCTGCTTTTGCAGCGTCGTTATGAATCAGCTCTGAATGAGTTGGTGCAACTGCCTTTGCCAGAAATTGTGTTTCTGCAAGCCGCACAGTTGCGCGCCCGCTTCGGGCTGAAAACACCGGACGCGTTGCATCTGGCCTGCGCCCAGCATCACAACTGCGCAGCGCTGTGGACAAATGATGACCGGCTGGCTCAGGCTGCGCATGGGCTGGCGCGGAATGTTTTGAGTCGGGGGTGAGGGTGGGGATGGGTGGTGTTTGTGGTTTTTATTGATCAAATATGGGGTTTGCGCAGGTTTGGTGGGCATTACTAACTATGTCTTTAATAGCGTTTTTTGGGTTTTGAAGCTTGCTGGCCGGGAGTCGCCCGGCGGCGAGTCACTTTTCTTTGCTTGGCCAACGAAAAGTAACCAAAAGAAAGGTGCCCCGCAGTCTGGCCCAACCAGGACGGGGCAATCTGGAACGGATTCGGGGAGCCCTCATCGAATTTGAATTTGCGCCTGTTTTAACTCCCTCTCCCTCTGGGAGAGGGCTGGGGTAAGGGCTGACCCCGCACCCAAATTCGTTTTCGCATCCCTTCCCAAAACCCTTCTGTATGCGCCGAGGAGCGGAAGTCCAGACGGATCAGGGATCGTGCTTGTTTGAGCGAAGCGAGTTTGCACGATACCCCGGCTGGACTGAGCACCGCAGGTTGCCCGGAGCGAAGCGCAGGGACGCAGACAGTAGGGTCGCCT
>JAZKIK010000032.1:0-2692 GCA_040384925.1 Pseudomonadota bacterium | reverse complement strand
AATTTTGATATTTCAGGCGAGCAGCAGCCGCGTGAAATCATCCGGGCGCTGGCGCAGATCAAACGCTCCTCAGCCAGGGTCAACCAGGCGCTGGGTTTGCAGGACGCGGCCAAAACCGGGGCGATTGTGGCGGCGGCTGATGAGGTGATTGCCGGCCAGCACGCGGGCGAATTCCCGCTGGTGGTCTGGCAAACCGGTTCGGGCACCCAGACCAACATGAATGTCAACGAGGTGCTGGCCAATCGTGCCAGCGAGTTGCTGGGCGGTGAAAGGGGCGAGGGCAGGCGGGTGCACCCTAACGATGACGTCAACCGAAGCCAGTCGTCGAATGATGTTTTCCCCACGGCTATGCATGTGTCTGCGGTGGTGGCGATTTCTGAAAAACTGTTGCCCGCGATTGAAAAACTGCGTGCCACCCTGGCGCAAAAATCAAAAGACTTTGATGACATCGTCAAAATTGGCCGAACACATCTGCAGGATGCCACGCCGCTGACTCTGGGCCAGGAGTTTTCGGGCTATGTTGCGCAGCTTGACCATGGTGCAAAACACGTCAAAGCCGCTTTGCCGCACCTGTATGAGCTGGCCCTGGGTGGCACAGCCGTGGGTACGGGTCTGAATGCGCCAAAGGGTTATGCAGAGCAGGTGGCGGCCGAAATTGCCGCCCTGACCGGTCAACCCTTTGTAACCGCACCCAACAAGTTTGAGGCGCTGGCTTCGGCAGACGGCCTGGTGCACGCCCACGGCGCGCTTAAAACCCTGGCAGCCAGCTTGATGAAAATTGCCAACGATGTGCGATGGCTGGCCAGTGGCCCGCGCAGCGGCATTGGCGAGTTGAGCATTCCGGAAAACGAACCCGGCTCCTCCATCATGCCGGGCAAGGTCAACCCGACACAGAGCGAGGCCGTCACCATGCTGGCCGCGCAGGTGTTTGGCAATGATGTGGCCATCAATTTTGGCGGTGCATCGGGCAACTTTGAACTGAACGTCTTCAGGCCCATGATTGCGCACAATTTTTTGCAAAGTGTGAGGCTGTTGGCCGACGGCATGGTCAGTTTTAACGACCATTGTGCTGTCGGCATTGAACCCAACCGGGCACGTATCACCGAGCTGGTGGGCAATTCACTGATGTTGGTGACCGCGCTGAACACGCATATCGGTTATGACAAGGCCGCTTACATCGCCAAAAAAGCCCATAAGGAAGGCAGCAGCCTGCGTGATGCTGCATTGGCATCCGGCCATGTGACGGGCGAGCAGTTTGACGCCTGGGTGGTGCCCGGCGACATGACGGGACGGTGAGTGTTGTTCGGGGTCTGGGTTTTGAATTGCTGCTTCGTAGCAATCCGGCCGCTGCGATTGCGCAAGTGGCCAGTTTGATGCAAAAAGCTGAGAACAGGCAGTAAAAAAGGCGGTCAGACCGCCTTTTTACTTGAGTTGAAACATCTCAGTGTTTGGTTGCTGCAATGCCCGACATGACCTTGTCTGTGTAGGCAATGGCCAGTGCCGACATCAAAAAGGCGATGTGAATCACGGTCTGGGCAATCAGCACACGGTCAGTGTAATTGTCCGCGTTGATAAAGGTCTTGAGCAGATGAATTGAGCTGATGCCGATGATGGCGGTGGCCAGCTTGACTTTCAGCACCGAGGCGTTCACGTGGCTCAGCCATTCGGGCTGGTCCGGGTGGCCTTCCAGGTTCATGCGGCTGACAAAGGTTTCATAACCCCCCACGATCACCATGATCAGCAGGTTGGAGATCATCACCACGTCAATCAGCGCCAGTACCACCAGCATGATGACGGTTTCATTCAGCGCCACAATGGGCGTGGTGGTTTTGTAACCAATGCTGGTAATCAGCGCCTGCAGGGCGGTCTGGCTGCCGAAGGCGGCTTCAATCAGGTGCAGCAGTTCGACCAGGAAATGCACTACATACACGGCTTGAGCTGCTATCAGGCCAAGATAAAGCGGTAACTGCAGCCATCGGCTGGCAAAAATAAGCTTGGATAAAGGGCTCATTGCGGAGTTGTTGGACAGTTTTGGATCAGACATTAATAAGTGCTTTGAAAGGCTTGTAAGTAGCGCGAAATTGTAGGTTAGAGAGCACAGGCAGCCCGTTCGCCAGGCCCCTGAAAATGCAGGGCTTGTAAGCTTCGAGCCAGTCAGTGGCCTGTAAGTGCCGGGCATGACATTACCACGCAATAACGACGCATTGGCGACAGCTTCCGGCACCGCCAATGAACCGTTGTTAATGCTACCCCGCCTTTTAGACAACAGGAGACAAAGTCATGAGTACCAGCACGTCAAGCACGCCCAATATCGAGTCCATGCTGATTGAAAACCGCGTGTTCCCGCCGACCGAGACCACTGTCAAGGCGGCCCGGATTTCCGGCATGGACGCCTATAACGCCATGTGCCTGGAGGCCGAGACTGATTTCAGCGGCTTCTGGGCCAGGCTTGCCAAAGACAACCTGAGCTGGAACAAACCCTTTACCCAGGTGCTGGATGAGTCCAAGGCCCCGTTTTACACCTGGTTTGCCGATGGCGAGATCAATGCCTCGTTCAATTGTCTGGATCGCCACCTTGGCACGCCCACGGAAAGCAAAAACGCCATTATTTTTGAAGGTGATGATGGCAAGGTCACCTACGTTACCTACAAGGAACTGCACGCCAGGGTCAGCCAGTTTGCCAGCGCACTCA
>JAZKIK010000031.1:0-4922 GCA_040384925.1 Pseudomonadota bacterium | reverse complement strand
ATCGAGCGCTGATTGACCCGTTTTGACAGCGCCTCGGCACTTTCGCGGCGTTCGCTGTAGCGGTCGGTCAGCCACGGCGACGCTTCGCGTGTGAGCAGTGTGAACTTGAGCAGTTCTTCCATGACATCAACAATGCGGTCGTAATAGGGCGAGGGTTTCATGCGGCCAGCCTCGTCAAACTCCATAAAAGCCTTGGCCACTGATGACTGGTTGGGAACGGTCAACATGCGCATCCAGCGACCCAGGACGCGCATCTGGTTGACGGCGTTAAATGACTGTGAACCGCCAGACACCTGCATCACCGCCAGCGTTTTGCCCTGTGTGGGCCGCACGGCACCGCTGGTCAGGGGAATCCAGTCGATTTGTGACTTCATGATGCCGGTCATGGCACCGTGGCGTTCGGGTGATGTCCAGACCATGCCTTCTGACCAGTTGGCCAGCTCGCGCAACTCTTGTACCTTGGGGTGCGAGTCGGGGGCGTCGTCGGGCAAAGGCAGGCCGCTTGGGTTAAAGCTGCGGGTTTCGGCGCCCATGGCCCGCAGCAGCCGGGCGGCTTCTTCACTGGCCAGGCGGCTGTAGGAACGCTCACGCACCGAGCCGTACAGCAGCAGAATGCGCGGTGGGTGGCCGGCTGCCTCGTTTTTGGGCAGCGCTGGTGTAGTGAACAGCGCTGCATCTATATTGGGCAGCGCGCTGGTGACGGCGGGCGAGGGGGTTTTCAGTTCAGGCAACACGCTCTCCCTTGTCGTTGACAAGCTGTTCACCGTCTTCCTTGGCAAAAGCGGCCAGTTGCGGCAGCGGCAGGATGTCGAGCACGGCCTCGGACGGGCGGCAGAGCCGCGTGCCCAGAGGCGTGACGACTATGGGCCGGTTCATCAAAATCGGGTGGGCGACGATGGCGTCCAGCAGTGAGTCATCGGTCAGCGACTCATCACCCAGGCCCAGTTCGTCATACGGTGTGCCTTTTTGCCGCAGCAAGGCGCGCACCGTGATGCCCATCTGGCTGACCAGTTCAAGCAGTTTTTCGCGCCCGGGCGGGGTTTTGAGGTAGTCGATCACTTCCGGCTCAAGGCCGGTGTTGCGAATCAGCGCCAGCACATTGCGTGAGGTGCCACACTTGGGGTTGTGATAAATCGTGATGCCGGACATGGGATGCTAGCTCCTGAAGGGTGGGACGCGAAATGTTGACAAGTCACAGTCTTGTCATATTTCAATGATTCAATTATATTTGAACTATGGAAACAATACTTGCCCATCCCATTCTGAACCTGCTGGATGAAAGCGCCGCCGTCAAGGCGCTGGCCGCCCTGGCCCAGGCCCAGCGCCTGCGTGCCTTCAAGGCACTGGTGGTGGCCGGGCCAGAAGGCCTGACACCTGGCGTGATGGCTGAAAAGCTCGGCGTTGCGCCCAGTGCCCTGTCTTTTCATCTGAAGGAGCTGACGCATTCCGGCCTGATCAGCAGCGAGGCACGGGGACGTCACCTGATTTACCGCGCCAGTTTTGAACATATGAATGCGCTGCTGGGTTACCTGACAGAGCATTGTTGCCAGGGTGAGGCGTGTGAAACCAGTGATTTGGCTTGCACAGGCTGCTGAAGTGTATTGTTCGAGCTTTTTGGGACTGTTGCGATTTTTGGCGGGCATGTATGGCTACATATTTCATGGCGATTTCTTTCTCGACTGTTTTTCACCAACCCACGTAAAGACCTCAAACCATGTCTGACCAGACCACCAAACCCGTCAACGTACTGTTTTTATGCACCCACAATTCGGCCCGCAGCATTCTGGCCGAGGCGATTTTGAACAGCATAGGCAAAGGCCGCTTCAAGGCTTTTTCCGCTGGCAGCAGCCCGCGCGAAAATCAGCAGCCCAATCCCATGGCTTTAAAAACACTGGAGTCAGCCGGCATCTCCACAAGCGGCCTGCGCAGCAAAAGCTGGGATGAATTTGCCACCGCAGACGCTCCGCACATGGACTTGGTCATCACGGTGTGCGACAACGCCGCTGGCGAAGTCTGCCCTTTCTGGCCCGGCCATCCAGCCACCGCACATTGGGCTTACGCCGACCCGTCAGCGATTGATGGCAGCGATACGCAAAAAATGGAAGCCTTTCGCCATACCCTGCACGCCATCAATCACCGGCTTGAGTTGCTGATCAATCTGCCCGATGCCAGCATCGAGCGCCTGATGCTGGAAAAATCTGCCCGCGATCTCGCCAAATCATGAGCGAGGCGCAAACTTCAAGCCCAAAACCGGATCTACCGCGCCAGTTGCTGGCTGAATTTCTCGGCACTGCCGCGCTGCTGTGCGCCGTGATTGGCTCGGGCATCATGGCCGAGGCCCTGAGTGGCGGCAACAATGGCGTGGCGCTGCTGGCCAACACCTTGGTGACGGTGTTTGCGCTGTATGTATTGATTGAAATTTTCGGCCCCATCAGCGGCGCGCACTTCAACCCGCTTGTCACTCTGGTTCTATGGTCAAAAAGCCCTGTTGCACAGGTGCAGCGGACACAGTCAGCAGTATTTTTTATAGTGTTTCAGCTGCTTGGCGCGGTTGCCGGTGCCTGGCTGGCGCATCTGATGTTTGACCTGAACCTGCTGCAGTTCAGCCACAAGATTCGCGGCGGCTGGAATGCTGCGGGCCAGTTCAGCGGATGGGGCCAGTGGGTGGCCGAGGCCGTGGCGACCGCCGGGCTGGTTCTGGTGGTGTTGCGTGCACCCGCCCACAAGGCCGCAGCCCTGGTCGCCTGTTACATCGGTGCGGCCTACTGGTTTACCGCCAGCACCTCGTTTGCAAACCCGGCTGCAGTGCTGGGACGGATGTTTTCAGACAGTTTTGCCGGCATTGCACCGGCCAGCGCGCCGGGTTTTGTGTTGGCTGAAGTGGTGGGTGCAGTATTTGCGGTATGGCTGGACAAGGCGCTGGGTCGCTGCGAGGCGCAGGCTGAAACGCTGGTTTGAGTATGGGTCTGGGCAGGCCGCAAACAACTATGAACCGGATGGCGTTTTCCACGCCCAAAACTCCGAAGGCCGCAGCCCGTAACGCGCCAGCACGCCTTCATGCAGGCGGCGCAGTTCATCCACAACGAGTGATTTCACGGCCGTGCGGTCGGGTTCGGGCACACGCTCATTCACGGCACGGTCAATCAGTCCCAGCGCATCGTCTGTGGGGCTTGTTACCACGGTGTGGACGATTTGTTTGATGACCTCACGATACGCCAGCCGTGTGGGGTCGGGCTGCGCCAGATCCTGCTTGATGGCAAGCAACTCTTGTGTGGAGCGCTCATACGCCCACACAAACACATCGCGCAGCAACTCTACCCTTGTCAATTCGTACACGCCCAGAATGGCGCGGCTGTAGGCGGCTTCGGGTACGTCCACAAACGTCAGTGGGCATAAATTTGCCCTGAAAAGCGGCAGGTTCGCCGCCAGGCGGGAGGTACGTTTGTTGATGTCCGCAAACGGCTGCAAATATGGCAGGTGTACCAGCATGAAAAAGCATTGCTCAAACGGGTCTGTTATCTGACTGGCTTTGTCCAGCAGCAGCGAGAACACCTCATTGACTTGCTGCGGCACGGACAGTGGACGAAACACACTTTTGCCAATCTCCACCGCGTGCTGGCGAATACGGCCCTCATCCGCCGGATTGGGTAGCAGATTTTCTGCCAACGCGGCATGCAGGTTCATCAGCGTGTAGCGATCCAGTGTGGCGGTGTGGCTGTTCTCCACCAGTAACTCAATGGCGGATTTGTGGTTAAGAATCATCTGCGTCTCAAGCGCCGCCTTGCCCTCAGCCGCCTGCCCATGCTCAATCAGTGCGCGTGTATCCAGCCTTGAATAGGTGTTTCCCTCCAACTGGCTGGACGCCCACGACAGATCAATCAGCAACCGATTCAAAATGGCGCGGCTGTATGTGCCCGCAGGCGCATCAGCAGCCGAGGTGTGACCCATGTTGTGCAACTGGCGGCGCAGCGGCGCGGGCAAATACCATGTCACGTTGGGCTGGTAGGCTTCCAAAAAATCGCGTTGGTAACCCACGGGCTTGCGCGCCACCAGCGGTTGATCCACATACGCCAGCACCTCGTGACTGTCGGCAGACAAAGGAATGCTGGCAGGAAAGCGGTCGCCCGCCGTCGCTCCCTGCATCGCCTGTGCAGCCACGCCCCCTGCCGGAAAATACCGCCGCGCCCGCGCCTCCCCGCGTACCACCAGGTGCCCATCCACCAAGCACTGCGCCAGCCATCGCTGCGCCGTGCGGCGTGGCACGCTGGCGTGAAGCGTGAGCAACTCGGCAAGCGTTAAACCTGTGGGTGTGGAAAGTATTGTTTGCAGCAGGGCGTGCTGCGAGGCAGGGCTGCTGGGTGGCGCGATATTTGAGGGCATGGCGCAATTTTGGCGCTATTTGTGGCGCGATTCATGAAAATCGCGCCATTTTTTAAAAACTTGTTGCTGCTTGTAGCAACAAATCCATGCGGTAACAGCGCACGAACACGGCATGATGCAACTCGCCCACATCTGTCGGCTTGCCATTGGCGTAAACCATGGATTACACTTCATCCATGTTCCAAGTTCTTCGTACAGCCGACTTCGACACATGGTTGGCTGCATTGCGAGACAAAGTGGGGCAAAAGCAAGTCATGGCCAGGCTTGCGCGCTTGTCTTTCGGGCACTGGGGCGACTGCAAACCGGTTGGCGGCGATGTTGTGGAGCTTCGCATTCACAGCGGCCCAGGTTATCGCGTCTACTGCTGGAAAGATGGCCTCACGGTTGTGATTGCACTGGGTGGTGGCGACAAATCAAGCCAGCAGCGCGATATAGCCAAGGCACAACACATGGTCACACTTTTGAAGGAGCCCTCTGATGAACCCTAAGGCAGCCGCACAGCTTGGCATCAAACCTTTTGAAGCCGCCGACTATCTGCAGTC
>JAZKIK010000030.1:0-6299 GCA_040384925.1 Pseudomonadota bacterium | reverse complement strand
CAATCGGCAGGCGGCTGCCTTCCATGCCCTTGAAGAACAGGCTGGGGGATTCCAGCACCTCGACCTGGCTCAGGCGGGCTTCAAAACGTTCGCTGCGGTTGGTGGTGAAACGTGGCCAGGCTTCTGCGCCGGGAATGATCTCGGCCAACTCAGCAAACATCTGGCAGCCATTGCAAACGCCGAGGCCAAAGGTGTCCAGCCTTGCAAAAAAGGCCTTGAACTGCTCTGACAGCACCGGGTTGAAGGTGATGGACCGGGCCCAGCCTATGCCTGCGCCCAGGGTGTCGCCGTAGCTGAAACCGCCACAAGCCACCACACCCTTGAAGTCAGCCAGTTGTGCCCTGCCGGTTTGCAGGTCAGTCATGTGGACGTCGCAGGCTTCAAAACCGGCCTGGGTGAAGGTGTAGGCCATTTCCACATGGGAATTGACGCCTTGTTCGCGCAGTATGGCTACTTTGGGGCGGGATAAATTCAGATACGGCGCCGGGGAGCCCTCACCCCTGCCCTCTCCCGCTTGCGGGAGAGGGAGGAAGACGTGCAGACCTGGATCTGTTGGGTCACCAACTGCCGAATGTTCGGCATCAGCACCCGCCGGGTTGTCGCGCTGCTGGCAAATCTTCCAGCTGACCGAGTCCCAGACCTGATGCAGGTCCTGCAGTTTGGCCTTGAACACGGCTTTGGTGTCACGCCAGACCTGTATTTCACCCTTGCCGACTTCCAGCGCCGCGTGTTGCGGGCGGGTTTTGCCGATGAAATGGCTGAATTTCGAGAGGCCATGTTCGCGCAAAACCTGCATGACCTCGTTGCGCACCTCCGTACGCACCTGAATCACCGCGCCAAGCTCTTCGCTGAACAGGGCCTTGATGGTCAGTTCTTCACGCCTGGCGCCAATCTGTGACGCCCAGTTTTTGCTGTCGCCCATGTCCATGCGGCTGTCGCTGATGCCGTCACCCTCGACCAGCAGCATGTCGATATTGAGCGACACGCCCACATTGCCAGCAAAAGCCATTTCACAAATGGTTGAAAACAGGCCGCCATCGCTACGGTCGTGGTAGGCCAGAATGTCGCCACGTTGACGCAAGTGGTTGATGGCATTGACCAAGTTAACCAGGTCCTTTGCATCGTCCAGGTCAGGCACAGCGCCGTCTTCAAGGTTGAGGGTCTGCGCCAGAATCGAGCCGCCCATGCGGTTCTGCCCTTTGCCCAGGTCAATCAGTATCAGCGTGCTGTCTGCCTCGGCCGCGTTGAGTTGCGGCGTCAGTGTGCCGCGTACATCGGGCAGCGTTGCAAAAGCACTGACGATCAATGACACAGGTGAAGTGACTTTTTTGCCGCCGGTTTCGTCCTTCCAGACCGTGCGCATCGACAGCGAATCCTTGCCAACCGGAATAGACACCCCCAGCGCAGGGCACAGTTCCATACCCACGGCCTTGACGGTTTCGTAAAGGGCAGCGTCCTGGCCCGGCTCACCACAGGCAGCCATCCAGTTGGCCGAAAGTTTGACTCTTGGCAATTCAATCGGTGCGGCCAGCAGGTTGGTGATGGCTTCGGCAACGGCCATGCGGCCCGAAGCTGCGGCATTGACAACAGCCAGCGGCGTGCGTTCACCCATGCTCATGGCTTCGCCGGCAAAACCCTGGTAATCGGCCAGGGTCACGGCACAGTCGGCGACTGGAACCTGCCAGGGGCCGACCATCTGGTCGCGGTGCGTCAAACCTCCCACGGTGCGGTCGCCAATCGTGATCAGAAAACGTTTTGAGGCAACCGTCGGGTGGCTCAACACATCAATACAGCTTTTTTGCAGGTCGATACCGGTCAGGTCCAGAGCTTTGATGCTGCGCGCTACCGATTTGACATCGCGGTGCATTTTTGGCGGTTTGCCCAGCAGCACATTCATGGGCATATGGACTGGAGCCCCCACGCTTCCCACTTCGTGTGGTTCGCTGCCCCCCGAGGGGGCCGCTGCGCCTGCGGCCCGGCTAAGCCGGTTCCGCGGCCCCGGCTGGTATGGAAGACCTGCACTTGCTTGATCTGTGACGATCAGGTCCCTTTCTTCAGTTGCCACGCCAATCACGGCAAACGGGCAACGCTCACGTTCACAAAAAGCCTTGAATTGCGCCAGTGATTCGGGCGCAATCGCCATCACATAACGTTCCTGGCTTTCATTGCTCCAGATTTCCTTGGGCGACAGGCCGCTTTCTTCAAGCTGCACAGAACGCAGGTCAAAACGTGCCCCACGGCCTGCATCGTTGACCAGTTCAGGGAAGGCGTTGGACAAACCACCCGCACCCACGTCGTGAATCGCCAGGATCGGGTTGGCTGCGCCAAGCTGGGCGCACTGGTTGATGACTTCCTGGGCGCGGCGTTCTATTTCGGGGTTGCCGCGCTGTACCGAGTCAAAGTCCAGGCTGGCCGCGTTGGTGCCCGAAGCCATGGAGCTCGCAGCGCTGCCGCCCATGCCGATACGCATGCCGGGGCCACCAAGCTGAATCAGCAAGGTGCCAGCGGGGAACAGTATTTTTTTGGTTAGTTCGGCATCAATCGTGCCGACGCCGCCAGCAATCATGATGGGCTTGTGATAACCCCAGCGCTGGCCGCCCACGGTCTGCTCATATTCGCGGAAGTAACCGGCCAGGTTGGGCCTGCCAAACTCGTTGTTGAAGGCCGCGCCACCCAACGGGCCTTCGGTCATGATCTGCAGCGGACTGGCAATGTGTTCAGGTTTGCCATAGCTGTCGTCAAACAGCCTTGACACGGTAAAACCAGTCAGGCCGGCCTTGGGTTTCGAGCCGCGTCCGGTTGCGCCTTCGTCCCTGATCTCGCCACCCGCGCCGGTTGAAGCACCGGGGAAAGGTGAAATGGCCGTCGGGTGATTGTGGGTTTCCACCTTCATCAGCACATGCATCAGCACCTCATCGCTGGCACTGTAAGTTTGATAACTTGTTGTGCCTGCTGCGCCCGAAGCATCTACGCCGGAGGCCGGTTTTGCATAAAACCGCTGGGTTTTGACACCTTCCATCACCGAAGCGTTGTCTGAATAAGCCACCACTGTGTGTTGCGGGTTCAGGCGCTCGGTGTTACGTATCATGCCAAACAGGCTTTTGTCCTGCGCCACGCCGTCAATCGTGAAGTCAGCATTAAAAATCTTGTGGCGGCAATGTTCGCTGTTGGCCTGCGCAAACATCATCAGTTCAACATCGGTCGGGTTGCGCTGCAACTGGGTAAAGGCATTGACCAGATAGTCAATCTCATCAAGCGCCAAAGCCAGGCCAAACTCGGTATTGGCGGCTTCCAGCGCAGCCTTGCCGCCGCCGAGCACGTCGATGCTGAGCAATGGTGCGGCCTGGAGTTCGGTGAAAAGCCCTGTTGCCTGCTCACGGCCAGGCATCACACTTTCGGTCATGCGGTCATGCAAAAGCGCAGCAATCTGCTCTTTCTGCGTGTCTGTCAGTGAAGCCTTGCCCAGCAGTTGTGACTTGAAGCTCAGACGGAATTCGGTGATGCGTTCTACCCGTTTGACGGCAAGGCCGCAGTTTCGGGCAATGTCTGTGGCCTTGGAAGCCCAGGGAGACACCGTGCCAAAACGTGGTGTGACAACAAACACCGGGCCTGGGACCACGCCAGACGGCACGGCAGTTGCAGGTTCGCCATAAGTCAACAGCGCAGCCAGCTGGCTTTTTTCAGCATCGGTGGGCGGGTGGTCGCTTGCCACCAGATGGACAAATCGGGCCTGGATCGCCACGATTTTTTCGTGAATGGCTTGCAGGCGCGGAAGAATTTGCTGGGCTCGAAAGTCGCTGAGGGCATTGATGCCGTGCGGCTCGCCCTCAAAAGTCGTCAGATGCAGGGTCACGGTGGCGGTGGCCTTGTGGTTGTGGCTGGCGGCTGGGCTGCCGCAGCTCGGGTTGGCACGCCATCAGGCCGATAAGGGCGTGGCGAAGGATAGGCGGCAAATTTTACCAGCGTGAACAGTCAGACTGCCCCTGCTGCTCTGTCATTTGCCTCTCCAGTGGGATAATCGCGATATGAGTATTACCTACAAAGACGCAGCGGGCATTGAAGGCATGCGCGTGGCGGGCCGTCTGGCCTCCGAAGTGCTTGACTACCTCACGCCCTTCATCAAACCCGGCCTGACGACCAATGAAATCGACAGGCTGGCCCATGACTACATGACACAGGTGCAAGGCACGATTCCAGCCACGCTGGGTTACGGCCCTCCGGGTTATGTGCCCTACCCCAAATCGCTGTGTACATCGGTCAATCACCAGGTCTGCCACGGCATTCCGAACGACAAACCGCTCAAAAAAGGCGATATTGTCAATATCGACGTCACCGTCATCAAGGACGGCTGGCACGGCGATACCAGCCGCATGTTTCTGGTTGGCGAAGCCTCGATTGCGGCCAAACGCCTGTGTCACATCACTTATGAAGCGATGTGGCAGGGCATCATGCGGGTCAAGCCAGGCATCAGGCTGGGTGACATTGGCCATGCGATACAGACTTTTGCCGAAAAACAGGGCTTTTCCATCGTGCGTGAGTTTTGTGGCCACGGTGTAGGTCAAAAGTTTCATGAAGAACCTCAGGTTCTGCATTACGGCCGACCCGGCACGCTTGAAGAACTCAAACCCGGCATGACCTTCACCATTGAGCCCATGATCAACGCCGGCAAGCGTGACATCAAGGACGGCCCCGAAAAAGACGGCTGGAGCATCGTCACGCGTGACCATTCCCTGTCTGCCCAGTGGGAACACACGGTTCTGGTGACTGAAACCGGTTATGAAGTCATGACAGTATCCGCAGGCAGCCCGCCACCACCGGCTTTTGTGGCGGCGTTTCATGCCGCATCAGCTGAACAAAAAACCCACACCGCGCCCGTTGCCGTCAACGCCTGACGCCCAGGCGGCGGCCCTGGCCCTCGCCTTGCCGCCTCTGAAAATACATCATGACTGACCTCGCAAAAATCCGCGAAGAATATCGCGCAGGTAAAAACGCACTGTTTGCATCACTTGCAACCAGCGGCGCCTCGACCCGCGGCATTCACAGCCTGCTGTACAAACTGACCAGACATGCCGATGCCACACTGAAAGTGCTCTGGCAGGCGGCTGCTTTTCCCGATACGGCCTGCCTGGTGGCGGCTGGTGGTTTTGGCCGGGGCGAGCTGTTTCCGCATTCCGATGTGGATGTACTGCTTTTGCTGCCTGACGATTCGGGTGTTGATGACGACCCGGTACTCAAGGCCAAGGTCGAGAGTTTTATCAGCAATTGCTGGGACAGCGGGCTGGAGATTGGCTCGAGCGTTCGCACCGCGTCTGACTGTGTTGAAGAGGCCCGCAAGGATGTGACGGTTCAGACCTCCCTGCTTGAAGCCAGACTGGTGGCGGGTTCCCGAAAAAACTTCACCCGCCTCAGAAAGCAGCTGGATGCCGCGCTGGACCCCAAGGCGTTTTTTATTGCCAAGACACTCGAGCTGCGCCAGCGCCACAACAAGTTTGAAGACACACCTTATTCACTGGAGCCCAACTGCAAGGAGTCACCAGGTGGTCTGCGTGATCTGCAAACCATTTTGTGGGTGGCACGTGCAGCCGGCCTCGGCAAGTCATGGGATGACCTGGCCCGCAAAGGGCTGGCTACGGCGTTTGAAGTCAAACAGATCAAGGCCAATGAAGCGCTGCTGTGCCTGATTCGGGCCCGGCTGCATTTGATTTCAGGTCGGCGCGAAGACCGGCTGGTGTTTGACCTGCAAACAGCGGTTGCCGAATCGTTTGGCTACACCGGCAAGGCCGAAGACGGCAGCCGCCTGCCGCGCCGGGCCAGTGAATCATTGATGCGGCGTTATTACTGGGCTGCCAAGGCCGTGACGCAGCTCAACCAGATCCTGCTGCTTAATATCCAGGACCGGCTCAACCCCAACACCTACCCGCTGCATCCGATCAACGAACGTTTTTCCGACAAGGCCGGCATGCTGGAAGTTGCCAGCGACGATTTGTACGTACGCCAACCACACGCGATTCTGGAAACCTTTTTGCTTTACGAAACCACGGTGGGCATCAAGGGCCTGTCGGCACGTACCCTGCGCGCGCTATACAACGCGCGCGGTGTGATGAACAGCAAGTTTCGTACTGACCCGGTCAACCGCGACACCTTCCGCCGTATCATGCAGGAATCGGAAGGCATCACACATGCCATACGGTTGATGAACCAGACCTCGGTGCTGGGCCGCTATCTGTGGGTTTTCCGCAAGATCGTCGGGCAGATGCAGCATGACCTGTTTCACGTGTACACGGTGGATCAACACATTC
>JAZKIK010000029.1:0-10618 GCA_040384925.1 Pseudomonadota bacterium | reverse complement strand
GAAGAGCGCATGAAAATCCGCCTCAAACAAGGCCGGGCGATTTACGGTGTTGACATGAAAATTGTTGACGATGCCGGCAAGGAGTTGCCCTGGGACGGCAAAACCTATGGCGATCTGTACGTCAAGGGACCATGGATTGTTCGTGAGTATTTCAAGGGCGAGGGGGGCGACCCCCTGGTTGATGGCTGGTTCCCTACAGGGGATGTGGGCACGATTGATGCCGATGGATATCTGCAGATCACCGACCGCAGCAAGGACGTCATCAAGTCGGGCGGCGAGTGGATCAGCTCGATTGACGTGGAAAACATAGCGGTGGCGCATCCGGCCGTTGCCATGGCGGCCTGTATCGGGGTGGCGCATCCCAAGTGGGACGAAAGGCCGATTGTGGCGGTCGTCAAAAAGCCGGGCACCGAGGTCTCGCGTGAAGAGCTGCTGGCCTTTTACGAAGGCAAAACCGCCAAATGGCAGATTCCGGATGACGTGGTTTTTGTTGATGCCATTCCACTCGGGGCGACCGGAAAAATGCTTAAAACCAGGCTGCGCGAGATGTTGAAAGATTACAGATTGCCGGGGCTTTGAATTCGGCATCGCTTGGGGTGAGCCTGCGTCACGCTAGCGACATCAGCTAGGGCATTCCCTGACGCACCGCAACATTTTTTACCCTAACCTTCAGCGGTGCCCAGTTGAATCTGTTGAATATCAAGTTAATTGTTCAGAACTAATCAGGAGACAAGGGATGACAACCCAAGCTAATTTTTTGCGTCGCCATGTTGGTATTGCAATGGCCGTATCGGCCCTGCTGTGTGGTGGTTTTGTTCAGGCTCAAACCGCTGCCAAGCCAGCAGCACCTGCAGTGGCTGCCGGTGCGGTCAATTTGAACCAGACCGTCAAGATTGCCTGGCTTGATCCCTTGTCCGGCCTGATGGCTGCCGTGGGCACCAATCAGCTCAAGGGTTTCCAGTTTCTGGCTGACGAGTTCAGCAAAAAGGGCAAGGCTGGTGTCAAGTTTGAAATTATTGGCATTGACAACAAACTGAGCCCGCAGGAAACCACCAACGCCCTCAAATCAGCGATTGACCAGGGCGCACGTTATGTGGTGCAGGGCAATGGTTCCGGCCCTGCGCTGGCAATCATTGATGCACTCTCCAAATACAACGAGCGCAATCCGGGCAAGGAAGTTGTTTTTCTGAACTATGCTGCGGTTGACCCCGATTTGACCAACAGCAAATGTGATTATTGGCATTTCCGTCTGGATGCTGATACTTCCATGAAAATGGAGGCACTCACCACTTTCATGAAAGACCAGCCCGAGATCAAAAAGGTCTACCTGATCAATCAGAATTATTCACACGGCCAGCAGGTTGCCAAATTTGCAAAAGCCAATTTGTCGAACAAACGGCCAGACATCCAGATCGTGGGTGAAGATCTGCATCCGCTGGCGCAGGTGCGTGACTTTGCGCCTTACGTCGCAAAAATCAAGCAGTCGGGTGCCGACACGGTGATTACCGGCAACTGGGGTTCTGATTTGTCGCTGCTGGTCAAGGCAGCCAATGAGGCCGGCCTGAACAACGTCAAGTTCTACACCTACTATGCAGGTGTGACCGGCACACCAACAGCGCTGGGTGGCGCGGCTTCTGCGGGGCGCGTTTATATGGTTTCATACAACCACCTCAATATGGGTGGTGAAATCCAGCAACTGCAAGCCGAGTACAAAAAGAAATTCAACGACGACTTTTATACTGGCGCGATTTACCACGCATTCACGATCCTGACGGAAGCCATGATCAAGACCAAATCAACCGACGCTGCAGTGGTTGCCAAAGCCATGGAAGGCATGAAGTTCAAGAGTTTTAACGGTGAAGTCGAGATGCGCAAGACCGATCACCAGTTGCAGCAAGGCCTGTTTATCGACCGTTGGGAAAAGGCTGGCGGCAAATTCCCCTACGACGCTGAAAACACCGGTTATACCTTTGTACCCATCAAATACTTCGAGCCCTATGTCGCCAGCACACCGACTTCATGCCAGATGAAGCGGCCTTCGTAATGCACTGATTTATAGGCACTCACCAGGCACCAAGGCCCGACCAACCCTCGGGCCTTTTTTCTTGTACTTTTTTGCTCAGGCACATACCCATGAATCTGGAGTTTTTCACCATCTCGCTGCTCAATGGGCTCAGCTACGGCTTGCTGCTGTTCATGCTGAGTTCCGGGCTGACGCTGATTTTCAGCATGATGGGTGTGCTTAACTTTGCGCACACCTCGTTTTACATGGTCGGTGCCTACCTGGCCTACAGCACCTCGCAGGTGATTGGCTTCTGGTGGTCGCTGCTGGTTGCGCCCATGATGGTGTTTGCCATGGGCGCTGCTTTTGAGCGCTTTTGCCTGCGCAAGGTACACAAGTTCGGCCATGTGCCGGAACTGTTGATTACTTTTGGCCTGTCTTATCTGCTGCTTGAACTGGTGCAACTGGTCTGGGGACGCTCGGCTGTCAACTACGTGTTGCCGACCGGCCTGCAGGGGCCGCTGTTCACGGTTTTTGGCACCAATTTCCCCAAGTCGCGTGCTTTCATCATGTTTATTTCGCTGCTGATGCTGCTGAGTATCTGGCTTTTGCTGACAAGAACCCGCATTGGTCTGGTCATACAGGCGGCGCTCACGCATCCCGAAACCGTTGAAGCCCTGGGCCACAACGTGCCGCGGGTTTTCATGCTGGTATTTGGTGGCGGGGCAGCACTGGCCGGGCTGGCTGGTGTGATTGGCGGCAATACCTTTGTGACCGAACCCGCTATGGCCGGCTCAGTCGGGGCGATTATTTTTGTAGTGGTGGTGGTGGGCGGCATGGGTTCCCTGTCGGGGGCATTTCTGGCCTCATTGCTGATTGGGCTGGTGCAGACTTTTGCCGTTGCCATGGACCAGTCGCTGATGAGCCTGCTGGCGCAGTTCAGGTTTGTGGTGACGCCCGAAACCTTCGGATATCCGCTGCTCAAACTCACGATTTCGCAGGTTGCACCGATTCTTCCGTTCATGTTTCTGGTCTTGATATTGATTTTTCGTCCCAAAGGCCTTTTGGGTACACGGGAAGGCTGAAAAAATTTAAATCAAAAGCCGGGTCCAGAAGTTCAGGAAGAATAAAAAATTCACAGACAAGTCATGAGCAAAAAATATTACGAATTCAAACCCCATAACGTCGGGCGATGGGTGTTGTGGGGCCTGTATGCGCTGCTTCTGGCCGTGGCACCGCTGATGTTCAAAAGCAGCCTTGCCCTGACCATGCTGTCGCAGGCGGGTTATCTTGTCATCATCTGCCTGAGCTACAACATTCTGCTGGGGCAGGGGGGCATGCTCAGTTTTGGGCATGCGGTGTATGCCGGGCTGGGTTCTTTTCTGGCGATTCATGCCATGAACATGGCTGCCAAAGGCACGTTTTTTATTCCCCTGAGCCTGATTCCCCTGGTTGGCGGTTTGTCTGGCCTCTTTTTTGCCACCTTGCTTGGTTATGTGACCACCAAGAAGGCCGGCACCACATTTGCCATGATCACCCTGGGTGTGGGTGAACTGGTATTTGCCATGTCCTTGATGTTTCCCGAGTTTTTTGGCGGTGAGGGTGGCATTACCACCAACCGCGCTTATGGCAAACCGGTATGGGGCATCAGTTTTGGGCCGCAGATTCAGGTTTATTACCTGATTGCGGTGTACTGCTTTATATGCACTGCCGCCATGTTTGCCTTTACCCGCACACCGCTGGGGCGTATTTTGAATGCAGTGCGTGACAACCCGGAGCGGGTTGAATTCATTGGCTACAACACGCAGCGTGTACGTTATTACTCCTTCATCATTGCCGGGTTTTTTGCCGGTATTGGCGGAGGGCTGGCTGCCATCAATTCTGAAATCGTGACTGCCGAGGTTGTCAGCGGCGTGCGTTCGGGCAGCCTGTTGCTGTTTACCTTTCTGGGTGGCGCAACCTTCTTTTTCGGGCCGATCATTGGCGCCGGGCTGCTGGTGCTGGCGCTGATTCTGCTGTCAGAGCTCACCATGGCCTGGCTGCTTTATGTGGGCCTGATCTTTCTGTTCATGGTGATGTATGCACCCGGCGGTATTGCCAGCCTGATCATGATGAATCTGCGGGTTGCCAGCTTTGGAAAATTAAAAGAGCTTTGGGTTGCCTACCTGGGCCTGGCGGTGACCGCTGTTGTGGCGCTGATTGGTGCGGCTGCGATGGTCGAGATGATTTACCACCTGCAGCTCAATGCGGCACTGGGCTCAGAGCTGGTTTTTATGGGCGCAAAACTCAATGCAGCGAACCTCAACAGCTGGTTCGGTGCGGGTTTTGTGCTGTTGACCGGCCTGGGTCTGTTTGAACTCATACGCAGGCAGTTTTTGACGCAATGGGGCCAGATACAAAATGACATTGAAAAGGAAATCAAACGCAGGGAGGCCTTATGACTCTTGCGTCTGACAGCAGCGTGCCGAATCACCTGGACTCGCCAGGTGCGGTTCCTGGTGAAATACCGGGCACCAGATATTCACTTGAACTCAAAAACCTGCGCAAAAGTTTTGGCAAGACCGAGATCATTCGGGGTGCCAACCTGCAGGTGGCTTCAGGCGAAAGGGTGGCCATCATTGGCCCAAACGGCGCAGGAAAATCAACGCTGTTCAACCTGATCAGTGGCCGGTTTGAACCCACCAGTGGTGAAGTGCTGCTTGACGGCAAGTCCATCAACGGCAAAAAACCATTTGAAATCAACCGGCTTGGTTTGTCGCGTAGTTTCCAGATCACCAACATCTTTCCCAAACTCAGTGTTTTTGAAAACCTGCGTTGTGGTGTGCTCTGGAGCCTGGGCTACAAATACACCTTCTTCAAGTTTCTGGCTGATCTCGATGATGCCAATGAACGCGCAGAAGAATTGATGACCATGATCAAACTCGACAAAAAGCGCGACGTGCTGGCTATCAACCTGACCTATGCCGAACAACGTGCGCTTGAAATCGGCATCACGATTGCCGGCGGTGCCCATGTGATTTTGCTGGACGAACCAACGGCCGGCATGAGCCGCTCGGAAACCAGCCGTTTCATCAGCCTGATCAAGCAGGTAACGGTCGGTAAAACCCTGCTGACGGTAGAGCACGACATGGGCGTGGTGTTTGGCCTGGCCGACAAGATTGCAGTCGTTGTGTACGGCGAGGTGATCGCCTATGACAAGCCCGAAGCGGTGCGGGCTGATCAGCGCGTACAGGAGGCCTATCTGGGCTCTTCAGTTGCCGACCAGCAGGCTGGAGGACACTGAACATGTTGCATATCAAAAACCTCCACGCCTTCTACGGCAAAAGCCATGTGCTTCATGGCGTTTCCTTTGATGTACAGCCCGGTGAAATTATTGCCTTGCTGGGGCGAAACGGCTCGGGCCGTTCAACCACCGCCAAAGCCATCATGGGGCTGGTCGACTGCCAGGGTTCCATCAGATGGAAAAACACTGAGATCGTTGGTAAAAAAGCCTACCAGATTGCCCATCTGGGCATTGGTTATGTGCCGGAAAACCGCGATATTTTCCCCAAACTCACAGTGCATCAAAATCTGCTGCTGGGGCAAAAAGGCTCGGGCAAGGGTTCACGCTGGGCTTTTAACGACATGTACACCATGTTTCCGCGCCTGCTGGAGCGCCAGCACACCGAAGCCGGTGTACTGTCAGGCGGAGAGCAGCAGATGCTGACACTCTGCCGTACCCTGATGGGGGACCCGGACCTCATCATCATTGACGAACCGACCGAAGGTCTGGCACCCAAGATCGTCGAGCTGGTCGGGCAGTATTTGCAGACGCTGAAGGCCAAGGGCATTTCAGTGCTGCTGATTGAGCAGAAGCTGACGATTGCCATGGCCATTTCCGACCGGGCTCTGGTGATGGGCCACGGCAGCATTGTGTTTCAGGGCACGCCTGACAGCCTGCGGGCCGATGCCTACACTCGCAAGGAATGGCTGGAGGTCTGAAAATCGTCAACCTTGTCACCGCTGGGACAAGTTTGGCTGGTTTTGGGCATTGCAAAGCACTTGCAGGGCTCATTTGACATTGCGTGTTCACGAACCGACCCTACAATACAAAAAAAGAACGGTCGTACTATTTTATTCTCGAATGCAGCCCCTGCATTTGAGCCGAGACAACTGAAACTCCACTCAAGGAAAGAAGCACCTCAATGACAACTCTTTACGAAGTTCATGGCAGCGTAGCCGTCATCACGCTGAACAACCCGCCCGTCAATGGCCTGGGACACGAGACCCGGCTCAGCATCACAGACAACCTGCAAAAGGCCAATGCCGATTCAGCCATCAAGTCCATCGTGATCACTGGCGCAGGCAAGGCGTTTTCAGGCGGTGCCGACATCAAGGAGTTTGGCAGCCCCAAGGCCTTGACCGAACCCAATCTGCTCAGCGTGATTCTGGCCGTTGAAAACTCTGCAAAACCTGTTGTCGCAGCGATTCACACGGTTTGCATGGGTGGTGGCCTGGAGCTGTCTTTGGGTTGCCATTACCGCATCGCTGCGCCTGGTTGCAATATTGCCTTGCCTGAAGTCAAGCTGGGCCTGATTCCTGGTGCCGGTGGTACACAACGTCTGCCACGAGCCCTGGGTGTGGAACCCGCGCTGAACATGATTGTCAGCGGTGAGCCCGTCAAGAGTGAACTGCTGGCGCAGATCCCTGGTCAGAAGCTGTTTGACAAACTGGCCGCCTCACCCGCATCACTGGCTGAAGAAGCCCTGGCATTTGCCCAGTCGATTGCCGACATTCGCCCCTTGCCGCTGGTGCGCAACCTGCCTTGCCGCCACCGTAACGGCGACGCCTACTTCCAGTTTGCCCGCAACATGGTCAAGGGCATGTCCAAAAACTACCCGGCACCGCTCAAGTGTGTGGACGCGGTTGAGGCGGCTACCAAACGCAAGTTTGACGAGGGCATGGCCTATGAGCGCGAGACCTTCATCAACCTGATGTGGACACCCGAGTGCCGCGCACTGCGCCACATTTTTGTTGCTGACCGTGCCGCTTCCAAAATCCCCGATGTGCCAGCCGACACCCCGACTCGCGAGATCAAGTCCCTGGCCGTGATTGGTGCGGGCACCATGGGTGGCGGTATCGCCATGAACTTCCTGAACGCCGGCATCCCGGTCAAGATGCTTGAGATGAAGCAGGAAGCGCTGGACCGCGGCATTGCCACCATCCGTAAAAACTACGAAGCGCAGGTGAAAAAAGGCAAACTCAAGCAGGAAAAATACGAAGAACGCATGAGCCTGCTCAGCACCACACTGAGTTATGACGACCTGGGTGATGCCGACATGGTGATCGAGGCCGTGTTTGAAGAACTCGGCGTGAAGGAAAAAGTCTTCACCGAACTTGACCGCGTGATGAAACCCGGCGCGATTCTGGCGTCCAACACGTCCACCCTGGACATGAACAAGATTGCGGCTTTCACCAAACGTCCGCAGGACGTGATTGGCACGCACTTTTTCAGCCCCGCCAACATCATGAAACTGCTTGAAGTGGTGCGTGGTGAAAAAACCGGCAAGGATGTGCTGGCCACCGTGATGGCGCTGGGCAAAAAAATTCGCAAGACATCCGTGGTTTCAGGCGTTTGTGATGGTTTTATCGGCAACCGCATGATTGAGCAATACGGCCGCCAGGGTGGTTTCCTGCTGGACGAAGGCTGCACACCAGCCCAGGTTGACAAGGCGATTGAAAACTTCGGTTTTGCCATGGGCCCCTTCCGCATGGGCGATCTGGCTGGCAATGACATTGGTTTTGCCATTCGCAAACGCCGTTATGTTGAAAAACCAGACATGAAGTACAGCAAAACCGCTGACCTCTTGTGTGAAAAAGGCCGTTTTGGTCAGAAAACCGGCGCAGGCTGGTATGACTACATTCCCGGCAAACGTGATGCGATTCCAAATGCTGAAGTCGTCACCATGATTGAAGAGCACCGTGCCGCACTGGGCATTACCCCTCGCAAGATTTCTGATGAAGAAATCGTCCAGCGCCTGGTTTATTCGCTGGTCAATGAGGCCGCGCATATTCTGGAAGAAGGCATTGCTTCCAAGGCCAGCGATATTGATATGGTTTACCTGATGGGTTATGGCTTCCCGATCTACCGTGGCGGCCCCATGCTTTATGCCGATCAGGTTGGTTTGTTCAATGTGGTGCAGGCCATGAACCGTTTTGCGCAAAACCCGCTGGACGACGCCAAATTCTGGCAACCAGCGCCGCTGCTGGCACGGCTTGCAGCCGAAGGCAAAACCTTTAATTAATTTTCGGAGATTTTCATGACTTCAGCTGTAATTGTTTCTACCGCCCGTACGCCACTTGCCAAAAGCTGGAAGGGCTCCTTCAACATGACGCATGGTGCCACTCTGGGTGGCCATGCGGTGCAGCACGCCATCAGCCGCGCCGGCATCGAGGCCGCCGAAGTTGATGACGTCATCATTGGCTGCGCCACACCCGAAGGCGCAACCGGTGCCAATATTGCACGCCAGATTGCCCTGCGTGCGGGCTGCCCGGTCACGGTTTCCGGCTATACGCTGAACCGTTTTTGTTCATCCGGCCTGCAGGCCATTGCCACCGCAGCGCAGCGTGTGATTGCCGGTGAAGCCGACATTTACGTGGCCGGTGGTGTTGAAAGCATTTCCTGCGTGCAGCAGGAGATGAACACCCACATGATGCGTGAAGACTGGCTTGCCAAGAACAAGCCAGAGATTTACTGGAACATGCTGCAAACCGCCGAACAGGTGGCCCAGCGTTACAACATTGGGCGCGACCGCATGGACGAATACGGTGCCATCAGCCAGCAAAAAGCCACGGCAGCGCTGGCCGCCGGCCTGTACCAGGCTGAAATTGCACCCATCACCGTGACCATGGGTGTTGCCGACCCGGTCATGGGCCTCACGACCAAACAGGTCACCGTCAGCAACGACGAAGGCATTCGTGCTGGTACCACCAAGGAAGGCATCAGCGGCATCAAACCCGCCATTCCTGGTGGCGTGATTGCTGCAGGCAATGCCAGCCAGTTCTCGGACGGGGGCGGCGCAGTCGTGGTGATGGACGAAACCCTGGCCCAGAAAAAAGGCCTGGCACCGCTTGGCCGTTTTCTTGGTTTTGCGGTGGCAGGCTGCGAGCCTGACGAAATGGGCATTGGCCCGGTGTTTGCCATTCCAAAAGTGCTGGCAAAACTTGGCCTCAGCATTCAGGACATCGACCTGTGGGAGTTGAACGAGGCTTTTGCCGTGCAGGTGCTGTACTGCGCCGACAAACTCGGCATCCCGATGGACAAACTCAATGTCAATGGCGGCGCAATTGCCGTCGGCCACCCTTACGGCGTCACCGGCCAACGCCTGACCGGCCATGCACTGATTGAAGGCAAACGGCGCGGTGCCAAACGTGTGTGTGTGACCATGTGCATTGGGGGCGGCATGGGCGCTGCGGGGATTTTTGAGGTTTTATGATTTTTTGCATGCCGAAAGTTTTGCATTAAGCTGACGGCATGAAAAGCATTCCCGATATCCTGCGAGCGCTGACCGATGCAAATGTCCAGTTTGTTCTTGTAGGTGGTTTTGCGGTGCAGCTGCATGGGTTTGTAAGAACCACCATTGATCTCGATTTGGTACTGGCGATGACCGATGAAAATCTGTCGGAATTCATCAAAGTGGCAAAACAATTTGGCTTGGAGCCGGTCGTTCCGGTCAGCATTGATTCGCTGCGGAATCCGGATCAAATTGATCGATGGCATCGTGAAAAGGGAATGTTTGCTTTTGGCTTGCGGGAGCCCCAAGTAGCTGGATCGGTGATTGATGTGCTGGTTCGTCCTGAAGTTTCCTTTGGAAACTTGCATCTTGAAGCTGTGACTGTGGACTTGTTTGATCGAGCGGTGAAAATTGCTTCTATTGAGCATCTGATTTTGATGAAGCGGATAGCAAACAGGCCGAAAGACCGGATCGACATTGAAGCCCTTGAAAAAATCCAGCGGGGAGAAGACCCATATGTCTGAAAACGTCATCGTCAGCAAAACAATCAACGCAGCGGATGCCGCCATGCGGTGGCATCAATCACTTCAACTTGTGTCCACGTTCACAGAAATCTGGATACAAAATCCTCAACTCGCCAAGCAGGCAGGTCGCAGGGTAGAGGAGTTCGTTCTGCCACTTGTCGAAGTGCAAAAACGCCATCTTCACGATCTCGCCTGAACGCGACCCAATCCGGAAAGTTTGCAAAACATGGCCTTGCGTCCCACGCTTGATTTCCTGCTTTACCAGTGGCTAAACGCCGAAGCCCTGAACCAGCGCCCGCGTTTTGCCGATCACAGCCGCGAAACCTTTGACGCGGTTTTTGACACCTGTGAACGCATCGCGCGTGAAAAATACGCCCCTTTCAACCGCCTGGTTGATACGCAGGAGCCGCATTTTGATGGGGAAAAAGTCATACTGCCGCAGGCCACACACGATGCACAAAAGGCTTATGCCGATTCAGGCATGCTCAGCGCCGCGCAGGACTACGACATAGGCGGCATGCAACTGCCCTATACGGTTGAGGCGGCTGCAAATGCCTTTTTTGGCATGGCCTCGGTCAGTATGGGTTCTGGCATGTTGA
>JAZKIK010000028.1:0-4587 GCA_040384925.1 Pseudomonadota bacterium | reverse complement strand
TGCCCGGACGGAACTTTGGAACCTTGGCTGCCTTGATTTTAATCGCATCGCCGGTGCGTGGGTTACGACCAGTCCGCGCAGCGCGACGACCAACCGTAAATGTACCAAATCCTACAAGAGACACCGAGCCTCCTTTTTTAAGCGTAGTCTTTACTGCACTGATGGTTGACTCCAGAGCACGCGTTGCAGCAGCCTTGGAAATATCTGCATTCTTTGCAATGTGCTCGATCAGTTCGGTCTTGTTCACAAGGAGTCCCTCGTTCGTGTAAGTTAATCTGTTATCTCAAAAAAGTAGCTTCCGGGACAACGAACAGCATTGTCAGCGGAAGTCTTTTGTGCAGTTTGCCGATTTGGCTGACTGATTCACCATTAAAGCCACGGGCTTTCCGGGTGTCAATACTGCATCAGTTTTTTGAAGTGAGGACGCGGATTCTAGACTGTTTTCCGCGCCTCAATCACAGCGCGCAAAGTACGCCCTGCAATTTTCAGGTTGACAAACACACCACAAACAGTCACTCGCCCAGCGCTGCGGCAATGGCTTTGCCGACATCAGAGGTCGATGCATTGCCTCCCAGATCAGGCGTACGGGGCGCACCACTGCCGGGCTCAAGAACCTTTTCAATGGCGGCCAGCACGGCATCGTGCGCCTCCTTGTGACCCAGAAACTCAAGCATCATTGCGCCGCACCAGATTTGCCCGATGGGGTTGGCGATCTGCCGTCCGGCGATGTCTGGCGCAGAGCCATGAACCGGCTCGAACAGCGAGGGGAACTTGCGTTCAGGGTTCAGATTGGCGCTGGGCGCAATGCCAATCGTGCCGGTGCATGCTGGCCCCAGGTCGCTGAGGATGTCGCCAAACAGGTTGCTGGCAACCACCACGTCAAAAAAGTCCGGACGCTGCACAAAGTGGGCCGTCAGGATGTCAATGTGAAACTTGTCAAGCCGGATGTCGGCGTAGCCTTTTGCCATTTCTTCCACACGCTCATCCCAGTAGGGCATGGAGATTGAAATGCCGTTGGACTTGGTGGCACTGGTCAGGTGTTTTTTGGGCCGTGACTGGGCCAGTTCAAACGCGAACTTGAGCACACGATCAACACCAATCCGGGTGAAAACGGACTCCTGCAAGACAAATTCACGTTCGGTGCCGGGGAAAGCCCGGCCGCCAATGCTGGAGTATTCACCCTCGGTGTTTTCTCGCACGATGTAGAAGTCGATTTCACCAGGCTGGCGTGCGCTGCCGTCCCGGCGAACCACCGGCGCAATGATGCCAGGCATCAAACGTGCCGGGCGCAGGTTGATGTACTGGTCAAATTCGCGGCGAAACAACAACAGCGAACCCCACAATGACACATGATCGGCAATTTTTTCAGGCCAGCCGACAGCACCAAAATAAATCGCATCATGTCCGCCAATCTGGTCTTTCCAGTCGTCAGGCAGCATTTTTCCGTGCTTTTCGCAATAGTCCCAGCTTGAAAAATCGAAATGGTCAAACTGCAGATCAATGCCGAACTTGCGTGCTGCCGCGTCCATCACGCGTATGCCTTCAGGCATCACCTCTTTGCCAATGCCGTCGCCGGCTATGACTGCGATTCTTTTTTTACCGGTATTTGCGCTCATGATTTTTCCTTTGGATAAATAGCTTGTTCAGCTGGATGATTTTTGACAGGGGCTTTAAAAAAATTCAGCGCCTCCCCCAGCAGCAGTTCAGGCGCTTCTTCGGCGATGTAGTGACCACAAGGCAGGCTGCAGCCCGACACATCAGCGGCCCGCTCGCGCCACAGCGCCATCACATCAAAACATTTGCCCACCGCACCATGCTCGCCCCACAACACACGCAGCGACTGCGCCAATTTGTGCCCAGCCTTGATGTCGGCACGGTCATGGACTGCGTCGATAGTGGCTGATGCGCGGTAGTCCTCACAAATGGCCTCTGCCGTGCCCGGTATGGCTGCGCAGCGTTCGTATTCGGCCAGTGCCTGCGGCGCAAATGCGGCCAGACCGGCATGGCGCTTGCCCATCACGCTGCGTACATAACGCACCGGGTCAGATTCAATCAAGGCCTCTGGCAAGGGCTGCGGCTGGATCAGAAAAAACCAGTGCCAATAGGCGGTGGCAAAAGCCTCGCTGGTATGGCTGTACATCGCCAGCGTTGGGGCGATATCAAGAACCATCAAGCGCTCTACAGCCTGCGGATGGTCAGCCGCCAGCCGATGTGCAACACGTGCGCCCCGGTCATGCGCCAGCACCTGAAAGCGGTCAAAACCGTGGTGCTGCATCACTGTCATCGCATCCAGCGCCATTTCACGTTTTGAATAGGACTTGTGCTGCACATCACTGGCAACCCTGGCCGAATCACCATAGCCGCGCAAATCCATCATGACAACGGTAAAAAACTGCGCCAGCACGGGTGCAACGCGGTGCCACATGACATGGGTCTGCGGGTGGCCATGAAGCAGTAAAAGAGGTGCGCCCTGCCCGCCCCGCAAAGTGCGCAAGCTGCCTGCCGGGCCTTGCACATCGCTGGATGTAAAACCCTCAAACATCTTGCGCCAAGCTTTGTGTGGCGGACAAGGACCGCGCTGGTGTTAAAAAAGTCTGCATGTGTCTCCGCTGGTTTTGTTGCTGGATGGATTTTCAAGGCCGCAGCCAATTTATTCAAGCAATAATCCGGCAATTAATTACTTCCAAAAAGGAATGAATGGACCGCAGCGACCTGGAACTGGTACTTGCCGTACGCGACCACGGCAGCCTGGCTGCGGCCGCGCTGAGCCTCAATGTGCAGGATCCTGCCGTCACAAAACGACTCGCTGCGCTGGAGGCTCAACTGGGCCAGCGCCTGTTTCAGCGCACCACCCGACGTGTCAGCCCCACAGCCGAAGGTGAAACCCTGTGTGAGCGGGCAAAAGTCATTCTGCAAGGCTTTACCGAGCTTGAAGCCGAACTTCAGGAAAGCAAGGCCGAACCGACGGGACTTGTCAGACTGGTCGCAACCTTTGGCTTTGGACGGCTGTGGCTGGGGCCGGCGCTGGCGCGTTTTCAACAACTGCATCCGCGGATTGAAATACAGCTTCAGCTGACTGAACAACTGCCCGACCTGGCGCAGGAGGGTTTTGACGGTGCCATCTGGCTGTGGTCGGTTCAAGGTCGTGACACGCAGTGGGTTTCGCGGCGGCTGGCACGCAACCAGCGTGTTCTGGTGGCTGCGCCTGGCTATATCCAGCAGCACGGCCAACCTTCGAATCTGGAAGAGCTGCAATACCACCGCTGCCTGCTGGTGCGTGAAAACCTTAATTCGGCAGGCCAGCGTGTTGATTTGTGGACATTAAACAGCGCCGACGACAAAACTCCCATGCGCGTACGTGTCAGCGGCCCGCTTTCAAGCAACTCGGGTGAACTGGTGCGTGACTGGTGTGTTCAGGGCCGGGGCATCATGCTTAGAAGTCTTTGGGACATTGCGCCTTTGCTGGCCAGCGGGCAACTGTTGCAGGTCTTGCCCGACTGGTGCATGCCAGATGCAGACATTCACTGGCTGGCACCCTACCGTGCCGATGCACCACGGCGCATCCGTCTGCTGATAGACTTTTTGCTGGACCAGTTTGCCGCAGAACCCTGGAAAGCGGCTTTGCCGGAAGCTACCGACTCAAACCACGCAGTTTGAAATCAGGCGTGTTCAGGGCGATTTAGGTTTTGCAGCACGCACCACCAGGCTGACACCTATCGCTGTCAGGGCCGTCCCAACAATGGTTGAGGTGGTGATCAACTCGTCAAACAGAAGCCAGGCCATCAAGGCTGTGGTGGGCGGCACCAGGTACAAAAGACTGGTCACGGCAGTTGCCGCACCACGCTGTATCAGCAAATACAGAAGCGAGCTGCCGCCCAGGGTCAACACCAGCACCGACCAGGCCATGGCACCGACAACATGTGAATTCCAGGTAATCACACCGCTTTCAAAAAAAGTCAAAGGCAGGGTCACCAGCAGCGCGGCGCATAGCTGAATTGCGTTGGCACTGCGCACATCGGTGGGGGAGACAAAACGCTTTTGATAAAGCGTCCCGGCGGTAATGCTGAAAAGCGCTATCACGGTGGCAGCCAGCGTCAGCATCGTGACCTCGGTGCCGCTGCCAAACTTGCGTGAAACCACCAACAGCAAACCACCCAGGCCAAAGGCCAGTCCAATCCACTGGCGTGAAGTAACCTGCGGCCTGCCTTGCCCCGCCGCACTTGAGGCAGCCATCGACACCCAAAGAGCAGTCAACACCGGCTGCAAACCCACAATCAGCGCGACCAGACCTGAACCCATGCCCGCTTTGACTGCAACCCAGACACCACCCAGATAAGCGGCATGCATCAATATGCCTGTCACGCCAAGATGCAGCCACTGATGGCGGCCCCGTGGCCAGGACGCTTTGGCCAGCGTGATCCAGATCAGAAAGCAGATGATGGACAAAAAGTAGCGAAGCGCCAGAAAAGTCAGCGGCGGTGCATACGGCAAGCCAAACTTGGCGACGATAAAACCGGTGCTCCAGATCAGCACAAACACCACGGGCATGCTGCGAATCAGGGCACTTTCGGTAGCGGGAGTAGAACT
>JAZKIK010000027.1:0-5808 GCA_040384925.1 Pseudomonadota bacterium | reverse complement strand
GCCTTGGCCTTGAACCGTGCAATGAATTTTTGCAGGTGGGCAATCTTGTCCTGCTGTTTGCTGAAGGCGGTTTGTTGCAGCGCCATCTGTTCGGAACGCAAATCCTCAAACTTGCTGTAGTTGCCGCCGTAACGTGTGAGTTTTGAGTTTTCGATATGCACCGTCACATCGGTCACGGCATCGAGAAACTCGCGGTCATGGCTGATGACCAGCATGGTGCCCTGGTAACGTTTGAGCCAGGCTTCAAGCCAGACCAGCGCGTCCAGATCCAGGTGATTGGTAGGTTCGTCAAGCAGCAGCAGGTCTGAAGGGCACATCAGCGCGCGAGCCAGTTGCAGGCGCATGCGCCAGCCGCCTGAAAAGCTGTTGACCGGGTTGTCCAGCTCGCTGACCTTGAAGCCCAGGCCCAGAATCAGCGCCTGCGCGCGTGCCTGCGAGTCGTGCGCGCCAGAGTCGTACAAATCCATATATGCGTGGGCCATGCGGTCGCCGTCGCCACTGGTTTCGGCGGCTGTCACTTCAGCCTGCGCGGCCAGCAACACGATGTCGCCTTCAATCACATAGTCGGTGGCGCTTTGTTCGGTTTCGGGCATGTCCTGTGCAACCTGGGCCATGCGCCATTGCGCGGGAATGTAAAACTCGCCGCCATCTTCATGCAGGCTGCCATTGAGCATCGCAAACAGCGATGATTTGCCCGCACCATTGCGCCCCACCAGGCCAACATGTTCACCGGGGTTGAGGGTGACAGATGCGCTGTCGAGAATTACTTTGGCGCCACGGCGCAGCACCACGTTTTTTAGGGTAATCATGTCAAAAAGGCTAAAAAAGCCGAAGTGGCCGAAGCCAGAATCAAAAAGGGTTGCCCTGGGCCGGGGCGCAGCAAGCAGTCAGAAAGCTGGTGCGGCGCAAACGCCAGACCCTTAAACCAGGGCCAGTTGCTCGCGACTCAAAAGCAGAACCTGGTCAGGCCCGGCGCTGGTTTCAAACCACAGGGGTTCAAGACTAGGGAAAGCCTGCTTGAAGTTTTCGCTTTCGTTGCCTATTTCCAGCACCAACACTGCATTTTCGCTCATGTGGCTGACAACACCAGCAAAAAGGCTACGAATAAAGTCCATACCATCGTCACCACCAGCCAGTGCCAGTGCCGGTTCAGCACGAAACTCGGCCGGCAGGGCGGCCATGGTGGCGGCATTGACATACGGCGGGTTGCACAAAATCAGGTCGTAGCCGCCATTTTTTTGACCATTGCAGGCCGACAGGCCATCGGACTCGATCAATGTGATGCGGTCGGCCAGCCCGTGTTTTTCAACATTGATGCGGGCCACGACCAGTGCATCGGGGCTGATATCGGCGGCATCGACCACCACATCCGGGTAAACCATGGCTGCCAGAACGGCCAGGCTGCCATTGCCGGTACACAAGTCAAGCACCTGGTGCGTGTCTTCACCGAGCCAGGGGTCAATACTTTCGTCAAACAACAGTTCAGCAATAAAAGAACGTGGAATGATGACACGCTCGTCCACATAAAAGGGCACACCGAGCAGCCAGGCTTCGTTTGTCAGATAGGCCAGCGGTTTGCGGCTTTTGATGCGCATGTCCAGAAGGGTGGCAACTTCTGCGCGCTGTGCCTCGGCAACAGGCTGGTCTGCTACCGAATCAAGGGAATCCAGGGGCAAACCAAGCCGCCAAAGCACCAGCCAGGCCGCCTCGTCAAAAGCGGTCAGGGTGCCCTGGCCAAAACCGTCGGCAAGAGTCAAACCAGCGTTTTCCAGAGCGGCGGCTGTGTCCTCTATCAGTTCGATAACAGTCATTTCTCCGGGCTTGTTCATGCTGCAGCTACACCGGCCAGACGCTCAAGCACACCCTTGTAGATGTTCTTGAGCGGGTCAATCGAGCTGACCAGCACGTTTTCATTGATCTTGTGGATGGACGCATTGATGGGCCCGAACTCGATCACCTGGCTGCACACCTTGGCAATGAAGCGGCCATCGCTGGTGCCACCTGTGGTTGACAATTCGGTTGTCAAGCCAGTCTCAAGCGCGATGGACGCCT
The DNA here is from genome assembly GCA_040384925.1 of Pseudomonadota bacterium. Lineage (GTDB taxonomy): Bacteria > Pseudomonadota > Gammaproteobacteria > Burkholderiales > Burkholderiaceae_C > Polaromonas. The sequence continues at coordinate 3,756 of JAZKIK010000027.1, read as the reverse complement.
TGACAGCCTCGACCAGCTCGCCTGGCGTGGTCAAAAAGGGCAGGCCGCCAATTGTCCATTTGAGTTCGTATTCAAGCTCGTGTTTGTTCAGCACCGCGACCAGGCGCTGCTGCAGGCTTTCGGGTGTTGATTCGGTGCAGAAGCGGAAGTTGAAGTCCACCACCAGTTCACCGGGAATGATGTTGCTGGCACCTGTGCCGCCGTGGATATTGCTGACCTGCCAGCTGGTAGCCGGGAAAAACTCGTTGCCCTTGTCCCATTCGGTAGCGACCAGTTCGCCAAGGGCCGGCGCAAAAAGGTGAATCGGGTTTTTGGCAAGATGTGGGTAAGCGATGTGGCCCTGCACACCCTTGATGCTCAGTTTGCCGCTCATGGTGCCGCGTCTGCCGTTTTTGATCATGTCGCCGAGTTTGTCGACCGACGTTGGTTCGCCCACGATGCAAAAATCGAGTTTTTCACCACGCTCCTGCAGTTGTTTGCAAACAACAACAGTTCCGTCTGTGGCCGGGCCTTCCTCGTCGCTGGTCAGTAAAAATGCAATCGACAAGGCCGGTTTGGGGTTGGCGGCCAGAAATTCTTCAACCGCGACGACCATCGTCGCAATCGAGGTTTTCATGTCGGCAGCACCGCGGCCATACAAATGGCCATTGCGATGGCTGGGGCTGAACGGGTTGCTGTGCCATTGTTCCAGCGGGCCGGTGGGCACCACATCGGTGTGGCCGGCAAATACAAAAGTCTTGACTTCTGCATCACTTTGCTGTGTTTGCGCAACGGGGCTGAAACCCTTGAATTTCGCCCAAAGATTGGTGACCCGGAAGTCTTCAGGTCCGCTGACAATCGTTTCGCATTCAAAACCCAGCGGAGCCAGCCGTGCGATGAGTATCTTCTGGCAATCGGCGTCGTCGGGTGTGACGGAATGGCGTGAAATCAGCTGCTCGGTCAGTTGAAGGGCGGAGCTCAATGTTTTACGTCCAGTGTGATTTCAGTGAATGACGGTTCGTCATCCGGATCTTCTTCGGGTTCGGCCGCTGCGGCTTTGGCCACAAAGTCGTTTTCCAGCCGCCACATCAGATTGGTCGGCGAATCGGCATACACAATGCCTTCCTTGCGGGTCACGATGCCTTCGGTAATCAGGCGTGCAATGTCCTGCTCAAAGGTTTGTGAACCTTCGGCCATGGACTTTTCCATGGCTTCCTTGACGCCTGAAAAATCGCCTTTTTCAATCAGCTCGGCAATCAGTTTGGTGTTCAGCATCACCTCGACAGCGGGTGCACGGCCGCCCGCCTGTGTACGCAGCAGGCGTTGTGACACCACCGCTTTAAGCGCCGCAGCCAGGTCGCCAAGCATGGTGCTGCGCACTTCAACCGGGTAAAAACTCAAGATCCGGTTCAACGCCTGATAACTGTTGTTGGCGTGCATGGTGGCCAGACACAAATGGCCGGACTGTGCATAAGCAATCGCGGCCGACATGGTTTCACGGTCGCGGATTTCGCCAATCAGAATCACATCCGGCGCCTGGCGCAAGGCGTTTTTAAGCGCCACCTGCAGCGACTGGGTATCACTGCCCACCTCACGCTGGTTGACGACTGATTTTTTGTTGGTAAACAAAAACTCCACCGGGTCTTCAATCGTCAGGATATGGCCCAGCGTGGTGCTGTTGCGCTGGTCCATCATGGCTGCAAGCGTTGTGCTTTTGCCAGCGCCCGTGGCACCGACCATCAGCAGCAGGCCTCGTTTTTCCATGATCAGCTCACCAAGGATCTCCGGAACATTCAGGCTTTCAAGCGCAGGAATGGTGCTGGGAATAAACCGGACCACGGCAGCATAGGTGCTGCGCTGCCTGAAGGCGCTGATACGGAAGTTGCCCGCACCAGCGAGCGGCAAGGCCATGTTCAGCTCGCCAAGCTCCTTGAGTTCTTCAATACGCTCGGGCGGCAATATTTCAGACAGCAGATTCAGCGGCGCATCAGCCGGCAAGACCTGGCTGTTGATAGGCAGCGCCTGGCCGTTGATCTTGATCAGGGCCGGTGAATGCGCCGACAGGTAAACGTCAGAGGCTTTTTTGTCAGCCATCAAACGCAAAATTCTTTCCATCGTGCTCATACATTCGCCCTATAACTTTAAAAACTCAATAATCCAGCGATGCGCAGGTGCTTTCCGTGCAAGCTGGGGCCGCGGAACTGGCTTTGCCAGGCCGCAGGCGCAGCGGCCCCCTCGGGGCTGAGCGCTGCGGCTCCAAACCCGCCTGCGCGGGTTTGGACAGCGCGAAGGGCCAGCGCATCTTGCGCTGGCACGTCCAGGGAGCTTGCGCGTTGTGAGCGACCGTGGGGGTACATCAGTCCCTCAGCAAGTCGTTCAAGCTTGTCGTTGCACGTGTTTTTGCATCAACCTTCTTGACAATAACCGCGCAGTACAAGGAATATTTGCCGCCAGCCTTGGGCATATTGCCGGAAACGACAACCGAACCAGCCGGAATGCGGCCATAGGTCACCGTGTCGGCCTCGCGGTCATAAATCGGTGTGCTCTGGCCAATGTACACACCCATGGAGATGACGGAATTTTCTTCAACAATCACGCCTTCAACCACTTCGGAGCGAGCGCCGATAAAACAGTTGTCTTCAATGATGGTCGGGTTGGCCTGCAATGGCTCCAGCACACCGCCCAGGCCAACGCCACCTGACAGATGCACGTTGTTGCCGACCTGCGCACAACTGCCAACAGTGGCCCAGGTATCAACCATGGTGCCCTCACCGACCCAGGCACCAATGTTGACGTAGCTGGGCATCAAAATCGCACCCTTGGCAATGTAGCTGCCACGGCGGGCCACGGCTGGAGGCACCACACGCACGCCGGTTTCACGCATTTCGGCTTCGCTGAGGTGGGCAAACTTGGTCTTGACCTTGTCAAAAAAGCCCAGGTCACCGGCGCGCATCAGTTCGTTGTCTTTCAGGCGAAAACTCAGCAACACGGCTTTTTTGATCCACTGGTGGGTTGTCCATACGCCCACGCTTTCGCGGGTGGCCACCCGCAACTGGCCCTTGTTGAGCTGCGAAATCGTGCTTTCAACAGCCTCCAGAATGTCTTTGGGAGCGGTTTTGGGCGACAGGCTGGCGCGGTCTTCCCAGGCGGCGTTGATGATGGTTTGCAAGGCGTTGTCTTGAGTCGTCATTGGGATGATTTTCAGTTTCTGGATTGGATAAATTGAACGATGCGTTCGGCGGCTTCAACACATTCGGCGGTTTCAGCCACCAGCGCCATGCGGATGCGGCCTGCGCCGGGGTTGTGGCCCCGCGCGTCCCGGGCCAAGTACGAGCCCGGCAAAACCACTACATTGTAGGCAGCGAGCAGTTCGCTTGAAAAAGCGGTGTCAGAGCCCTTGAATGCTTCCGGAATACCGGCCCACAGGTAAAAACCGGCGTCCGGCAGGGCGACTTCCATCACCTCGGCCAGTATGGGTGTGACACGGGCAAACTTTTCACGGTACATGGCGCGGTTTTCAAGCACATGGTCTTCATCGGCCCAGGCCGCAATGCTGGCGGCCTGCACGATAGGGCTCATGGCGCTGCCGTGGTAGGTGCGGTAAAGCAAAAACGCCTTGATGATGGCCGCGTCCCCTGCCACAAAACCGCTGCGCAGGCCGGGCACATTGCTGCGTTTTGACAGGCTGGTCAGCGCAATCAGGTTTTTGAAGTCACTGCGGCCCAGTTGCGCCGCTGCCTGCAGGCCACCCAGCGGTGCTTCGTCGCGGAAATAAAT
>JAZKIK010000026.1:13350-14695 GCA_040384925.1 Pseudomonadota bacterium | reverse complement strand
CCAAACGCGACCTTGGCCAGGTCACCCTGCCTTTTGAAACGACAGCAGGCTGACACGGCCAGTTTGCCGTCACATCAAGGCCCGCAGTTGCGGGCCTTTTTTCTGCGCCGCCATACAAGGCAAATCAGCGCTGTCAGCTGTAGCTAAAAGATGTTATTTTTAACAATTAGAAACCAGCATTAACACAAACTTAACTTTGGTATAGTCACCAAGCCCCGCGCATCACGGCAGCCGCTGCGCTCGGGAGCACGAATCATTTATTACTTCAGAGGTTTTTATGCGTTTGTCCCTGGTTTCAGTTCTTGTAGGCCTGACAGTTTCCGCTTGCGGTGGCGGTGGCGGTGGCGACGCGCCCGCCGCTGGCACACCGGTTGTTGTTGCACCCACATCGGTGACACTGACCAGCTCAAACTACATTCTTGCGGCTTCCGAGGCAGTTTCATCAGGATTTTTCCTGCTTGATGCCCCCTCCCTGGCAGTGGGTGTAGAAAGCAGTGACGACAGCGCCATTATCCAGTTCGGCCGCGATCAGGTTAGCAAGCTGGGCAACCGGTTCAAGGATCAAGCGCTTGCAACAGGTGTCGTTCAGACCACGACCGAAAACTGCCGTTCAGGCGGCACACTCACCGTCACGGAAAATGACGCAGACAATAACAGCAGGGAAAGTGCCGGAGACTCTGTAGGCCTCACAGCCAACAACTGCAGGCCAGGCGATGGCTCCACCATCAATGGCGCGTTCACCATCGATATCCTGACACTGACGGGCAATCTCAACAGCAACTTCTACACAGGCAGCCTGAGGCTGACCTACAAGGGTTTCAGCGTTGCTTCGTCATCCTCAAATCTGGTTGCCAATGGCGACATGACCCTGACCCTGGCGGCCAACGGTGTCAATGTGCTTAATGAGTCCATGTCTGCCAGCAGCTTTACAGTCAACTCCGTCATTGGCGGTACAAGCTACAGCCGCAGCCTGACCAACTTCAACACAAGCCAGGTCAAGGCCCCCAACACGCCGACATCGTCCTACAAACACACATCCACAGTCAAGGGCACGCTGGCAAGTTCAGCCCTGTCCAACCTGACCCTGGGCGTTGAAACCACCACGCCGTTTGTCACCCTGAGCACCAACAGCAATCCATATGTCGGCCAGTTGCTCATCACCGGCAACGCCGGCAGCAGGACCAGAGTGACAGCAAAAAGCGCGACTGAAGTGCTGATCGAGCTGGATGCAAATGGCGACGGGACTTACGAGACCTCGTCCACCCAGTCATGGGCATCGATTCGATAAGACAGCCGGGGTGAAGCTGCTCAGTTTTCAGACAGGCCTGGGTGGCCTGTTTTTTAC
>JAZKIK010000026.1:0-13340 GCA_040384925.1 Pseudomonadota bacterium | reverse complement strand
TCCGCAAGTTGTGCAGCAGCTTGCGTGGATACCACGGCCACGGTTCAGGTGGGCGTGGAACGGCAAACCTGGCAGGAATTTTCAGCCAGTGGCCAGCGCCTGGTCCGCGAAAGAGGCGAGTTGCCTTTTGCCGCCCTGGGTGCAGAGCTTGCCTGCGACTGGGGAAAAGTCTCGATACGTGGAACCCAGACCCAGGGCGAGCGTGACTACACCGGTTTCAGCACGGCTGGCGTGGCATTCACGACAGAGTCGGCCTTGCGCAATTCCGAACTGATGCTCAGCTACGCCTATCCGCTGGCGCAGCAGCTTGAACCTTTTGTTTCCGCAGGCATATCGAACTCAAAACGGGACATCAGGTCGGCGGGAAATGTTCAGGGTTACCCGGAAGAGTTTCGCATGTTTCCGGTACAACTGGGTTTGCGCTGGTGGCCCCTGGCATCCAGCAAACGCCTCATGCTGTCAGCCTACGCAGGCATGTCATTTCAGCCTGAAGTCAAGGTATGGCTGCCAGGACGCGATGCCCTGCTGCTGGAGCTTGGACACACCCGCAGTGCCGGCGTTTCAGCAGAACTGGAACTGGGCAGCATTGCCAATGGCCAGTTCTATGTAGGTACGCAGTGGAGCACGACCCGCATTGCCGCCGGCAAGACCGGCGTGGTGACACGCCTGGGCGTGCCTACCGGCACAGCCAGCCAGCCACGGACCCAGCTGACCCAGGCGCAGATTTCCGTGTTCTGGCGCAAGTCGCTCTGATTTATCCTGCATGGGCAGTAAACGGAACAGGGCAACGGTGAACAGCAGATCCACCCTGCCGATCACCGTTGCACAGTCAGGTCGCAGATTTGTATAGCTGCGCTCACGTTGCAGCGATGGTTGCCGACACCAGCATTTATTTTGCGCAATATGTAAAAGGCGCAAAGCCCTCTCCTGACAAAATTGCCAACCTGAGGCATGAGGCATCCGGAGCGCCAGCAAATCCTGCTGCGTGGTTTTCAAAAACTCAAAACTGCGCAGCCTGTTTGTAAGCCTCGGCCGCAGCCTGCTCATCCTCACGCTGCTCGGCCAGTTTGGCCAGAGCCAGCCAGGCTTTGCGGTGCAGGTTGACATCCTGCAGGCCCATCGCAGCCTGGGACAGAAGTTGCCTGGCTTTGCCCCATAACTGGCGGTTCAGAAAGGCCATGCCGGCCAGGTATTGCAGATTGGCGTCGCGGGGCCAGCTCATTTGTGCGGTTTCTATGCGTGCCAGCCAGGCGGCGTCCAGTGTTGAAAACCCGGCTTCCAGCACCAGGATCAGCTTGACGCGCAGGCTTTCACTGATGTCCGAGCGCGGTTGCACCATGCGTTCCCAGATCTCAAGCACCCAGCTGCGGGCCAGTTCTGCGTCGCCGTGCAGAGCCATCAGGCGGTTGGCGGCGTGTACGACCAGTTCCGGCATATTGCGTTCGCTGGCGACAAGCGAGGCCCAGGCCTGCTGCAGTTGCGCCGGGTCATGGGCATCGTTGAGCAACTCAAGCGCCAGCCCGCGCACGATGCTTTGCGCTGCAGTCTGTGAAAAGGCCCGGTGTTTTGCCAGCAAACGTGCAGTATCAAGCGCCTGTGCGGTCTGATGAACCTGGCGGGTGGCGCGCAGTTTCATGCGCAGTGCCAGCGTGCGACGGGCAGCGCCCTGAGGCAACTGACCCAGCCACTCCAGCGCGGCACCGGCATCGCGGTCTTCAATCGCCCAGCGGGTCGCCCTGAACAGCACGCCTTCGCGCACTTCAAGCGCATTACGCTGGGCCGAACTGTCCAGGGCCAATTGCAGATGTTTGTCTCTCAGCGGATTGTTCTGTAGTGACTGCGCACTTTCAGCCACCAGCAGATGCGCCAGCGCACGCAACTGGTTGGATCGGCTGATGCTGTGCCCGGTGGCATGGCCGGACTGGTCAGACAGCAGCACCAGGCCTTTTTCCTGCACCAGTGCATTGTTGGCTGATTTGCTGGCGCGTATATAACGGCCCGCCAGCAGATGGGCCAGTGCATCCATCAGCGCACCATACATGGCACGCTCTTTTTGCTGGGCGCGCCAGCGCTGGGCTTCGGCGGGCAAAGAATAGACCGCAGAAAACGCCCTGATTGCCACATAAAGCAGCACAAAAAGCCCGGTCAGCAGCAATACCGCCAGATTGAAGGAAATATCAACGCGGTGAGGCGGCCAGAAAATCGTCACCACCGCCTGGTTGTTGCCAGCCATCAGGGCTGTTGCAACCGCGATACCAAACAGGGCCAGAAGCCAGAGTGCTGCGCGCATCCTGAAAACTCCTAACGGCCGGCAGCGGCTGTGGCCAGCGCTGACATGGTGTCGTCCAGGCGCGGCAACTCGCTGGTTTTGAGCTGGCTCTGCACCTGCTGCAACAACTGGCTGGCAAGCTGGGTCTTGCGTGAAGAGGCGTCAAAATATTTGAGCAGCCAGTTGCTGGCATTTTGCAGGTCGGCTCTAGCCGTTTCAGTCTGGCGTGACAACAAGGCCAGACGGGCATTGAGCAGGCGCAACTTGAAGTTTTCACGCAGAAAAAACGACTGTTCTGGCGACAGCAAGGCAGCTTCGGGCTGGTCTATACGGCTGACACGCAGGAGTTTTCGGGCCTCGTCACGCAGGCCGTCAAACGCGCGCTGTGAAAAGCCATTCAAGGCTGATTTGTCAAACACCATCCATGATGGTTTGCTGGCCGCCGATGCGGCAGGCCGCGGAGCCGAAGCTGCCACATTGGGCGCTTCAGCCATGACCAAGCCCTCTGCCCCACGGCCCTGCTGACTGGACACCATGGCATTGGCCAGCGGCAAATCGTCAGCAAGACGGGAAAGTTCATCGATTTTCAGCATCAGCACGGGCACATCGGTCAGGCTGGCGTTTTTGATTCGGTCTGTATCTTTGGCAATTGCACGTTGCAGCGGGTTCAGGCGTGGCTGGGCAGCGCGTTGCAGCCGCTGCTCGGCAGACCGGAGCGCAGCAATCAGCGGCTCGGCACTGCCGGTCAGCTGTGCCTGTTGCTGGGCCAGGCGCAGCGCAGATTCAATGTCAACCACCAGGTTTTCATCACGCGAGCGCGACAGGCTTTGCATCAGCTCTTCAAGCTGGCTGCGCTGCAGGCTGACTTCGCTGATGCGGGTTTCCTGCAAGGCCAGCCGCGCTGTCAGCTCGCGCGTGCTGTCCTGCGCCTGGCGTGCCAGGGTGCGGGCTTCAATCGACTGGGCACCCGAGTCGAGGCTGCGGCGCGCCAGCTCTTCCTGGATGTTGCTCAGTTTTTGCCACAACATGGCGCTGGCTACAAAACCGGCCGCAGCCAGCAGCAACACAACATACATCAGTATGCGCGGCACCTGCCAGCTGGCTGGGGCTGGTGCCAGGGCTGGTGCTGCAGCATCAGGCGGAACACCCGCAGTTGCAGCACTGGCTGGTGGTGTTGGCACTGCAGCAGGCCCGGCAGAAACCGGGGACGGCGCTTGCGGCGGCAAGGAAGGTGGAAAAACGTTGCTGTCACTCATGGATGGGCTGATTCTATCGAGCGCAGCGTGTCCACAATCTCAGTCAGGGCTGGACGTGACTCCACAACAACACCCCAGCCTGCGGCCTTGACGGTAGCAGCGATGCGCGGATGCGTCACCACGGCACGCGCCTGGTGCCAGTCACAAGCTGCCAGTCCGGGCATGGTCAGCAGATTGGCAACCGCCTCGGAGCTGCTGAAAAGCCAGACCGAACCATCAACACCAGCAGTTTTGGCGCGACTGGCCTGGGCGTCGTTAAAAACCGGGGAGCGCCGCTGGTACACACTGACGATGTCCACATCGGCACCAGCTGTTTTCAGCTGATTGATGATCCAGTCGCGCCCTGGTGCAGCGGCGTTTTCGCCTTGCGCCCCCTGGCTCAGGCCCCGAACCAGCAACACGCGGCTGCCCTGCCAGTCGCGGTCGCCCACCACCTGCCACAAGGCTTCCGAGTCGAACTGCGCCGCATCGGCAAAAGGCACATCGATCTGCTCCGCTGGCACACCTGCAGCCAGCAAGGCCTGCGCGGTGCCCGGCCCCGGTGCCATCAGGCGCAGCGCGGGCGGCACGATGTCCCAACTGGTGATGGCTGCTTTTTTAATGGCCGCCTGAGCACGCCGATATTGCGCAATCGCCTCTTTTTGCGCAAAAAACTGCTCCACTGCGTTGCCGCTGACAAACATGCAGGCGGTGTAACCGTCCAGTGCCTGCCAGGCATAACTGAGGGCTTCAAGCTGTTGCGGTGAGGATACAGGCGCAATTTCTATCAAAGGCAAGGCCTCTGCAGCAAAACCGTCCTGCCTGAGCTGTTGCACCCACTGGCCAGCGTCCTGTGCGGGGCGCGTGACCAGCACCTTTGTTTTGGCGACCGTTGTGGACGATTTTTGGGGGCGTGTTTTGGCACTGCTGGCAAGCGCCGCACCAAATACGGATGAAAAGGGAATCACGTTGCAGCGTTGGTGGCCCACACAGCACCACCGGCACGCAGTTGGGCGGCCACCGCCTCGCCCAGGGCAAGCGCGTCTTCAAAGCTGCTGACAGCCGCTTTGTGGCTGGCAAAAACCAGCGGTTTGAGCGCGCCCGCAGGCTTGTTGTCCAGCGCTGCGTCAGCCACCGCCGGATCACCCCAGGCGGCATCCAGCTGCATGTCGCCGTTTTTTGGGCCGGCTGTAAACGCCGCCAGCGGCATCGAGCAACTGCCACCCATGGCGCGCGACACGGTGCGCTCGGCGCTCACGGCCAGCCAGGTCGGCTGGTCAGCCAGTGCGGCCAGCGCTTCAAGCAGATCAGCGCGCCCGTCGCACACTTCAATGCCCAAAGCGCCCTGCCCGGCTGCGGGCAACATCTCAGCCTGGCTGAAACGGCAGCGAATCCGCGATTCCAGCCCCAACCGCATCAGGCCTGCGGCGGCCAGCACGATAGCGTCGTACTGGCCTTCGTCCAGCTTGCGCAGCCGGGTATCAAGGTTGCCGCGCAGGGCTTTGATGTTCAGGTCAGGCCGCAAGGCCTTGAGCAGCACCAGCCGCCGCAGGCTGGAGGTGCCCACCACCGCACCCTGCGGCAGCTCAGCCAGGCTGGCAAAACGGCCAGATACAAACGCGTCATGCGGGTCTTCACGCGCCAGCACGCAGGCCAGGGCAAAACCGGGCGGCAAGTCCATGGGCACGTCTTTCAGTGAATGCACGGCCATATCAGCGCGCCCTTCACTGAGGGCAAGTTCCAGTTCCTTGACAAAAAGCCCCTTGCCGCCAACCTTGCTCAGGGAGCGATCCAGAATCTGGTCGCCCAGCGTGGTCATGCCCAGCAGTTCGACCTGCCAGCCCAGACGGCTTTCGAGCAGTGCCTTGACATGTTCGGCCTGCCACAGGGCCAGACGGCTTTCGCGCGTCGCAATAATTACTTTTTTCACTTTTTTCGCTGTTTTATGGTCTGATCTGGCCCGTAACCGGCTGGTAATCCGTCAGGCATGGGCAATGCTAGCATGTGAGTCTGAGATGCTATTGAAGCGGGAAATGAGACACAAAACCCTGCGTCAATAGAGGCGAACCCCAGCAACAGCGCAAAAAAACCAATACCAAGGGCAACCATGGCTACTTCCGCTCGCACCAAAAAAACACCTGCAGCACCTATTGAGGCTCCCATCGCAGTTGTAAAAGAGCAACTGACTGAAGCACCCGCAGAAAAAACAGCAGAAAAACCAGCTGCCCGCGCCCGCGACAACGAGCGTCCGCTGGTAGAAGACATCCGGCTGCTGGGCCGCATCCTTGGTGATGTGATCCGTGAGCAGGAAGGTGTGGCCGCCTACGAGCTGATTGAAAAGATACGCAAACTCTCGGTTGCCTTCCGCCGTGATGCTGACCATGAAGCCGATGCAGCGCTTAAAAAGCTGCTCAAAGGCCTGTCAGGCGACCAGACCGTCAGCGTGATTCGCGCCTTTACCTACTTCAGCCATCTGGCCAATCTGGCAGAAGACCGCCACCACATCCGTCGCCGCACCATTCACGAACGTGCTGGCGACACCCAGGAAGGCAGCATTGAAGTGGCGCTTGCACGCTTGCGCTGGGCCGGCATTGCCCCAAAGACCATCGCCAACACGCTGCTGCACAGCTTTGTCTCACCCGTGCTGACGGCCCACCCCACCGAAGTGCAGCGCAAAAGCATTCTGGATGCCGAGCGCGACATTGCCCAGTTGCTGACGGCGCGTGACGACATCAAGGCCCTGGCTCTGGCCATCAGTGCTGTCAGCCCGGCCCGCGCCGCCAAGGACGCACTGACCCCACGCGAGCTGGCAGCCAATGAAGCCCAGTTGCGTGCCCGTGTGATGCAGCTGTGGCAAACCCGGTTGCTGCGGTTTTCAAAACTGACCGTGGCTGACGAGATTGAAAACGCCCTCAGTTATTACGAAGCCACGTTTTTGCGTGAAATACCCAAGCTGTACGCCAATCTGGAGCGTGAACTGGGCAACCACGCCGTTCACAGCTTTTTGCGCATGGGCCAGTGGATTGGCGGTGATCGCGACGGCAACCCGAACGTCAGCGCCGACACGCTCAATTACGCGCTTGGCAGGCAGGCTGAAGTGGCGCTGCGCCACTACCTGACCGAAGTGCATTTTCTGGGTGGCGAGCTTTCGCTCTCAGCCATGCTGATTGATGTCAGCCCCGAGATGCGCGCGCTGGCCGAAAGCTCACCAGACACCAACGCCCATCGCAAGGACGAACCCTATCGCCGCGCCCTGACCGGCGTGTATGCCCGGCTTGCCGCCACCCTCAAGACCCTGACGGGCGGAGACGCCGCCCGTCACGCGGTGGCACCGCAAAACCCGTATGAAAGATCAGAAGACTTTCTGGCCGACTTGCGTACGATTGAAGCCTCGCTCAAGTCCAACCACGGCCAGGCCATGGTGGCACAGCGCCTGCACCCCTTGATCCGGGCGGTTGATGTGTTTGGTTTTCATCTGGCAACCGTTGATTTGCGCCAGAGCTCTGACAAACACGAAGAGGTTGTGGCAGAACTGCTGGCGGTGGCGCGGGTTGAGGCCAATTATTCAGCGCTTGACGAGGCCGACAAACGTGAACTGCTGATGCGCCTGCTCAACGACGCCAGGCCGCTGCGTGTGATTGGCGTTCAGTACTCAGCCCACGCCACAGGCGAGCTGGCCATTTTTGAAGCTGCCCGCATTGCACGCGCCCGTTTTGGCAAGGAGGCAATTCGCCACTACATCATCAGCCACACCGAAACCGTCAGCGATTTGCTGGAAGTGCTGCTGCTGCAAAAAGAAGTCGGCCTGATGCATGGCACACTCGACAACGGTGCCACCAACGACCTGATCGTGGTGCCGCTGTTCGAGACGATTGAAGACCTGCGCAACGCCGCGCCCATCATGCACGGCTTTTACGGCCTGCCCGGCATTGCCCAGCTGGTGCAGCGCAGCGGTGCCGAGCAGGACATCATGCTGGGCTACTCCGACAGCAACAAGGACGGCGGCATTTTCACCAGCAACTGGGAGCTGTACCGGGCTGAAATCGCACTCGTCGAACTGTTTGACCAGTTGGCCAACTCACACAACATTCAACTGCGCATGTTTCATGGCCGTGGCGGTACAGTCGGGCGCGGCGGCGGCCCGAGTTACCAGGCCATTCTGGCGCAGCCACCCGGCACGGTGCGTGGGCAGATTCGCCTGACCGAACAGGGCGAGGTGATTGGCTCCAAATACGCAAACCCTGAAATCGGCCGCCGCAACCTTGAAACCCTGGTCGCCGCAACCCTTGAAGCGACCCTGCTGCAGCCCACCAAACCCGCAACCACGGCGTTTTTGCAGGTGGCTGCCAGCCTGTCGGAAGCCAGCATGGCCGCCTATCGTGCGCTGGTGTACGAAACACCGGGTTTCACTGAATTTTTCTTCAGCGCCACACCGCTGCGCGAGATTGCCGAACTCAATATTGGCTCGCGCCCTGCCTCCCGCAAGGCCAGCCAGCGCATTGAAGACCTGCGTGCCATCCCCTGGGGCTTCAGCTGGGGCCAGTCAAGGCTGACCTTGCCCGGCTGGTTTGGATTTGGCTCGGCTGTTGCTACTTACCTTGGCGAAGCCAAAACCCCGGCAGCCCGCAAGGAAGCGGTCGCGTTGCTGCAAAAAATGTACAAACAGTGGCCGTTTTTCAGAACCCTGCTGAGCAATATGGACATGGTGCTTGCCAAAAGCGACCTGGCATTGGCGTCCCGTTATGCAGAACTGGTTGAAGATGCCAAACTGCGCAAACGCATTTTTTCAGCGATTGAAGCCGAATGGCACAGCACGGTGGAGGCGCTGGCGCTGATCACCGGATCCAAACAGCGCCTGGCCGGCAACGCCGCCCTGCAGCGCTCGATTCGCCACCGTTTCCCCTACATCGACCCACTGCATCACCTGCAGGTCGAGCTGGTGCGGCGCTACCGCGAAGGCCAGTCAGACGAAAAAGTGCAGCGCGGCATTCATATATCGATCAACGGTATTGCTGCGGGTTTGCGCAATACGGGTTGAGTTTTACGCTGGGCAAGGAGCCGGAAACGGCTCCTTGCCCAGCATTCTCCATTCAGCTTTACAGCCGCGACAGCAACTCCGCCTTTTTGGCCGCAAATTCCTGCTGCGTCAGAATGCCTTTGGCTTGCAGCGCCGACAGTTTTTCAATGCTGGCAAAAATATCGCCACCCTTGTCCACGTTGTTGCTCGCGGGTACAAAGGGCGCGCTGTTGTTATTGCTGTTGCTGTTAAAGCTGTTGTCAACAAAAGGCGCAGGTGCCGGTGTGTTGATGGCAGGTGCCACACCATTGACGCTGACCACAGGCAGTTGTGACAGGTTCACATAACCATACTGGCTGCTGAAGCTGACTGAATTGCCGCTTTGCTGCGAGACGCCACCAATCTGGTGATCCAGGGTGTCGTACACCGTGACCTGGCCCGCAATGTCAATCGCCAGGCGGCGCGCCTGGGCAAAATAGGCATAACGCATATTGTTCTGGCCACCGGTGCTGTTGGGCCAGCGCAGGTCAGCGCCCCACCAGTCGGGTGCTGCGGGTGCAAACAGGCTGTTCGAATTGCTGCTTTCACTGCCGCTTCCGTTGCCATAGTTGCCGCCGCTGCCGTTGAACTGATGGCTGCCGTTCTGGCTCTGGCTTTGAAAACTGCCGCTGCGCATCAAATCGGGCTGCTGGCGGATCAGCCGGGCCAGTTCGCTGCACAGGTTGTCGACGCGGCCTTTGAGATGGCCGTTGAACATGTCACCAATCATGGTCATGCCGCCCGACATCCACTGGCCGCCGCCGCCAAACTCGGGGTGATTGAACTGCGCCATGCCGCCATTGCCGTTGATAACCGACTGAAGCATGGATTCAACCGCCTGGGTGCTGAAACCGTGGCGCTGGGCAATGTCGTTGACGGCCTGCTGGCCTGAAGATGAGAGTTGACGCATAAAAAGTAACCTAATCAAAGTGCAATAGTGGAAACCACTAATCCGGCGACTCTAACAGCCGTAGCCACTCAGCGATATGTCATTAACGCATGTCAAAACGCCCTTTATGCATCAAATTTGGCGCTTGCGTTTGATTTGCGGACTTGGTGAGCTACAAATAAAGTAGCGAATCAGATTTTTACAAGTATTGGGACTGTTGCCAAAACAGCAGACCCCGCGCAGCCAGCTGCTGAAAAACGCGCACTTCCACGATTTTTCGATACCTGCCTGAAAACCTCTGATTTGCATAAATAGCTATTTGAATCAAGCACTTGAACGATGGCTCAAACGAGCGCAGCAGGCCTGCCTGCACTGGCACAACGCTTGCGCCTGAAGACGCTGCATGGCCGTGTTGGCCAAACGCCTTTGCAGCTTACCCAACAGGAGAAATTTCTTGAATCAGCCCCCACACACTGTGGCAAAAAAACCTTTTTTGCTGCTATTGGCCAGCGCCGCCATCGCAGCCGCACTGGCAAGCGTCGCATTGACCGCACAGGCCCACCATGCTTTTGCCGCCGAATTTGATGGCGACAAACCAGTCGAAGTCAAGGGTGTGGTGACCAAGGTCACCTGGGTCAACCCGCACAGCTGGATTTACGTCGATGTGAAAGAGGCCAGCGGCCAGGTCGTCAACTGGGGTTTTGAGTTTGGCGCACCGTTTGCGCTGCAACAAAAAGGCCTGACACGGGCCAATGTGTCGCCGGGCACTGAAGTCACGCTCAAGGGCTACCGATCCAAAAACGGCCAGCCTTTTGGTTACGCAAGTTTTGTCACGCTGGCCGATGGCCGCAAGATACAGACCGGAGGCGCGCCCGATGTTCCACCCGAAGCGGCAGCACCAGCGTCCGCACCGAAGAACTGAGCAGCATGACAAACGTTTTCCAAACATGGGCAGCGCTTAAGACAAATCCCCTGCAGTTGCCAAACCGGTTGCGGCTGGTTCTGACGCTGGCCGCCAGCCTGCTGCTGGCACCCTTGCCCGGCCTGAGCGCTGCAGCTGTGGCTATGGCTGGCGCGAGCAAAATCCCGCGCACCAGTCAGGGCAAACCTGATTTTTCCGGTATCTGGCAAACCACCAGCGCGGCTGATTTTGATCTGGAACCGCATTCAGCCCGCAGGGACGCACCGCCCGGCCCCGGTATTGTTGAAGGCAATATGATTCCTTATCTGCCCAAGGCGCTGGAGCAGAAAAAGAAAAATTTCGAGGCCCGGCTGACGGATGACCCGCGCCTGAGGTGCGTCACCCCTGGCGTGCCGCGCAGTGTGTACACACGTGAGCCATTCCAGATTTTTCAGCGCCAGCGTGACCTGACCCTGATTCACCAGTCTGGCCACACGGTGCGAACGATTCACACCAACAACACCCAGCACCCGACCGAGCCCAATGAATGGTGGCTGGGCGATTCACGGGCCAAGTGGGAAGGCGACACCCTGGTGGTTGATGTCAAGCACTTCAACGACGGCACCTGGCTGGACCGGGCCGGCAACTTCCACAGCGACGCACTGCACTTGGTCGAACGCTGGAAGTTTCTGGATGCCAACACGCTGGAATACAAGGCCACCATCAGCGACGCCAAGGTTTTCAGCCGCCCCTGGGACATCAGCGTGGTGCTGCATCGCCACCGCGAAAAGAACTTTCAGCTGGTTGAAAACTACTGCTACACGCTGGACTATGACCAGTACTACCCGCCCAGGCAGTCCAACCCTGCCACAGCACCCTGAACCCAGCTACAAGGTCACCGTTTTATGACACTTACATCTACAAATGGCAGCAGGTGGTCAGCCACCGCCGCTGCACTGCTGGCTCTGGGCAGCCTGATGCCGTCAATTCAGCATGCGAATGCGCAGACTGCGGTGCCAGCTTCAGCCCAGAAACCCGCTGCGGCGGAAACACCAAGACGCGAGTCCAGCTTTCCAGCCATCAACTCCGGCCCCTGGAAAGGCCCGCGCCTGCCCGACGGCCAGCCCGATGTACAAGGCCACTGGTCAAACACGATTGGCAACCACAGCAATTTCACTGACCCGCAAGGCGGCACGCCGGGTGAGCCGCGCCGGGCTGACGCTCGCCCACTGCCGCCACGCGAGCAGAGAGCGCCCAGCCGTGTCAGCGACCCGGCTGACGGGCAAGTGCCGTTTTTGCCCTGGGCACGGGCGAAACAGGAGGAGTTTCTGGCCAACTTTCACAAACCGAGCAAACCCGAACACATCGAGCCGCTGGCCCGCTGCGCGCCGGGCGGTGTGCCCAAATCATTCATGTGGCACGGCTACGAAATCCGCCAGTACCCCGCTTATGTGGTGTTTTTGTTTGACTCGGGCACCCGCATCATTCACCTGGACGGCAAACCACATCTGCCTGACACGATAAAGCTGTGGAATGCCGACTCGCGAGGCCACTGGGAGGGCAACACCTTGGTGGTTGATGTGCGCAACAACAACAGCAAGGCCACTTTCGGCCGGACTGGTGAGTTTGCCAGTGACCAGGTACAGGTGACCGAGCGTTACATCTTTGCACCGGGCGGCAAACGCTACAACTACGTCGCCACCTTCACCGACCCCACAGTGTATTCAAGGCCCTGGACGGCCACGATTCCGGCGCGCCTGTACACAGCAGCCGATGCACCTGATGGCTGGAATTTTCAGGTCACCAAAGCCACCCACACCGGCAAGGACGTGATCATCGAACGTGAAGAGCAGATCTGTTTTGAAAACAACGGTGGTTTTGGCCTGGGCACCAAAAAGTAAAAGACCCGCAGATTCGCTGCAACACCAGTTTTGTCTCCCCTTTCGGGCCATCACCTTAGAACGTGTTCACGGTCTATACGGGGTCCGTATAGACCGTTAACACGTTCTTAGACCTGATGGCTTTTTTTTCGCCTCTGCTGCTCCAGTAGCAACCGGCTGTTGAGTCACTGTTGGCTGAGTAACAGCAAGCGTATTCAAAAATCGTTCTTGAATCATAAAACTCTATATATATCAATGACTTGGAGAAATTCAGAGACACAAAAAACACTGGCACAGATGCTGCAAACAGCGGGGTCAGCCGGTCGCTGGAGTACAGCCACCTCTGTTTATCAACCACTTCAAGGAAAGATCATGAAACTCCCAAAACACACTCTTCTGGCATCTGCATTGACTGCAGCGCTGGCCCTGACCTTGAGCCTCAGCGCTGGCCTGTCGCATGCGCAGCAAACCCCTGCAGCACCCGCAGCCACCGCACCCGTGTACAAGGCCAAGTCGCCCAAGCTGGGCCGGGCCGAACTCGACGCGCTGCTGGCCAAACCCGAGCAGGTGGTGATCATTGACGTGCGCCGTCCTGACGAGTTGACGGCGATTGGCGGATTTGCCGTATACCTGAGCATCCAGAGCAAGGAACTGGAAAAAAGCCTGGCGTTTATCCCGCGTGACCGTGCTGTAGTCACCGTGTCCAACCACGCAGGCCGCGCCGGTGCTGCAGCTGATCTGCTGGCGTCCAAAGGCTTCAAGGTAGCCGGTGCGGTCGGTGCGCAGGACTATGAAGCCGAAGGTGGCAAGCTGACCAAAATCGCAGCGCCCGCACCACGTCCGGCGCAGGCACAGGCTGAAGCGCCTGCCAAAGCGCTGTAAAAGCAAGTACCACCATGTCGCGATTACTTGACTGGGCGCAAGCCCTGGAGACCAGCGGGCTGGGTCCTTCGATAGCGGAATCGGTTTATGCCTTTCCGCTGCTGGACGCGGCCCATCTGCTGGGCCTGGCTTTTTCAATCGGCTTGCTGGCGATTGCCGATTTGCGGCTGCTCGGGCTGGTGCTGAA
Source organism: Pseudomonadota bacterium (assembly GCA_040384925.1). Classification (GTDB taxonomy): domain Bacteria; phylum Pseudomonadota; class Gammaproteobacteria; order Burkholderiales; family Burkholderiaceae_C; genus Polaromonas. The sequence continues at coordinate 41 of JAZKIK010000026.1, read as the reverse complement.
AAAGACACCCGCCGTTGATGTGCTGAACCAGCTGCGGCCCT
>JAZKIK010000025.1:0-4095 GCA_040384925.1 Pseudomonadota bacterium | reverse complement strand
GCAGCAGTGCAGCCACAGCCAACGCAAGGACGGCAAATTCAGTGGTGTAGGTCCATTCGTTGAAACCTGCGGGTTTGTTGGGCCACAGGTAAGTCAGTACACCGAGCGCCAGCCAGGCCAGCGAGGCGGCCAGCCCGGTCCACCAGACGGCATGGGCCTGGCTTGTTGAGGCCTTGGGTGCTGCTGCGCCGGTGGCTGGCCGGGTGGCGCGGCGCGGCGGTTTGGCCACCGGCAGCGATGCCCCTGGCGAAAGAATGTTTTGGGCACTTGTCATGTTGCGGGCTCCGTGGTGGCTCAGGCCAGCACGTCAACAGTGACGTGCTCGGCAAAACGAACCACGTCAGTGCTGGGCTTGAGCACGCCGACGAGCTTGAAGTCGCGTGCATAAAACTCGACTTCCTTTTTAAGCGCCAGGCCGCTGGGGTGGCTGCGGTGCGTCAGCGTGCCCAGCACGGCGCGCAGGTCTTCAACCGAGGCTTTTGAATACGGGCTGTAGATTTTGGCCGTCTCGTTCGGGTAGTCGGCAATGAACTCGGACGCTTCGTTGATGGCGCGCACCAGCGATGCCACCAGCGCTTTGTCGCGGCGCAACAAGGCCCCGCCTGCACCCACCACGCAGCAGGTCTTGGCGGCGTATTCGTCCGACAGGTTGCTGGCCAGATCAAGCAGGCCCTTGGTACGTCGCTGGATCAAAAACAGGTTGGGGTCGCCATCGGCAATGGCCTGGGCTTCGCCTTTTTCTACCGCCAGGCCGAGCATGTCGGCCGGAAACTGGCGCCAGGTCACATCGGTTTCAGGGTTCAGTCCGGCCTTGGTCAGCAGCACCGAGAAAAAGTTTTTGCCAGGGCTGTTCAGGTCGGACACGGCAATCGTCTTGCCCTTGAGTTTGGCAATGCTGGTGACACCGGCAGGTGTGTAGCCCACCAGGCGCGAGCAGCCGCCGTGCGAGCTGCCGACCAGCTTGACGTCCAGGCCCGATTCAAGTGGTTTGATCCAGCGGTGCACCATGCCCACGGCTGCATCGGCCTTGCCGGTGGCGATGGTTTCCAGCAACTGGTCGGTTGAGCCGGCAAAGTTGACCAGGTCCACCTTGAGCCCGTGTTTTTCAAAAAAGCCGCGGTCAATGGCTACAGGCACAGCCGACAGGCAGACGGCATTGGCATTCCAGGCCAGTTTGAGCTCACGCAGAGGGCCTGCAGCCAGCACATTGCGGCCCGCCATTGCAGCAGCGCCAAGCACACCGGCAGCGCCTGCAGCACGCAGCAGATTGCGACGCGAAAATTGGTGTGAGGATTGCCCGGCCGCAACACCAGTTGCCGAAAAATCATTGTTTGCAAACATGCCTTCATCCTTTAAAAATCAATCCCCCGGTGTACAGACCGCTCGCTGTGCCCCGCTTGTGAACTGCATTGGAAAGAATTGGAGCGATGAAGGGAAAGAATAAAAACGGTAATGCTTATGCGAAAGTTTCAGCACCCGCAGGCGCTGGATAGTGTGAAATCGGTGTCATGCCCAAACTGCCGAACCGATACCACCATGAGTAACTCAAAAAACAGGCTAAGCCAGTTTGTGAAAGATTTTTCTGCCCTGCTGGACGGGCAGCCCGCTGAAGCCGATACCCTGGTGCATGGCGGCAGGCTGCTTGCCGAACTGATCAGGCATGACGACTGGCTGCCGGCCGAACATGCGCAGCCCAGCCCGCAGCGCTACCAGCAATATTTGCTGCATGTTGATGCAAAAGAGCGCTTTTCAGTAGTGAGTTTTGTCTGGGGGCCGGGCCAGGCCACGCCGATTCATGACCACACCGTGTGGGGGCTGGTCGGCCTGCTGCGTGGTGCCGAGCAGTCGCAGGCCTATGCGCGGAGTGCCAACGGGCAGTGGCAGCCGCAGGGCGCACGGCACACACTGGTGCCTGGCCAGGTCGAGGCGGTGTCGCCCACGATTGGCGATGTACACCAAGTCAGCAATGCGCTGGCCGGGCAGACGTCGATCAGCATCCATGTCTACGGTGCCGATATTGGCAAGGTCCAGCGCTCGGTTTACCTGGAAGACGGCACCCGCAAGCCTTTTGTTTCAGGCTACAGCAACCGTGCCGGGTTTCAATCTGCCTGACGATTCATTCACTTTTTTTAAAAACCACATGACCTTCCCGCTTGCTTCCAAGACCTTTGACGACGTGCGCCAGGCCCTGCTGGCCAGACAGGAAATTGCCCTGATCGATGTACGTGAAGAAGACCCCTTTGCCCAGTCGCATCCGCTGTTTGCCGCCAACTTTCCTGCCGGCCGGCTGGAGCTGGATGCCTGGAACCGCATCCCGCGCCTGGGCACCGCCATCGTGGTGTACGACAACGGCGAAGGCCTGGCCGAGCCGGCTGCACGCACCCTGCAGCAGTTGGGTTATACCGATGTTGCGCTGCTTGAAGGCGGGCTGCAGGGCTGGCGCGATGCTGGCGGCGAACTGTTCAGGGATGTCAATGTGCCCAGCAAGGCCTTTGGTGAACTGGTCGAGGCACAACGCCACACCCCTTCACTTGCGGCGGATCATGTCAAGGCACTGATCGACAGCCAGGCCGATGTAGTGGTGCTGGACGCCCGGCGTTTTGACGAATACCAGACCATGAGCATTCCGGGCGGCATCAGTGTGCCCGGTGCCGAGCTGGTGCTGCGCGCCCGTGCGCTGGCACCCAGCCCAGCAACACAAATCATTGTCAACTGCGCCGGGCGCACGCGCAGCATCATAGGCACGCAATCGCTGGTCAACGCTGGCCTGCCCAACCCGGTGGCAGCCCTGCGCAACGGCACCATAGGCTGGAAGCTGGCTGGCCAGACGCTGGAGCATGGTGCCAGCCGGCGTTTTGCACAGGTCACGCCCGAGCAAGGCCTTGAAGCTGCACGCCAGGCCCGTGCCGTGGCCGACCGTGCCGGGGTGCAGCGCGCCCAGGCCGGTGAGCTGGCGCGTTTTGCCGGCGAGGCTGGCCGCACCACTTATCTGTACGACGTGCGAACGCCTGAGGAGTTTGCCGCCAGCCATCTGCCCGGCTTCAAAAGCGCACCGGGCGGCCAGCTGGTGCAGGAAACAGATGTGTCGGCCCCGGTACGCGGTGCACGCATTGTGCTGGCTGACGACGATGGTGTGCGCGCCAACATGAGCGCCTCGTGGCTGGCCCAGCTTGGCTGGGAAGTCTGGGTGCTGGACGGTGCGCAGGCCCGCGACTTCAGCGAAACCGGCACACCGCCAGCGCCGGTGCCGGAACCTGAAGGCCCGATTGCACACACAACACCTGCCGAGCTGGCGCAGTGGCTGAACCATGAGCCGGCCGGCCATACCGCCGTGCTGGACCTGAGCACCAGCGTCAACTACGTCAAACGCCACATTCCCGGTGCCTGGTTTGCACTGCGCTCTGAACTGGCGCAAGCCGTGGCAAACATCCCGAAAGCGCAGCGTTATGTGCTGACCTGCGGCAGCAGCCTGCTGGCGCGGTATGCCGCCGCTGAGCTGGCGCGGTTGACTGGTGCCGAGGTGCGGGTGCTTGCTGGCGGCACACTGGCCTGGATAGAGGCGGGCCTGCCGCTGGAGCGCGGCGAAACCCGGCTTGCCTCAGCCCGTACCGACCGCTACCGCCGCCCCTACGAGGGCACAGACAGCCCGCGCGAAGCCATGCAGGCCTATCTGGACTGGGAGTTTGGCCTGGTGGAGCAACTGGGGCGCGACGGCACACATGGCTTTCAGGTGATCTGAAAAACCGTTAGACCGCTTCCGTATCCAGCTTTATAAGCAATATGAAATCTACAATTCATTCTTTTGAGAAATAAGAAACACGTTCAATAATCCACCTGGTTATCTAACAGATCGATTTTCATCAAGAACTGACTTCGGTTTGAAACCTCCCCTTCAGGGGATAGAATTTATTTGGGAGAGGGGTAACCGCTTCCAAATTCGCCCCGAAAGCGGCGTGGATTGAAACATATGAACTTTCAGCAATTGCGTTCCGTGCGCGAAACCGTGCGGTGCGGATTTAACCTCACCGAAGTTGCCAACACACTGCACACCTCACAACCGGGTGTGAGCAGGCAGATACGAGAGCTGGAGGAAGA
>JAZKIK010000024.1:0-13781 GCA_040384925.1 Pseudomonadota bacterium | reverse complement strand
AAGCTCGGCATCATTCCCGGTGATGGCGGTTGCTGGTTGCTGCCGCGAATTGTTGGCGCGTCAAAGGCTGCAGAAATGGCGCTGACTGGCGACACCTTGTCGGCTGACGAAGCCCTGCGCATCGGTCTGGTGTCGCGTGTTGTGGCACCTGAAGAACTTTTGCCCGCAGCTCTGGATCTGGCAAACCGCATCGCTGCCAACCCGCCACAGGTGCTGCGCTGGACCAAACAACTGCTGCGTCAGGCTCAATCCCAAACGCTGGCTCAGGCATTGACCGAAGCGGGCAGGGTACAGGGCTTGGCGCACCAGACGGCAGACCATCATGAAGCCGTGAATGCGTTTTTTGAAAAACGGCCACCGGTTTTTTCATCATGAGCAAGGCTGTGTTGCTGGAATCACGCCCCGCAGAAGGTGTGGCGCTGGTGCGGCTGAATCGCCCGCAGGTACTCAATGCGCTGAATCTGGAGCTTCGCCAGGCGCTGGCCGCCACTTTTCAGCGACTTGATGCTGACGACACGGTACGCGCCATCATTCTTGCCGGTGGCGAACGGGCTTTTTGTGCCGGTGCCGACCTCAATGAATATGTGGATGCCACACCCGTCGAAATCATTGGCCGCGACATGGACAGGCTGTGGGGCGCAATTGCAAGTTGCCGCAAACCGGTAATAGCCGCTGTGCGTGGCCATGCTTTGGGCGGTGGTTGTGAACTGGCCATGCATGCCGACCTGATCGTGGCTGCAGAATCAGCCAAATTTGGCCAGCCAGAAGTGTTGATAGGCTTGATGCCGGGCGGTGGCGCCACACAGCGCCTGACCCGTGCTGTCGGGAAGTTTCAGGCCATGCGCTTGCTGCTCACAGGCCAGCCAGTGGGCGCTCTGGAGGCGCTGCAGATTGGCCTGGTCAGCGAGGTCCAGCCTGATGCGCTGCTTGAAGAACGCGCCATGCAACTTGCGGTTCAACTGGCTGGCCAGCCTGCACTGGCGCTGCGCTTCATCAAGGAAGCCGTGCTGGAAAGCATGAACACCACGCTCGACCATGGCCTGCAGTTTGAACGCAAGTCTTTTCAACTGCTGTTTGCCACGGCTGACAAAACTGAAGGAATACGCGCCCGGCTTGAAAAACGCCAGGCGCGATTCGAAGGCGCAGCCTGACTGGCTGCGGTTTTCGGATAAAACGGATTACTTGCCCCAACGCAGCACCAGCGGGTCAAGCCGCCTGGCGGTTTCAATCAAGCCCGCACGTGTCTCGGGGTGCATGGCGGGGAATGGATGGCGCGGGGCTTCACAAGCAATCACGCCGCCTTCCTTCATCAATGCCTTGGCGGCCAGCAGGCCGGCCTGGCGGTTTTCAAGGTTGATCAGTGGCAGCCACTGCTGGTAAAGCGCAAATGCCTTGTCGCGCTCACCTGCGCGGTGCGCCTCAATGATGGGGCGTATGCCATCGGGGTAGCCGCCGCCTGTCATGGAACCGGTGGCACCGGCATCCAGGTCGGGCAGCAGGGTGATGGCTTCTTCGCCGTCCCATGGGCCTTCGACGGCGTCGCCGCCCAGTCGAATCAGCTCGCGCAGCTTGGACGCAGCCCCTGCGGTTTCGATCTTGAAGTAGGAAACATTTTCGATCTCACGCGCCATGCGCGCCAGAAAGGCTGCCGAAAGCACGGTGCCGCTGGCCGGTGCGTCCTGGATCATGATGGGGATGTTCACTGCATCTGACAGCCGGGCGTAAAACTCGTAAATCTGCTGCTCGCTGACACGGAAGGTGGCACCGTGGTAGGGCGGCATGACCATCAGCATGGCGGCTCCCATGTCCTGCGCGCGGCGGCTGCGCTCGACGCAGACTTTGGTGCTGAAGTGGGTGGTGGTGACGATGAGGGGTACACGGCCAGCCACATGTTCAAGGATGCTGCGGGTCAACACCTCGCGTTCGTCATCAGCAAGCAAAAACTGCTCTGAAAAGTTGGCCAGGATGCAGATGCCGTCGGAACCCGCATCCATCATGAAATCCATGCAACGTTTCTGGCTGTCCAGATCGAGCTCGCCGCTTTCTTTGAAGGTGGTGGGTGCAACGGGGAAGATGCCGCGGTAACGCGGCTGGTTTGGTGTGGTCATGTTTGTTTGTTCGATAAAAATAGGGGCGCTGTATGCGTAGGCCGCCGGCCCTCACCCCCACCCTCCCCCAGAGGGAGAGGGAATAAAACCGGCTTAATGTGAATGGCGCGGCACTTCGGAACCACGGCAGCCCACCAGAAAATCAAAATCGCAGCCTTCGTCGGCCTGCAGCACATGGTCAACATAGAGGCGCTGGTAACCACCACGCATGCCTTTGGCCGCTGTGCCATCCAGGCTGGCCAGGCGTTCGGCCAGTTCAGCGTCACTGATGTCCAGGTGCAGGCGACCTTGCTCGCAGTCAAGTTCAATGAAGTCGCCATCACGCACTGCTGCCAGTGGCCCACCGGCAGCAGCTTCGGGTGCCACGTGCAGCACCACCGTGCCATAGGCTGTGCCGCTCATGCGGGCGTCCGAAATGCGTACCATGTCCTTGACGCCCTGGCGCAGCAGCTTGGGCGGGAGCCCCATATTGCCCACCTCGGCCATGCCGGGGTAGCCCTTGGGGCCACAATTTTTCATGACCATCACGCAGCTGGCATCAATATCGAGGTTTTCATCCACGATGCGTGCCTTGTAATGCTCCAGGTTCTCGAACACCACGGCGCGGCCCCGGTGTTTGAGCAACTCGGGTGATGCGGCAGAGGGCTTGAGCACCGCACCGCGTGGTGCCAGGTTGCCGCGCAAAATGCAGATGCCGCCGTCGGCAATCAGCGGATTGTCCAGTGGGCGTATCACCTCGTCGTTGTACTGTGGTGCCTCGCGCACGTTGTTCCATAGGGACTGGCCGTTGACCGTGAGTGCGTCCGGGTAGGGCAGCAAGCCGTTTTCACCGAGGCGGCGCAACACGGCGGGCAGGCCACCGGCGTAATAAAACTCCTCCATCAAAAAACGGCCCGAGGGCTGAAGATCGACGATGGTGGGTGTGTTGCGGCCAATACGTGTCCAGTCTTCCAGATCGAGCTGCACACCCATGCGGCCAGCGATGGCCTTTAAATGGATCACCGCGTTGGTCGAACCGCCAATGGCCGCGTTGACACGGATGGCGTTTTCAAATGCCTCGCGGGTCAGGATTTTGGACAGCGTCAGGCCCTCACGTGCCATTTCAACGGCCCGCATGCCCGACATCTGCGCCAGCACATAACGACGTGCATCAACGGCCGGAATTGCCGCGTTGTGCGGCAGCGAAGTACCCAGTGCCTCGGCCATGCAGGCCATGGTCGAAGCTGTACCCATGGTGTTGCAGGTGCCTGCAGAGCGCGACATGCCAGCTTCTGCCGCCAGAAACTGGTGCAGCTGGATTTCACCCGCCTTCAATGACTCGTGCAATTGCCAGACGGCGGTGCCTGAACCAATGTTTTTACCTTCAAGTTTGCCGTTGAGCATGGGCCCGCCGGTCACAACAATGGCCGGGATGTCGCAGCTTGCCGCGCCCATCAACAGGGCTGGTGTGGTCTTGTCACAGCCGGTCAGCAGTACCACGGCATCAATCGGGTTGCCACGAATCGCTTCTTCCACATCCATGCTGGCAAGGTTGCGTGTCAGCATGGCGGTGGGCCGCAGATTCGATTCGCCATTGGAGAAAACCGGAAACTCGACCGGAAAACCACCGGCTTCGGAGATGCCGCGTTTGACATGTTCGGCAATCTTGCGAAAGTGCGCGTTGCAGGGTGTCAGTTCAGACCAGGTGTTGCAGATGCCGATGATGGGGCGGCCATCAAACTCATGGTCTGGAATGCCCTGGTTTTTCATCCAGCTGCGGTACATGAAGCCGTTTTTGTCGGCGGAGCCAAACCATTCGGTTGATCGCAGTTTTCGTTTGGGTTCTGTCATGGGTGTTTTTGAAGAAGGTTTCAGTTTGGTTTGGGCTTACGGTTGGTCAACAGGCGCTGCAGCAGGCAGAAGACAAACAGCAGCACGCCAACAACGATGCGTGTCCACCAGGAACTCAGGGAGCCGTCAAAGGCGATCAGGGTCTGGATGATTCCCAGCATCAGCACACCAAACAGCGTGCCGGCCATGTAACCCACGCCACCTGTCAGCAGCGTGCCGCCAATCACCACGGCGGCAATGGCGTCAAGCTCCAGCCCGGTGGCATGCAGGCCATAACCCGAAAGCATGTAGAAGGTAAAGATCACACCGGCCAGTGCCGAGCAGAAACCCGAGAGTGTGTACACCCCGATCAAGGTGGCACGCACCGGCAGGCCCATCAGCAGGGCCGACTGCTCACTGCCGCCCAGCGCATAAACCGCGCGGCCAAACGGTGTGCATTGCGCAATAAACACCGCAGCAATCAGCACCACAATGGCAATCACTGCGCTTAGCGAAAGCGCCGCGTCGGTCCAGAGCGGAATGCGCATTTGCGAGACTTCTGAATAAAACTCGTTGGTGATGCTGATCGAGTCAATGCTGATCAGGTAACACAGGCCGCGCGCCAGAAACATGCCGGCCAGCGTGACGATAAAGGGCTGCAGGCGAAAACGCTGGATCAGAAAACCCATGAGCGCGCCAAAAGCCGTGCCCATCAGCAGCACCAGGGGAATCACCAGCGCCGGGCTCCAGCCGCGATGCTCCACCAGCGCAGCCGACACCATGGTCGTCAGCGCCACAACCGAGCCAACCGACAGGTCGATGCCGCCCGAAAGAATGACAAAAGTCATGCCCACAGCCACAACGATCAGAAAAGCGTTGTCAATCAACAGGTTGAGAAACACCTGCGCCGAGAAAAACCCGCTGTAAAGCACCGAACCCAGGCTTGCCATGGCGACAAAAAGCGAGATGGTTGCCAGCAGCGGCAGGTATTTGGGATTCAGGCGCGGTGCTTGCATTGCTGTTTTTGGCTGCATTGGGGCATTTGCAAGGATGGTTTTGGCTACCGAGGTGTTCATGAGCGCATCTCCGACGCGGCTGGCCGTCTTATCAACATGCCAAATTCGGCCCGAAACTCGGGCGACTGCAGCAGCATCACGGCAAACACCACCACGGCCTTGACCACCAGATTGATTTCGGGCGGCACACCGAGAGAATAAATTGCGTAAGTCAGCGTCTGGATGATCAAGGCACCAATCACACTGCCAACCAGGCTGAAGCGCCCACCTGTGAGTGCGGTGCCGCCCAGCGTCACGGCCAGAATGGCGTCCAGTTCAAGCAACTGGCCGGCGTTGTTGCCGTCGGCGCTTTTGACATTGGAGCTGATCAGCAAACCGGCAATACCTGCGCACAAGCCGCAGAAGGCATAGGCGCCCACAATCAGCCTGCGAGACTGCACACCCGCCACACGCGCCGCCGTCGGGTTGATGCCCACTGCCTGGATAAACAGGCCCAGTGCCGTGCGTGTCACAGCCAGATACAGGCCAGCGAACACCAGGCCCACAATAAACAGGGAAAAAGGCAGGCCCAGCAGGTAACCACCCCCCAGAAAAAAGAAGGGTGTGTAGTAGATGGTGATGATCTGCCCACCAGTGATGAGCTGCGCAATGCCGCGACCGGCCACCATCAGTATCAGTGTTGCAATGATGGGCTGCATGCCGACTTTTGCCACCAGCAGCCCATTCCAGAGGCCGCACAGCAATGCCATGGCAAGCGCTGCGCCAATCGCCAGCGGCAAGGGGAAACGGCTGACACTGCCCGACACCGATCCGCCAATCATCCAGGCAACCAGCGCCGCCGCGATGGCCACCACGGCACCGACTGAAATGTCGATGCCGCGTGTGGCAATCACCAGCGTCATGCCCAGGGACACCAGCACCAGTGGCGCAGCACGGTTGAGGATGTCTATCAGGCTGCCATAGAGATGGCCATCACGCCACTCGATGTGCAGAAAACTGGCGTTGAACGCCGTGTTGACGGCCAGCAGCAGCAGCAGCGTCAGCAGGGGCCAGGCCAGGCGATGCCGCAGCGCTGTTTTCAGAAAGGATGGATGGTTTTCAGACATGTTCAGCAATGTTCAGCGGCAATGAGTTCATAAACTTCGTCTTCGCTGCTGCCCGCGGGCAATTCACCAACTTTGCAGCGGTCACGCAGCACCACGATGCGGTGCGCCACACGCACGACTTCACTCATTTCGGATGAGATAAACACCACAGCCATTCCGGCTTGCGCCAGACGCAGGATCTGCTCCATGATTTCCTGCTTGGCTGCCACGTCTATGCCGCGTGTGGGTTCGTCGAGTATCAGCAGGCGCGGTTCGGTGGCAAGCCAGCGCGCAATCATGGCTTTTTGCTGGTTGCCACCTGACAGCAGGCCAATCGGCGTGTCCACGCTTGCGGTCTTGATGCCAAGCGTCTGGACGAATCTTTCCGCCATGGCGGTTTGTTCGGCTCGTGACAGAAACTTGCTCATGCCCAGGCGGGCCTGCAGCGCCAGGGCAATGTTTTCGCGCAGCGACAACTCGGCCACGATGCCATCGGTCTTGCGCTCCTCTGGACAAAGCGCCAGGCCGTGGCGGATGGCATCTGCGGGGCTTGAAAAGGCCACGGTCCGGCCATCAATTTTGAGCACACCACGATCAGGCGCTTCCAGGCCAAACAGCAGCCGTGCCAGCTCGGTTCGGCCAGCGCCCAGCAGCCCGGCCAGGCCCAGCACCTCACCTGAGCGCACACGCAGATCGATGGGCTGTAACTGGCCCGTCTGGCCCAGACCTTCGGTTTGCAGCAGGGCTGGTACTGCTTCATCGAACAGGGGACTCTGCGCCGCGTTTGTTGACTGCGCAGCCAGCTCCCGGCCCAGCATGGCGGCGATCAGGGCTTGTGGCCCCAGCTCGCTGGCCAGCCATTCACCGACCCAGCTGCCGTTGCGCAACACGGTGATGCGGTCTGACACTGCATAAACCTGATTCAGAAAATGGCTCACAAAAACAATCGCCATGCCCTCGCTGCGCAGGCGGCGAAGCACTTCAAAGAGTTTTTGTACCTCGTCGTCATCCAGGCTGGACGTGGGTTCGTCGAGGATCAGCACTTTTGACTCGATGCTGATGGCTCGGGCTATGGCCACCAGTTGCTGCACGGCCACCGGGTAACTGGCCAGCAGGCGTTCAACGTCTATGTCCAGGCCAATGCGGGCCAGCAATTCACGGGCGCGGTGGTTTACCACTGCCCAGTCGATGCGCCAGCCTTGCGCGAAGCCGCAACGCGGATAACGTCCTGCAAAGATGTTTTCTGCCACCGACAGATTGGGGCAAAGATTCACCTCCTGGTATACGGTGCTGATGCCCAGGGCCTGGGCGGCCAGTGGCGAGTCAGGCCAGACGGCCTTGCCGGCCAGCATCATCTGCCCGCCGCTGGCCTCAAGCACGCCGGTCAGCACCTTGATCAGGGTGGATTTGCCAGCGCCATTCTGGCCCATGAGCGCATGAATCTCACCGGGGTAGAGGCGAAGCTGCACGTCACGCAGCACAGGGATGCCGGCAAACTGTTTATGGATGCCTGTGAGTTCAAGCACAGGCGGGATGGTGGTGGGATTCATGGAATAACCTCCGCGCCATGCGCTGCGGTATTCGCCCTCGGAGCGGCCGGGCGGCTCATGCCTTGTTTTTGTTATAAACATCAACAAACACTGCTGCCAGCAGCACCACACCCTTGATCACCTGCTGGTAATCAATGCCGACGCCCAGGATGGACATGCCGTTGTTCATCACACCCATCACAAACGCGCCTATGACCGCACCCATGACCTTGCCCACACCGCCCGAGGCCGAAGCCCCGCCTATGAAACAGGCTGCAATCACGTCCAGCTCAAAACCAAGGCCCGCCTTGGGTGTGGCGGTGTTCAGGCGTGCTGCAAACACCAGGCCCGCCAGCGCTGCCAGCACACCCATGTTGACAAAGGTGTAGAAGGACAGGCGCTCGGTCTTGATGCCCGAGAGTTTGGCCGCCTTCTCGTTGCCACCCAGGGCGTAGACACGTCGGCCTATGGTGGTGCGGCTGGTGACAAAATCAAACAGAAAAATCAGCAGTGCCATCACGATCAGCACATTGGGCAGGCCCTTGTACGAGGCCAGCAGGTAGCTGAAATAGACCAGCAGCGCAGCAAACAGCGCCGTTTTGGCAAAAAACAAGGCTGCAGGTTCGGCCTGAATGCCGTGTTTGAGCTGGTTGGCGCGTGTGCGCAGGCCCGCCACCGCCAGCAGGGTCGCCACGGCCACGCCCAGCAGGAGCGATGTCAGGCGCAGACCCTCGGCACCTAGCAGTTCTGGCATGAAACCCGAACTCAGCTTCTGGAACGATTCGGGGAAGGGCCCGACTGACTGCCCCTGCAGCAGGGCCAGCGCCAGGCCCTTGAACACCAGCATGCCTGCAAGTGTGACGATAAAGGATGGAATACGAAAAAAGGCTACAAAATAGCCCTGCGCCGCACCAATGATCCCGCCCACCAGCAGGCAAACCATTGAGGCAGGTACAAAATGCCAGTCGTAATTAACCATCAGCACCGCCGCCAGCGCACCAATAAAACCACAGACCGAACCCACCGACAGGTCAATGTGGCCCGCCACAATGACCAGCAGCATGCCCAGCGCCATGATGATGATGTAGCTGTTTTGCAGCACCAGATTGGTCAGGTTGAGTGGCTGCATCAGCGTGCCCTCGGTCATGACCTGAAAAAAGGCCATGATCGCCACCAGTGTGATCAGCATGCCGTACTCGCGGAAGTTGTGCTTCAGGTAGTCGAGGGGTGACTTGCCACTGCTTGAAGCCAGCTCGGTCACCGCCGCAGGGGAGGGGTTTTCTATTGTTTTCATATCAATTTGCTTTCATGATCGCGCGCATGATCTTTTCCTGCGAAGCCTCGGAGGTGGGCATTTCGGCGACAAAACGGCCTTCGTTCATCACATAGATGCGGTCCGACATGCCCAGCAGCTCGGGCATCTCCGAGGAAATGACAATCACACATTTGCCTTCGGCTGCCAGCTGGGCGATGAGGGTGTAGATTTCGTACTTGGCGCCGACGTCAATGCCGCGTGTCGGTTCATCCAGAATCAGAAGCTCGGGGCTGGTGAAAAGCCATTTGGCCAGCACGACTTTCTGCTGGTTGCCTCCTGAAAGATTGAGGGTTTTCTGGCCTACACCCGAGCAGCGTATGCGCAGTTTCTCCCGGTAAGACTGCGCCAGCTGGTATTCGCGGCCCGCGTCTATCACCGCTGCCTTTGAAACGCCTTCGAGGTTGGCGAGTGAGACATTGAACTGGATGTCTTCATTGAGCACCAGGCCATTGCCCTTGCGATCTTCCGTAACATAGGCCAGGCCGTGGCTGACAGCTTTTTCTACCGTGCTCACGTCAATGGGCTGGCCGTTCAGCAGCACCTGGCCGCTGATGCGCCGCCCCCATGAGCGGCCAAAAACACTCATGGCCAGTTCGGTGCGGCCAGAACCCATCAAACCGGCAATGCCGACAATCTCACCACGGCGCACCTTCAGGTTGACGCCTTTGATGACCTGCCTGTCGGTGTGTTGCGGGTGGTAAACGCTCCAGTCGTGCACTTCAAATACGGTTTCGCCAATCTGCGGCTCACGTCTGGGGTAACGATCAGCCATCTCGCGGCCCACCATGGCGCGTATCACACGGTCTTCGCTGATCGCTTCAGCGTGGCAATCGAGTGTCTCTACTGTGGAGCCGTCACGCAGGATGGTGATCGAATCGGCAACGCGGGAAATTTCATTGAGTTTGTGCGAAATCAGGATGCAGGTGATGCCCTGGCCTTTGAGCTCGAGCAGCAAATCCAGCAGCGCCTGGCTGTCGTTTTCATTGAGGCTGGCGGTCGGCTCGTCCAGAATCAGCAGCTTGACCTCCTTGGACAGGGCCTTGGCAATTTCCACCAGTTGCTGTTTGCCCACACCCATGTGGGTGATCAGTGTGGTGGGCGATTCCTTGAGGCCGACTTTTTTGAGCAGGGCCTGGGTTTTGCTGTGCGCAGCCATCCAGTCGATGACACCACGGCTTGCCGTTTCATTGCCAAGAAAGATGTTTTCTGCAATCGACAGCAGTGGCACCAGCGCCAGTTCCTGGTGAATGATGATGACGCCCAGTTGTTCGCTGTCGTGAATGCCCAGAAAACGCCGCTCCTGCCCCTGATAGACGATGTCGCCACTGTAGGAGCCATGCGGGTACACGCCGGACAGCACCTTCATCAGGGTTGATTTGCCGGCACCGTTTTCCCCGACGATGGCGTGGATTTCACCAGCGCGTACCTGCAGGTTGACTTTGTTGAGCGCGACCACGCCGGGGAAGGTCTTGCGGATGTCGCGCATCTCCAGGATTGTTTCCAAGGACTGTTCCTATGTGCAAAGCAGATTCAAACTCAGGACTGGAAAAGGCCCGGGCGTTTGCAGCGCCGGGCCGGTTCCAAAAAACAGGTGGCTTACTTGACCTGCGATTCCTTGTAATAACCGCTGCCAATCAACACCTTGTTCCAGTTGGAGGCGTCCACCGCGACTGGTTTGAGCAGGTAGGACGGCACCACCTTCACACCGTTGTTATAGGTCTTGGTGTCATTGATTTCAGGTTGTTTGCCCGAGAGCGTGGCGTCCACCATGTTGGCCGTGACCTTGGCCAGCTCGCGTGTGTCCTTGAAAACGGTTGAATACTGCTCGCCGCGCAGGATGGACTTGACCGAGGGCACTTCAGCGTCCTGACCGCTCACCACAGGGCAGGGCTGCTGCGCCGTGCAGTAACCTACGCCCTTGAGCGATGAAAGGATGCCAATGGACAGGCCGTCATAAGGCGACAGCACGGCATGCACCTTGTCCTTGCCGTAAAAGGCAGACAGCAGGTTGTCCATGCGGGCTTGCGCCACCGCGCCGTCCCAGCGCAAGGTGCCAACCTTGTCCATGCCCATCTGTTTGCTGCGCACCACCAGCTTGCCGCTGTCGATATAGGGTTTGAGTACGCTCATCGCCCCGTCGTAGAAGAAAAAGGCGTTGTTGTCGTCGGGGGAACCGCCAAACAGCTCGATATTGAACGGGCCTTTGCCCTGCTTGAGGCCGAGCTTGTCAACAATCGAGCTGGCCTGCAGGACACCGACCTGGAAGTTGTCGAAGGTCGCGTAGTAGTCCACATTTTTTGAACCCTTGATCAGCCGGTCATAGGCGATGACCTTCACGCCTTTGTCGGCGGCGCTCTGCAGCGCTTTTGACAGCGTGGTGCCATCAATGGAGGCAATCACAAGCACCTTCACACCCTTGGTGATCATGTTCTCGATCTGCGCAAGCTGGTTCGGGATGTCGTCGTCGGCGTATTGCAGATCGGTTTTGTAACCGCGCTCTTTCAGCACCTTGACCATGTTGTCGCCATCGGCGATCCAGCGGGCCGAGGACTTGGTGGGCATCGAGATGCCAATGCTGCCCTTGTCCTGTGCCTGGGCCAGCGGGGCGATGCCGATGGAGGCAAGGGCAAGACTTGCCAGAAGGGTTTTGACGAATGTACGTTTCATGAAAATGTCTCCTTTGAGGGCGTGAGAACCGCCTCTGTTTCGGTGTGCTGTTGAAAAGATGATCAGTTTGAATCAGTATTTGCGTTTTGGGAATTCCTTGGCAGCTATTTCCATAGGGAAAATCCCCTCCTCGGTCACGATGCGCTTTTGCACGGGTTTGCCGGCCTTGATGTCTTTCACGGCGGCCATCAGCTGTGGGCCCAGCAGCGGGCTGCATTCCACCGAGACATTGAGTTTTCCGGCGATCATGGCTTCAAAAGCACCCTTGACGGCATCAATCGAGATGATGGTGATGTCTTTGGCAGGTTTCAGGCCTGCTTCTTCGATAGCCTGGATGGCGCCAATGGCCATGTCGTCGTTGTGTGCGTAAAGCACATTGATCTTTTTACCCTCGGCCTTGAGGAAGGCTTCCATCACTTCCTTGCCCTTGGCGCGGGTGAAGTCGCCGGTTTGTGAACGGATGATCTTGAACTTGGGATCGGCCTTGATGATTTCCTCAAAACCCTTTTTGCGGTCAATTGCTGGGGCCGATCCCACTGTGCCCTGCAGCTCAACGATGTTGACTGTGCCGGTCGTGCCTTTTGTCTTTTCGACCAGCCAGCGGCCCGCCTTGCGGCCTTCCTCGACAAAATCAGAGCCCATGAAGGACACATAAAGGGAGTCGTCCTTCACATTTACCGAACGGTCGGTCAGAACCACCGGGATCTTGGCGGCCTTGGCTTCACGCAGCACGGTTTCCCAGCCCGACTCCACCACAGGGGAGAAGGCAATCACATCCACTTTTTGTGCGATGAAGGCGCGTATGGCCTTGATCTGGTTTTCCTGCTTTTGCTGTGCGTCGGAAAACTTGAGGTCTATGCCGGCCTCCTTGGCAGACGACTTGATCGACTCGGTGTTGGCGGTACGCCATTCGCTTTCGGCACCCACCTGGCTGAAACCCAGCACGATGGGCTTTTGTGCCCATGCCGGGCTTGAAAGCAGGTTGGCAAGAGGCGCGCAGGCAAGTGCGGCAGCGAGGGTACGGCGGTTCAGTTTCATGTTGTCTCCTTGGTTGAAATGGGCAAAGCAGCTTTTGGTTATGGAGGTAGCGGAACAGTGGAAGCAGTCACTCAGGCCAGCATGTAGCCGGTCTTGACGGTGGTATAAAACTCTGCAGCGTGGCGGCCCTGTTCGCGTGGGCCGTAACTTGATCCCTTGCGTCCGCCAAATGGTACGTGGAAGTCAACGCCTGCAGTGGGCAGGTTCACCATGGTCATGCCAACTTCTGCATGGCGCCTGAAATGCATGGCGTGTTTGAGTGAGGTGGTGCAAATGCCGGCGCACAGGCCAAACGGTGTGTCGTTGGTCAGGGCCAGCGCATGTTCATAGCTGTCGGCCTGCAATACACAGGCGATGGGGCCGAACACCTCTTCGCGTGCAACGCGGTGTCCGGGTTTGGCCAGAAACAGCGCCGGACTCATGTAGTGGCCAGGTGTTGGGCGCTCCAGCAACTCGCCGCCCCAGACATGCTCTGCACCTTCGCTGCGGGCGATGTCCATGTAAGCCTGGTTCTGCTCAAGCTGACTGCGGTCAGCCACCGGGCCGATGTCGCTGCCGCGCTCCATCGCGTGCCCGACCTTGAGCGCGGCAAGGCGATTGCGCAAGCGCTGCACAAAGGCGTCATGGACTTGCGCCTCCACAATCAGGCGGCTGGAGGCAGTACAGCGCTGACCGGTCGAAAAATACGAGCCCTGCAAGGCGCAATCAACCGCCTGGTCCAGATCTGCATCGGCCAGCACCACCAGTGGATTGTTGCCGCCCATTTCAAGCTGCACCTTGGCGCGGCGTGTGGCGGCGGTTTGCAGAATGCGCTCCCCGGTGGCGATCGAGCCGGTAAAACTCAGCGCATTGACCTGCGGGCTGTCGACCAGCGTTTGCCCCACTTCACGGCCACTGCCCATGACCAGGTTGAACACACCCGCAGGCAATGTGGAGCGGCTGATGATTTCTGCCAGCGCCCAGCCACAGGCCGGAACCAGTTCAGCGGGTTTGAACACAACAGTGTTGCCATAAGCCAGCGCGGGTGCGATCTTCCAGGCCGGGATGGCAAACGGAAAATTCCAGGGCGTGATCAAACCCACCACACCAACCGGTTCACGTGTCACATCGACCTGTACACCTGGCCTGACGGAGGCCATGGTTTCACCCGGAATGCGCAGTGCCTCGCCGGAAAAGAACTTGAAGATGCGGCCAGCGCGCACCACTTCAGCCAC
>JAZKIK010000023.1:0-3675 GCA_040384925.1 Pseudomonadota bacterium | reverse complement strand
ACCCGGTCCAGCGTCAACAGGCCCTTGGCCGTGTCGGCAAACAGCGGCCAGTTGGAGGCCGGGTCAGCCACCACTGGCTCCAACTGGCGGCCCAGCACACCGCCACGGGTATTGATCTCTTCAATCGTCATCAGCGCGGTGTTTTTCAGCGCTGTTTCCGAAATGGCCATGGTGCCCGTCAGCGAATGCAGAATGCCAATCTTGATGGGGTTGGCCGCCGCCCTTGCCCGGCGCGCAGGCCAGGCCCCGGCCAGCGCCACAGCACTGCCCGCCAGCGTGAGTTTCAGGGTGCTTCGTCGATTCATGTTCATGCGTGGCCTCCAGGCAGGTCAAAAATGCTTAACAAAAAAATGACTTTCCTGATCCAGGGATTGCTTGAACTCAAAAAAGTCAGTGCCGAACTGCGGGCTCCCGGCAATACATTGCCGATGTCCTGGAGGCCCCACAAAAGTGGCTTTGAATCCGCGGGCAAAAAGCCCGGCCGGAAATGAGCGCCGCCGCGATTAACGGGGGCTCAGGCTCTGTGTGAATGACTGAAGTCTAGAGAGCTCACACTTGTTACAAAATACGACAGATGGCGTAGCGCCGCAGCGGTGCATGGCAGGATGCATTTGTGCATGACTATGGGCGGCAGATTCCCCGTGGCGGTGCGGGCGGTGCGGCTTGCGCCGCTACGGTGCTGAAACCGCAGCAAGTTTTTTGCTATTAAAGGTATAGCTGATTGTGCCCGCTGAAATTGCACAAGGTCTCGATCTGATTAAAATTTTTCGGCTACCCGCTCTGCGCGCTACTGCGTTGGCTCTGTGCAGTCTTGTGTTGCCAACAAAGTCAATACCCTTGGATATACAAAGGCAAAACGCAAGAAAACTTGCCTGGATTCAGTCCAAAAAGTTGAAAACAAACGGGTAAATATTCACCAAATTTGCCATCAACGATGAATCGCCAGCCTTGTTTTCTGAATGATGGTGGCGATGAAGCTCAGTAGCCGACTGTCAGGGCCGAACACCCGTCTCGGCCGATTCCCGCGTCCACAGCGCCGCCTGGTCGCTCAGGCTCAAACCCAGGCCAGGGCGGGTAGGCACCAGCATCCGGCCATCCTTGATCTCCAGGCGTTCATTGAACAGCGGCTCCAGCCAGTCAAAGTGTTCAACCCAGGGCTCGGTCGGGTAAACCGCACCCAGGTGAACATGCAACTCCATGGCAAAGTGTGGTGCCAGCATCACCCCCGCCTGCTCGGCCATGGCTGCAATTTTCAGAAAAGGCGTGATGCCGCCCACACGCGGCGCGTCAGGCATCAGGAAGTCGGCTGAGCGGTGGCGTATCAGCTCGGCATGTTCGGCAAAACTGGTCAGCATCTCGCCTGTGGCAATCGGCGTGTCAAATTGCGCCGCCAGGGCAGCGTGGCCTTCACTGTCATAGGCGTCAAGCGGCTCTTCAATCCACACCAGATTGAACTGCTCAAATATGCGGCACATGCGCTGCGCCGTTGGCCTGTCCCACTGCTGGTTGGCATCGACCATCAGCGGCATGTCTTCACCCAGGTGTTTGCGCACCGCCTCGACGCGCCGCACGTCAAGCGCCCTGTCCGGCTGGCCCACCTTCAGTTTGATGCCGCCAATGCCACGCTCACGCGAAGCCGCCGCGTTGACCAGCAACTGGTCCAGCGGTGTATGCAAAAAACCGCCCGAGGTGTTGTAACAACGAACTGAATCACGCTGCGAGCCCAGCAGTTTCGACAGCGACAATCCTGCCCGCCTGGCCTTCAGGTCATAAAGCGCCACGTCAAACGCCCCCATCGCCTGCACCGCCATGCCACTGCGGCCCACCGATGCACCCGCCCACGACAACTTGGTCCACAAGCGCGAAATATCGCTGGGGTCCTCACCAATCAATGCCGGTGCAATCTCCCTGGCATGCGCAAACTGCCCCGGCCCGCCCGCCCGTTTGGAATAACTGAAGCCCAGACCCTGATGCCCATCCTTTGTATGTATTTCGGCAAACAGCATCGCAATCTCAGTCATCGGCTTCTGACGACCCGTCAAAACCTTGGCATCAGAAATCGGATGGGCCAGCGGCAGGTAACAGGAACTGACCCGAACCCAGGCAATGCTGTCGCTGGATATGGGTGAGTTGGATGATGAAGAGCTTGTCATGGTGTGTTTGTCGCGTCAATAAAAAGCAGGCAGCAAAGGTTTTAAACAGGCTGATGATAGCGCTGTCATTTGCGATGGTTGAACAGTCTTAACAGCGCACTTGCTCATGCACGCCGTTGTTGCCAAACCCGCCTGGTTGAACTGAGTTCTGTGATTTTGGGCTTTGGTGACTGTCCGCTGCTTTGGTCCTGGTCGGCAGCCTTGTGCCTTAAAGAATAATTGCTGCAGCGCTCAATTCAGGCGCTCCCACAAGCTGAATTGCAAACTCAGCCGTCAGGTCAGCGTCTGTGCTGCCGTACAACACACCTGCAACTGAGTCATAACGCAACTGCCCGGCGGCGCTAAAACTGGCTGAGCCTATGTAGCTGAACGCCTGGTAACCCCCGAGTGTGGTGTTTGCATCCAGTGTGCTCAGGTCAATGCGGTCGCCTTCTGCAGCATTGAAGTCGGTAATGACATCGCGGTTGCCGCTGTCGATTCCCATTTCAGCCAGCTTGTTGAAGTCAAAGCTGTCTGCACCCGCACCGCCTGTGAGTTGATCCACGCCCATGCCGCCCAGAAGCAGGTCATTGCCATCACCACCGTCCAGGCTGTCATTGCCACTGGATCCGTTCAGATTGTCGTCACCTGCGCCGCCTGCAAGCTGGTTGGCCGCAGTGCTGCCAGTCAGCAGGTCGGCATAAGCGGAGCCGTCAAGGTTTTCAATGCGCCGCAAGGTGTCATTGCCGGCCCCGCCGCTGGCGGTTTTGCTGCTCAGGCTGGCGGTGACGCCGGCTGCGGCTGCCGAGTAGCTGACGGTGTCAATGCCGGTTCCACCTTCGATAAGGTTGTCGCCAGTACTGCCCTCCAGGGTGTCGTTGTAGTTGGAGCCGGTAAGGTTTTCGATGCTGATCAGGGTGTCAGTGCCCGACTTGCCTGTGGCCTGTGCAGCAGTGAAGGCCAGGCTCACGTTGACGCCGCCCGATGTGTAGGCATAGCTTGCCGTGTCCACACCATCGCCGCCATTGAGGGTGTTGTCGCCTGCGCCTGCCATCAGGATGTTGTTCAGCTCGTTGCCCGTGGCATTGACGCTGGCCGCCGTGATGATGCGCAGGTTTTCAATGTTGGCGCCCAGGCTGAAACTGACGCTGGCGTACACCGTGTCCGTCCCGCTCAGGGCATCGAAGCCGGCTTCAACGGCCACATCACCCGTGTTGTCAACATAAAACAGGTCGGATCCGCTGCCACCCGTCATGGTGTCAGCGCCTGCACCACCGTTGATGGTGTCCGCACCGCCCGCGCCATCAAGCATATTGGCCAGCGTGTTGCCAGTCAGGCCATCGGCGTAGTTGGAACCGGTGATGTTTTCAAAATTGTTGATGGCGTCATTGCCTGAACCGCCAGTCGCAGTGCGTGTGGTCAGGCTGGCAAACACGGCTGCGCTGCTGAAGGCGAAGCCGGCGGTGTCTGTACCGCCTGCACCGTCCAGAATGTTGTCGCCGGCACTTGCCCAGATGATGTTGTTCAGGCCGTTGCCAGTGGC
>JAZKIK010000022.1:32158-33154 GCA_040384925.1 Pseudomonadota bacterium | reverse complement strand
AATGCAGTGCTTGATCTGGGCGGCGGCAATATTGTGATCCTTGTGGGCACACACACTGCGGACCTGACGGAGGCGGATTTCGTGGTGTTTTAAATCGCGCCGTGCCGGACATCATGGGGTTTTGCGCCATGCTCATGAGTCCCTGAAAAGCGCCTTTCACCAACTTGGCGGGATGCGCGACCCAAGATAGATCGCAAGCACGCTCCAACTCCATTTCCATATCAACCGTGCATTGATCTGCAAATGGAACAAGATATTTACAGCCCGATGGCGGCAATACCTGCGCGGGCAACCTGCGCATCTTCATTTGACTTCACACCACTGACGCCCACCGCACCAATGCATTGACCATCCTTGACGATGGGAACACCACCTTCAAGCATGCCGTGGATGTAAGGCGCGCTCAAAAACGAGGTACGGCCACCGTTGATGACATCTTCGTAAACCTTGCTTTCGCGGCGGCCCATGGCGGCTGTATTGGCCTTGGAAGGCGCAATATGTGACGAAACTGGTGGCGCGCCGTCCAGGCGCTGCAGATGCAGCAGATGGCCACCGTCATCAACGATGGCAATCGTCACGGCCCAGTTGTTTTTCAGTGCTTCTGCCTCGGCAGCGGCAGCAATGGTTTTGATGTCAACAGATTCAAGTACGGCTTTTGATTTCATGATTTTGGCAGTGTAAATAGCGGGTTAAGGGAAAGCCCTGAGCATACGCAAGTTTTGGCCCAATGCATCCTGGCACTACGGCGGTCTTTGCTTATGCAACTCTTACAAAAAAGCAGGTATTGCGCAGGGTTAATCTCTTGAAAAGGCCAATGCCGCCCCTAAAATGAAGTGGCCTGCATTTGCTGGCTCCCTGGAGATGACACTCATGAATGAAAACGTTCAAACCCTTGACTATGGCGTTGCCTCACCCGCCGCGCAGCGCAATAAAGTGCTGCGCAACACCTACTGGCTGCTCGCCCTGAGCATGCTGCCAACCGTGCTTGGTGCATGG
>JAZKIK010000022.1:17664-32148 GCA_040384925.1 Pseudomonadota bacterium | reverse complement strand
CAACCGGCATCACCGCAGCCCTGAGTGGCGGAATCGGCATGATTGTGTTTTTCGTCGGTGCCTTCGGCTTCATGTTTGCGATCGAAAAAACCAAAAACTCGGCTGCAGGCGTGCCTGTGCTGCTGGCCTTCACCTTCTTCATGGGCCTGATGCTCTCGCGCATGATTGGCATGATCCTGGGCTTTAAAAACGGCTCCGAACTGATCATGACAGCCATGGGCGGCACCGCTGGTGTGTTTTTTGTGATGGCTTCGTTGGCCAGTGTCATCAAACGTGACATTTCCGGCATGGGCAAATGGCTGTTTGTTGGTGCCGTGGTGGTCATGGTTGGCAGCATCATCAACATCTTTGTTGGCTCCAGCGCCGGCATGATGGCGATTTCGGTCGCTGTGATCGCGATTTTCAGCGCCTACATGCTGTATGACCTGAAGCAGATTCTTGACGGTGGTGAAACCAACTACATCAGCGCCACCCTGGCTTTGTATCTGGACATCTTCAACGTGTTCCAGGCCCTGCTTTCGCTGCTGGGTATTTTTGGTGGCGAACGCGACTGATGCAGTCTTCCGGATTGATCCGGAATTTGACAAGCAAGTAAAAAGGGCCGCGAGGCCCTTTTTCATGTCTGCGTTTCCTGGAACGCTGTCAGAACGTGTTCACACCCGCTCAAACACGGCAATCGACTCCACATGCGCCGTGTGCGGAAACATGTTCACCACCCCCGCTGCCGTGCAGCGGTAGGCACCACTTTCCACCAGCACGCCTGCATCGCGCGCCAATGTGGCGGGGTTGCAGCTGACGTAAACAATGCGCTGTGGTGGTGCCCAGTCGCCCAGCACCAGGCTTTGCTGGTGAATGCCGTCGTCACATGGCACACCGGTCACGATTTGCTGATGCAGTGCGGCCAGCGACTTGAACAACTCAAAAGCACCTTCACGCGGTGGATCAACCAGCCACTTGTCGGCCATGCCGTCCTTGATGAGCAGCGCCGGTGTCATTTCAAACAGGTTTCGCGCTACAAAAGTGGTGGCCACCAATGCACGCCGCGTGGCCACGGCAGCCTTGTTTCGTTTGAAATTCTGGCGTGAGCGCTCGACCAGCACCTCGCTGCCCTCAATGCCCAGCACTTCACGCGCCTGGGTTGCCAGCGGCAAGGTGAAGTTGCCCAGACCACAAAACCAGTCAATCACCCGCTCATGTGGCTTGACATCCAGCAAACGCAAGGCACGTGATACCAGCACCTGGTTGATGTGCGGGTTGACCTGGGTGAAGTCAGTCGGTTTGAAGGGCATGAGCACACCAAACTCGGGCAAACCGTAGTTCAGCTCCTGCGCCGGTTCTGAACCCAGCTCAGGTTCAAGCAGCTTGACGGTGTCCAGCCCGCCGGGCTGCAGCCACCACTGCAAGCCCTTGTGAAGGGCAGCAAAGGCGCGCAGACGGGCCAGGTCAGCCTTGCTCAGCGCCTCCATATGCCGCAGCACCATGGCAGTGACGGCATCACCGCAGGCCAGCTCGATCTGTGGAATGGTTTCCTTCGCGTCCATGCTGGCAATCAGCGCGCGCAGCGGCAGCAGCATGTCGCTGACATGGGGCGGCAGCACCGGGCAAACTTTCATGTCGGCTACATAAGCACTTTTGCGCTCATGAAAACCAACCAGCACCGTGCCCTTTTTGCGCACATAACGCACCGACAGACGGGCCCGGTAGCGATAGCCCCAGGCCGGACCTTCAATCGGCCTGAGCAGGTTGTCGGCCCTGAGTTTGCCAATGTGCTGCAGATTGTCTTCAAGCACCCGCTGTTTGACGGCAACCTGGGCTGACACATGCAGATGCTGCATCTTGCAACCACCGCAGGCACCTGTATGCATGCCAAAGTGCGGGCAGCCGGGCCGTACACGCTGTGATGATTCCCGGTGAATCGCCATCAGTGTGGCTTTTTCAAAACTGCTTTTTTTACGGTAAACACTGGCCGTCACCAGCTCGAATGGCAAGCCACCTTCGATAAAAACAACCTTGCCATCGGCCCTGTGGGCAATGCCCTGGGCTTCGATATCGAGTGATTCAATCGTCAGCAGGTCAGGCAGATATTGTTTGACGGGGCTGACAGCCTCCGCCACAGCCGGTTCGGCAGGCGCGGTGGATGCAAGGGATGTGGGGTGTATGTTTTCGTCTGACATGCCCGAATTGTCTCAGGCTGCGCCAGCATTTCGGCCATCAGCTGAACAAACCCGGTTTTATCGGCCTTTTGAGAACACCGCGCTCATCGCGGCAAGCTCCATCATGTCCAGCTCGTCAAAATCGTCATCCATGCTGCGCAGGGACTTGACCCAGGCTTTCAGGCCCTTGTCATCCTGGATTTGGGCCAGGTCATCTTTCATATCGCGAATGGCCTGCTCCATTCCACGCACAGTTTGCCTGATTGAAATTTCGAGTGCACGGGGGTTGATCACGCCATATGACAGGTCAAACTCGGAACGGAACATGAATTCGGCCTGCCTCAGTTCGGTTTCCAGGCTTTTCGCCTGCTCCTTGAGCACACGGTTGAAATGACGAAGTTTGTCTTCAGCCATCGCCGATACGGTCTCAGGGTCGATCTGCTCGACCTTGAGTTGCAACTGAAGCAAGGCCAGCAGGTCTTTTTTCTCGTTGGCGATATTGACCTCGACCATCAGCGCGGTTTTGCGCTGGCGCTCCTGTTCGTCGGGCTCCCTGTCCGGGTGCAGCGCACTGGCGAGTTTGCGATAGATGTCTCGCAAGACCTTGTCGGCATCGATTGATTCACGCTCGGCCTGCAGCTGTTTGGGTGTTTTTTTGCGCTTGGCTTTTCTGGCAGCTTCAGCACTGGCACGCTGCTCGTGCTGCTCCTGCATCTTGCGCATCGCTGCGGCCATGACCTGCTCGGGTGAATCAAGCGTTTCGTCATCGTCCATGTCCAGGCCAAAAACGTCGGACATCATGTCTTGCATGGCAGCTGCTACGTCGGCACCACCGTCAGGGCCATCAGGGGGCGCATGGCGATCATAAATTTCCTTCATGTCAGCGCCATCTTCAGCTTGCATCAGGCTGGCAGCCTGGCCGCACAAAAAGTCGGCCATATAGGCGCGAACACCTTTGGACAGACCTTTTTTGTTTTGCAGACGCTGGTCGAGAAACAGGATCATCTGCCTTCTCAGAGCCACTTGCTGCTGCTCCAGCGGCGCAGTGCATTTGGCAAACTGCACCCGGTGCTCATGCAGCAGCTGCATCAGAACTGTCAGCGCCTCCTTGTTTTTTTCAATTTTTGCCAGCAACTGATTGAACAGCTTTTGCTCGGGTGCCAGCCGCTGGCCTGAAATCACCAGAACGGTAGATGAGGAAGTGGCCTGATCCGCAGGCTCGGGGTCATCAAACAGGCTGTTTTGTCGTTTCATGATGATGCGCGTTTGCTGATAACAGTCAGGTTCCAGCCAAAGCTGCGAAACCCGGACGGAAAATTATTTGGCAGGCAAATATCTGGCCGGGTCAACCGGTTTGCCCTGGCGGCGGAGTTCAAAATGCAGCTTCACGCGGTCAGCATCGCTGCTGCCCATTTCGGCAATTTTCTGGCCTTTTTTGACCGACTGCTCTTCCTTGACCAGCAGGGTCTGGTTGTGGGCGTAAGCCGTCATAAAGGTATTGTTGTGTTTGATAATGAGCAGGTTGCCATAACCGCGCAGCCCGGCACCGGCATACACCACATGCCCATCACCCGAGGCTATTACACTGTCACCGGCTTTGCCGGAAATATCAATACCCTTGTTTTTGGTTTCGTCAAAACCGACAATCACGCCACCCTGCGCAGGCCAAATCAAGGCGATGTTGTCTTCACCGGCCGAGGCGGCAGGAGCAGCCACTGGAGGGCGAGCGCCGCTGGCCGCCTGAGCGGGCGCTACGGCTGTTGTTCCGGCCACCACCGTGGCAGGCAGTACCGGCCTGGCCACCACCGATGGGTTGTCGACTCCTGGTGGCACTACACGCAGCACCTGGCCAATTTCGATGATGTTGGGGTTTTCAAGCGCATTCCAGCGAGCGATGTCGCGCCAGTTCTGGCCATTTTCAAGACCAATCCTGATCAGGGTATCGCCAGGCTTGACGGAGTAGTAACCGGGTTTGCCGGCGTTTTCGGCACCGGGCAGCGGTTTTATCACCGCCGTATCGGTGGCAAGCGGTACGCTGCGTGATGTGCCGGTACCGCGGTCTTCCACCGGTGCCTGGTTCAGTGAGCGTGAGCTGCAACCGGCCAGCACAATGCCTGCAGCCAGAATAGCGGCCAGGCCAAGACGGCCTGCGGTCCGTGTCAAAGCCTTGCGCCCGGGTAAGGTGATGAGGGTTTGAGCCATGGGGCACCCAGTCGTTTGATTCATTGCTTCTTTCGTCTTCGGTCCGGTGCCAGGGCGGCACCGGATATGACCCCTGAGGATCGTTAGGATGTGGGGAGGACAAACCGGGGAGCCTGGGTCTTGCCACATCCTCAGCTTGTTCCCGATTTTAAAGGCACAAAATGCACAGCCTCCAGCACGGTCTGGTGTACGCCCTGTGCGGTTTTGTCGATCACCACCAAAGCCTGCGCGCCGCCTGCGGCCTGCAGCGGCGCAACCAGGCGGCCACCCATCGCCAGTTGATCTATCCAGGCAGCAGGAATGGCTTCGCCGCCAGCTGCTGCAATGATGGCGGCATAGGGTGCGCCTTTGGCGTAACCGGCCATGCCGTCACCAAACAGCAGATGCACATTCGGCAAACGCATGGGTCGCAGGTTTTCACGTGCCTTGTCGTGCAGGCTGCGCAGGCGCTCCATGCTGTAAACCTCGGTGGCCAGTTGGCCCAGCACGGCCGCCTGGTAACCACAGCCGGTGCCAATTTCAAGCACGCGGCCGAGTTTGCCCGCTGCACCAGCGCGCAACAACTCCAGCATGCGCGCCACGACATTGGGTTTGGATATGGTCTGGCCAAGTCCGATAGGCAGGCTGGTGTCTTCGTAAGCCTGGTTGGCCAGTGCGGTATCAACAAACCGGTGCCGCTCGATCAGGCCCATGGCCGCCAGCACATGGCTGTCAGACACCCCCTGTGCAGCAAGTTTTTGCAACATGCGCGCACGATTGGCCTGCGAAGCCATGCCCAGGCCCAGGGGCGCGGGTTGACGCACCGTGTGTTTTGTCGGGTCGCTCAGTTTGTTGATGACCAGAGGCGGCTGGCCGCTTGCAACACGTTTTGCCGGGTATTGAGGGTAAAGAGTGCTTGCCGCACCCGCATCACGGGCAGCGGTCACCAGCTTTTTGACAGCCGAAGGCATACCGGCATCAGGGTTCATGCGCAGCGGAAAACCAGGCCGGCTGGCCGCCGCATCGCCGTTTTTGGGCGGCTGGGCGCTGCCTGGTGGTTTGCCGACTGGCTTCATGCGCCTGCTGCTGCCGTGTCCGGGCCGGGTGTGGCGCTTTCCGCCGGACTGGAAGCCAGGGTTTGTGCCCAATACGCCAGGCGCTCGTGATCGGTCAAATCAACCTGAAGCGGCGTCACGGTCACAAAACCGTGTTTGGTGGCATGAAAGTCCGTGCCTTCACCTTCATCCTTGGCCGGGCCGGAGCCACCTATCCAGTACATGGTTTCACCACGCGGGCTGGTCTGGGTAATCACACGTTCAGCCGCGTGCCGCCGGCCCAGACGCACCACCTTGAGGCCCAGAATCTGTTCATCCGGCAGATTCGGGATGTTGACATTCAAAAGCCAGGGTGCCTTCGTTGGCGCCGCACCATCCGAGATGATTTCAAGCGAAGGCATGAGTCCCAGCACCATCTCACGCGCCCTTCTGGCGGCTGCGTCGATAAAGCCCCAGCCTTTTTCAGTCTGCGAAAAAGCAATGGCCGGGATGCCAAAAAGATAACCTTCCATCGCCGCACCCACAGTGCCCGAATAAATGGTGTCGTCACCCATGTTGGCGCCATTGTTGATGCCCGAAACCACCAGATCTGGCCGGTAACCGAGCAAACCGGTCATGGCGATATGCACACAATCCGCCGGCGTGCCGTTGACATAACGAAAGCCGTTGGCAGCCGTCTGCACATACATGGGCGAATGCAGGGTCAAGGCATTCGACTTGGCACTGTTGTTGACCTCTGGCGCGACCACCTCGACGTCGGCAATGTCTTTCAGGGCTTCATACAGAGCCACAAGGCCTGTTGCCTGATAACCGTCGTCGTTGCTGATAAGAATTTTCATGAGTTCATTCTAGAACGTGTTCACGGCTTGTCTGGGAGCACGTTCTTGGGTCACGGGGGTGACAAAAACGGTGCAAATGCGGCCCCAAATGGCCTCAAGCCTCCGGGGGCCTGCCTATGATGCAACAACTGAACCACCCAATGGAGACAAACATGCATGCCTGGCTTTGCGAGAACCCCACCGGCGTTGATGCCCTGAGCTGGAAAGAACTGCCCACCCCCGAGCCACAGGCTGGTGAAGTCCTGATTGAGATCAAGGCTGCCAGCCTGAACTTTCCTGACCTGCTGATAGTGCAGAACAAATACCAGATGAAGCCGCCCCTGCCCTTTGTGCCGGGTTCCGAATACGCCGGTGTGGTGCAGGCCGTAGGTGCCGGTGTCAAACACCTGCAGGTCGGCCAGCCTGTGGCCTGTTTGTCTGGCACCGGTGGTTTTGCCACACACACCATAGCGCCTGCGGCCTTGTGCATGCCGCTTCCAGCGGGTTTTCCGTTTGTGGATGCAGCGGCATTCATCATGATTTACGCCACCTCACACCACGCGCTGATGGACCGTGCGCAGCTCAAGGCCGGTGAAACCGTACTGGTGCTCGGTGCGGCAGGCGGCGTGGGCACCTCGGCCATCCAGATTGCCAAGGCTGCCGGTGCGCGTGTGATTGCCGCCGCTTCAACCGATGAAAAATGTGCGCTGTGCAAGTCGATCGGGGCTGATGCCACCATCAACTACAGTACGGAGAACCTGCGTGACGCCATCAAGACCCTGACCGATGGCAAGGGCCCGGACGTGATTTACGACCCGGTCGGTGGCGACTTCACCGAACCGGCTTTTCGCTCGATTGCCTGGCGTGGCCGTTATCTGGTGGTGGGTTTTGCGTCCGGGCCCACACCTTCACTGCCCTTGAATCTGCCACTGCTCAAGGGTGCGTCCATCGTTGGTGTGTTCTGGGGCGGTTTTGCCAAGGCTGAACCCAAGACCAACGCAGCCATGATGATGGAACTGGCCAACTGGTACGCCCAAGGCAAGATCAAGCCAGTCATTGACAGCACCCTGCCGATGTCAGAGCTGAAAGCGGCCTACGCCCACATGGGCTCACGTGGCGTCAAGGGCAAACTGGTGATGGTGAACTGAGCAGATTGTGCGGCGCAACGAACGCCCGGACTACTTGCAGCGCTGCGGCAAAAAACCGGCGGGAATATTGGTCTGGTTATCGCCTTTGGCCGTCATTTTGTTCGGCACACTGGCCAGGCCGCAGACCCAGCTGACGGGAACCTTGGGCTCGTCTTCCACCACAGCGGGCCGCAAGGTCAGGGTTTTGCCCTTGATGGAGCCATTGGCCCGGTTGCCAAAAGTCAGGGTCACTGCACCGTCCTTGACGGCAACAGCAGAAACCCAGTTGCTGACGATCTTGTCGGCTGCTGGCACACCTGCGGCGGCATTGTCGGACGGAAAGCTGGCGGAGTTCTTCCAGCCAGATGCAATCGGCCCTGTCGCCACCTCGGCAAGTGGCAGGGCTTCGGTGATCTGGTCACGGGTGATCTTGTCCACGATGGTCGGCAGCGCTATCAATGCCAGCATGGCAATGATGGCAACGACCACCATCAACTCAATCATGCTGAAGCCAGTACTGTTTTTTTGACGGGCTTCAGTGGGGCGGGAAATGTTCAGTTTGCACGGCATGCTGCTGATGATACTTGCCGCCTGTGCCGGTTTTATCCCATCAGGGGCGCACGCCGGGTGTTTCCAGCGCCATGCCGCTGGCCCGCGCCGCGAGGTAAAGCTCCAGTTCAACCAGTTCCTGCGCACCATATGCGAAGGGCTGGGCGCGTACGCCATTCATGCAGTTGCGCAGCCGCCGCTGCAGCGAGCCAAGCGCCTGCCATTCAAGCCGGTAAACCGGGTAGGCATTGGGATGCGCCTGCGGAATCAGGCTGCTGCCCAGCTTGCGGCCAGCATTGTTGTCATGGCACTGCGCGCATGACAGGTTGAGCTGGCCGATGCGCTGGAAAAACTGCTTTTCGCCCTGCTGCCTGAAACTGTCCAGCCTGTTGTCTGCAGGCGGCGCGACAGGCAAGCCGCGTGACTGGAAAGCCACAAAGGCTTCCATGCCCAGCAGTTCCTGCGACTCAAAACCCCAGGGTGCGGCCTGCTGGTGTTTTTGCCGGCACTGGTTGATGCGCTGACCTAGATTGACAGGGCGTTTCAACAGCTCGTCAAAAGCCGGGTAACGCGCTGCCACACCCGACATGCTGGAGGCAGCCGCCGCATGGCAGCTGATGCAGGCCTTGCCGCTGGTGCCCGCAGGTCGGCTCCACTGTGCTTGCCCGTCCTTGACCCACAGCATGCCGGGATTCAGGCTATCGTCTTTCTGCATGGCCTGGGTTGAAACACCCATGTCTTCAAAACCCGAGCGTCGCTGGTCTTTGGCGGTGTTTTGTGCGCTGGCCGATGCCATGCACAATGCTGCGAGCCACGCCAACCTGATCACTTTCACGCGCTGACGCTCAGGCTGATGGTTTCCGTCTGGCTGAAACCGTTGTCACCTTCCCAGCTCAAGACCAGCGTGCCGGACTCAAGAGCGACGGTATAAAACGCGATGTATGGATTGGCAGCCACTGCAGAAAACAGCTCGGCACTGAAAACCAGCTCACCGTTGTAATGGCAGACAAAGGTCTGGATGATGTTGCGTGGCAGGATTTTGCCGTCTTCACCGGGACGAAAACCGGTTTCCATCGGGTGTGCGATGGTGGCGCGGATTTCGATGATTTCACCGCGTTTGGCGTTTGATGGGGCGTTGATCAGGGTTCTGGCCATCAGAAGGTTCCAGCGCAGGGCCGCCCCAAGCAGGAACTGCGCCCCCTCGGGGGGCAGAGATTTACACGCAGTGAAAGAACGTGGGGGCTCATGCTTATCCTTCTATACAGGCCGCCAGGGTCACGATGACGTCTACGGTGTGTGACCAGTAGCTTCCATCACTCAGTTGCGCCACGGCGACCAGTTGTTGTGAAGTCGCCAGCCGTATGCGGGTGCTCACACTGGCCTTGCCTGCCCTTGGGCCCAGAATAAATCTGCTCACGTCACGCTGCGGGTTTTTTTCATTAAAAACCGCTATGGTCTTGACATGGCTGCTGGCCGTCATCGGGCTTTCTACCGTCACGGTGAAGGGCACTACATTGCCGTTGTCCACCAGTTCGGCAATCTCCAGCCTGACTTTGCCTGTGTTGATCTTCGCACCACCCGTATAGCTTGAAACAGCCACAGTCAAGTCGCCTGCCGCAGCCAAGGCAGGGCGAAGCACAATGCTCAAGCCCAGGCCCAGAGCGCCTGCTACCAGTTGGCGACGGCTTGAAAATGCCTGGTCTGCAGGAAAGGTCATGAGCTTTGTCTGAATATAAAAAAAGTTGAACCGTTTTCTCAGTTTTTCAGGGTCTGCAAAAACGCAATCACGTCCTCAATCTGCTGGGCTGTCAAAATTGGGCGTGACTGCCAGTTGCCGCCCACCCGCACCAGGCCATCAGTCCGGTAATAGGACGGCATGATGCTGGCCGGGTTCAGACGGCGGGTATCCACCAGACGCAATCTCAGTTGCCCTTCTGACCAGCGGCTGCCGGCACCTGCCAGGTCGGGTGCCAGATTACCCTGAAATCGCTCTTCAGGAAAAGGCCCGCTGTGGCACAAGAGGCAAAGACTGGTCTGGCGATCAAGCACCAGTGCCCTGCCCCGCACCGCATCACCGGCTACATCCGTCAGAGAAGACCTGATACTGTCGCCACTTGTTTCAGGCGATTCCTGGGGCCGGGTCTGCGCCAGTGAACATGCCGTCGATGTGGACATCAGGAGTGCCAACAGCATGGCCAGCCTTCCTGAAACAGCACTCATGCCTTCTTCAAACTGGTGTTTTTGATGGGCAGATCACGAATCCGTTTGCCGGTTGCCGCAAAAATCGCATTCAGCACAGCCGGTGCGGCCACGGCAATCGTCGGTTCACCGACGCCGCCCCAAAACCCGCCCGATGGCATGATGATGGTTTCAACCTTGGGCATTTCGTCGATTTTCAGCATCTGGTAGGTGTTGAAGTTTTCCTGCTCCATACGCCCGTCCTTGACAGTGCATTCGCCATACAGCGCGGCAGACAGGCCATAAACAAACGATCCCTCGACCTGGGCCTCAATCTGCTGCGGGTTGACTGCGTGGCCTGAATCAGTGGCCGCCACGATGCGGTGTACCTTGACCACCCCCTCGTCGTTGACCGATACCTCGGCACAGGCCGCCACGTAACTGCCAAACCCCATGGTCTGTGCCAGCCCACGAAAAACACCTTTGGGTGCAGGCTTGCCCCAGCCGGCTTTTTCAGCCGCAGCATTGAGCACGGCCAGGTGTTTGGGATGGTTGGCCATCAATTTTCGGCGCAAGGCCAGCGGGTCTTGCTGAGTCGCAAAAGCCAGCTCGTCAATAAAGGACTCCAGGTAAATCGCGTTCTGGTTCAGATTGACACCACGCCAGAAACCTGGCGGCACATGCGGGTTACGCATGGCGTGGTCAATCAGCAGGTTGGGAAAGCTGTAACCAATCGAGGCCTCCGGCCCGGACGCGTTCAGGCCCTGAAACACCACCGGGTCCTTGCCGTTGACTATGCTTTGCGGCGCCACACCAGCCAGAATCGACTGGCCCGAAATACGCATGTGCAGCCCCGTGATATTGCCCTGTGCATCCAGGCCGGCCGTCATCTTGCACTGGGTGATAGGGTGATACCGACCGTGCAGCATGTCTTCTTCACGCGACCAGAGCAGCTTGACCGGTGTGCCCGGCATCTCTTTGGCAATCGCCACGGCCTGGCGCACATAGTCGGTCTGGCCACGTCGACCAAAACCGCCGCCCAGGTGGATTTTGTAAACATCACACTTCGCGGCGGGCAAGCCGGCCGCCTCGGCACAAGCAGCCAGCGCGGCTTCGCCATTCTGGGTGGGCGTCCAGACCTCACAACGCTCGGGTGTCCATTTGGCCGTGGCGTTCATCGGCTCCATGGTGGCGTGATTCTGGTAGGGATATGAATACACCGCCTCGATCTTGCGCACACTGGCGGCAATGGCTGCCCTTGCATCACCGTTTTCATTGCCCACCACGGCCTGCGGCGCATCAAGCCCGGCCTTCAAAAATGCGGCAATGCTTTCGCTTGATACCTTTTCATTCGGGCCGTTCTCCCACACCACGGGCAAGGCATCCAGTGCGGTTTTGGCACGCCACCAGGTGTCGGCGACCACGGCCACAGCGCTGTCGCCCACCCGGACCACTTTTTTGATGCCGGGGCGTTTTTCAATGGCGCTGGCGTCAAAACTCTTGAGTTTTCCGCCAAACACCGGGCAGTCCTTGATGGCGGCGTTCAGCATGCCGGGCAGCACCAGGTCGGCACCGTAAATCTGTTTGCCGGTCACCTTGTCAACCGTGTCCAGCCGCGCAAGGCGTTTGCCAGCCAGTTTCCATTCTTTGGGGTCTTTCAGGGTGACGGCTGCAGGGGGCGTGATTTTGGCGGCCGCCAGCGCCACCTTGCCGTAACTGGTGCTGCGGCCAGATGTCTTGTGTGTAATCACACTGCTGGCGGCGCTGCATTCGGCAACCGGTACTTTCCACTCATCGGCGGCGGCCTGCAGCAGCATCAGGCGTGCAGTGGCACCGCCCTTGCGCACATAGTCATTGGACTGGCGTATGCCCTGGCTGCCGCCTGTGCCAAAGTTGCCCCAGATGCGGTTGCGCGCCAGGTTCTGGCCCGGTGTCGGGTATTCAGTCGTGACTTTGGCCCAGTCGCAGTCCAGCTCTTCAGCCACCAGTTGGGCCAGGCCGGTCAGCGTGCCCTGCCCCATTTCAGAGCGTGCGATGCGGATGATGACGCTGTCGTCAGGTCTCACGACCACCCAGGCGTTGACTTCAGCCGCTGCTGCATCCTGCGCCAGCGCCGTGCCAACAAACGGAATATGAAACGCCACCACCAGCCCGGCCGAAGCCGATGCGCCCAGAAAGTTGCGACGGGAAAGGGTATTTCTTGTGGAGACTGCGGCCTTCATGTCGTGCTCCCGTCTGTGTGGCGAATGGCCAGGCCGGCGCTTTTTGTACTGCCGCCCTGCGCCACTACCTTGATCGCTGCACGCACCCGGTTGTAGGTGCCGCAGCGGCAGATATTGCTCATGCTCTGGTCAATGTCTGCGTCGCTCGGATTTGGCGTGGTTTTAAGCAGGGCCGCAGCGGCCATCAACATGCCGCACTGGCAATAACCGCACTGCGGCACATCCAGCGCTGCCCAGGCTTTTTGCAGCGGGTGTGAGCCTTCGGGCATGCCGGGTGGCGACAGGCCCTCTATGGTGATGATTTTTTCAGTCGCGCTGACAGTGGACACCGGACGCACACAGCTGCGTGTAGGCACTCCATCAATATGCACGGTGCAGGCACCACACTGCGCCACACCACAGCCGTATTTGGTGCCAGTCAGACCGAGTTGCTCCCGGATGACCCACAGCAGCGGCGTATCGTCCTCTGCCTCAAACTCTCGCAACTTGCCATTGACGTCCAGTTTTGCCATGTGTTTGTCTCCTGAATTTACGGATTAAAAACGTAATCGGGCAGATGTGGGCAGCTCTTGCGCCGCAATCATCAACAGACATGGTAGTGCTGGCAGCAGCCAGACGCATCAGATGCTTCGATACCTGAGTAAATGAATAAATTGGCCGGGGGATTAAAAAACCGGTCTGTATGAAACGAAACCGCACTCCGGCACATGGCGTGCCGGATCACACAGGTGTGTTATCTGGAGTTATCTGGAGTACAGCTGCTCTTGCTGCAGCTTTTGTGTCTGCAACAAAATAGACGAGGAGGTTTGCACCTGCATTTGCTGCACGGCAAATGAGGGCAACTGGACCGGTGCTGCACTGGTCACACCGTCAACGGTTTTGGGTGTCACGCGGCGAGCACCGTCAAAACGGCGGGTCCAGTAAGCCACGGTCATGCTTTCAACCTTGACCTCGGAACCCGTGCGTGGAGAATGAATGAACTTGCCGTCACCCACATAAATGCCCACATGGCTGAAGGCGCGGCGCATGGTGTTGAAAAACACCAGGTCACCGGGCTGAAGGTCTTTTTTGTCGATGTTCTGCGTGGCTGCTGCCTGCTGCTCAGCGCGACGCGGCAGTATCAGGCCAATGCTTTGCTCGTACATCGCTCGAACAAAGCCACTGCAGTCAAAACCGGTTTCAGCCGAGTTGCCACCACGTTTGTAAGGCACCCCCAAAAAACCCATGGCATTGACAACCAGGTCCGAGGCCCTGTTGCTGACCGATTGCCTGACATGATCCATTTGAGTCAGCAGGCCTCTGTCGGCTATGAGCTTGTCCATCTCATCACCAGAACTGGCTGGTGCTGCATGCGCTCTGGCTGCAAACAGAAAGATGGTCAGGAATGTAAGGGTGATAAGAATCAAACGCATGAACCGCAGAATACTTGAAGGACAGGTCCTACGTCAACATTAGCCTTAATCTTACATTTTGCGTAAGTCATTGATTTATAAGACCTTTGCAAAAATGCGAGCATAACACCAAAGTAAAGATTGCCACTGTTACAGGTTAAAAGTACCGGGAATTGGCACCTGGTCAGGCGTTTGCGTTTTCTGCTCCTGCGTTCGGCTGGACTTTCGGCCCCCAGGCAAGGGTCTTGCTGGTCTGCATGCCTGATTTTGCAAAAGTCTGCTGCTTACAGACATTTGCGCTACGCGCTACATTGAGCATTGCCCAGTGGCCTGCTGCACGCTGCGTCAATCAACTCATCACAGGAAATACATGACAGACCTCTCAAGCTTCCGCATCACACAAAAGTGGCCAGCCCAGCACCCGGACCGCCTGCAGCTTTATTCACTGCCCACACCCAATGGTGTCAAGGTGTCCATCATGCTGGAAGAAACCGGCCTGCCCTATGAAGTACATCTGGTCAGCTTTGCCACCAATGACCAGATGACACCCGAGTTCATTTCGCTCAGCCCCAACAACAAGATCCCCGCCATTCTTGACCCCAATGGCCCAGGCGGCAAGCCGCTGGCCCTGTTTGAGTCCGGTGCCATCCTGATCTACCTGGCTGAAAAAACCGGCAAATTCCTGCCGCAAGACCCGGCAGCGCGTTACGAAACCATTCAGTGGGTGATGTGGCAAATGGGCGGTATCGGCCCGATGTTTGGACAGCTTGGTTTTTTCCACAAGTTTGCCGGCAAGGACTTCGAAGACAA
>JAZKIK010000022.1:3345-17574 GCA_040384925.1 Pseudomonadota bacterium | reverse complement strand
GAATCAAAACGCCTGCTCGGCGTGCTTGACC
Source organism: Pseudomonadota bacterium (assembly GCA_040384925.1). GTDB lineage: Bacteria > Pseudomonadota > Gammaproteobacteria > Burkholderiales > Burkholderiaceae_C > Polaromonas. Next base: position 17,543 of record JAZKIK010000022.1, on the reverse strand, counting down.
AGCGCCTGAAAGGCCGCAACTGGATCATGGGTGATGACTACACGATTGCCGACATGGCGACCTTTGGCTGGGTGCGCAACCTGGTCGGGTTTTATGATGCCGGCGAACTGGTCGGGTTTGATGACTTTGCAGAAGTCAAACGTGTACTGGCCGCGTTTGTGGCGCGGCCAGCAGTGGAAAAAGGCCTGAACATTCCGGCGCGGCCCTGATTGGCCGTGCGGCCGGGCCGAGAACGTGTTCTTACAGCAGCCCGGCCTTCAGCATCAGCTCTGTCGTCTTGGCGGTGTTGAGCTTGCCCATGTCAATCTTTGGTGCCTGCAACTCACTGAGCGGCACGAGGTTGCGGTTTGACGCAGCGCCCACGCCCACAGCGTATTCAAACGAGCGGCCGCTGCGCAAAATCTCCTGGCCGCCCTTGCCGGTCAGCCATTTCATGAAAGCCTGGGCCTGTGGCTGACGTTTGCTGGAGGCCAGCACTCCACCACCCGAAACACTGACAAAAGCGCCGGGGTCCTGGTTGCGGAAGTAGTGCACACCGATTTTTTCGGAGTTTTCACCCGTTTTGGCCATGTCGCCAAAGTAGTAATAGTGGTAAATCAGCGCACCTTCGACCTGGCCGTCATTGGCGGCTTTCATGGCAACACTGTTGCCCCTGAAAGTCACCACATTCTCTTTCAGGCCCGCGAGCCAGGCCGAAGTGGCGGCTTCTCCCTTGAGTTGCAGCACCGCGCTGACAATCGCCTGAAAGTCGGCCCCGGCAGGCGAAGCACCAAAACGACCCTTCCAGACCGGGTCGGCCAGCTCCATCAGGGATTTGGGCAACTTGTCACGCGAAATTTTGGTCTTGCGGTAAACAAACACTGTGCTGCGCGCCGCAATGCCAGTCCAGCGGCCATTGTCCGGCCGGAATTCAGCCGGAATCTGGGCCAGCGTGGTCGCATCCAGCGGCGCAAACAGGCCAGCGTTGTCCACGAGTGACATGGCAGGCGAGTTTTCAGTCAAAAACACATCGGCTGGCGAAGCAGCACCTTCCTGCACGATCTGGTTGGCAAGCTCGGCGTCCCCCCCATTACGAACCACCACCTTGATGCCGGTTTCACGCGTGAAAGCTTCCACCCACGAAGCCGTCAGGGCAACGTGCTGGGCGTTGTAAATGAGGATGCTGTTGCTGTCAGCGTTCTGCGCCCTTGATGGCAGCACGGCAGCACCCAGGCCAAGCGCAAGCAGGGAACGACGAAGCCGGGAATGGGAGCTGATTTGCATGGGAAAGAAGTCCTAAAAATGAGTCAGGGTGGCGAGAGTTGAGGCTGGTTCGCGCAGTCTTTGAACAAGAATGGTTTGCATTTGCATTATAGAATGGTGTAAGCAGGCCAAACCTCCGCCAACAGCTGGCCCAGGGCCCTATCCCGCAACCCGCATGAGGCCTTGCCGTCCGATAGAAGTCTGCAACCGCTACTCTGGTTTGAAACCAGCGCTCTTGAGCAGATCTGTACCCTGGGCGACATCGGTGGCGATGTACTGCCTGAACTGCTCGACACTCTCGACGACGGGGTCAATTCCCAGATTGGCAAATACGCCCGATTTCGAAAGTTCCGTGGTCGCCGCGTTGACTGCAGTGTTGAGAATCGTCACCCTGTCAGGTGGTGTGCCTTTGGGTGCCCAGATACCGTACCAGGACACATAGGAGAAGTTTGGAATGCCACTTTCCTGCACGGTAGGTACATCGGGTGCCAGTGCGCTGCGACTTCTGGACGTGATGGCGATCGGTTTGACCCGGCCGGCCTTCGCAAGTGGCAACACCGAAATCATCGAATCAAGCAGCAGGTTGACGTGGCCACCGGCAACATCGACCAGTGCGGGTTGTGTTCCCTTGTAGGGAACAAAGCTGAACTTGACATTGCCCTGCTTTGCAAGAAGCAGTGTGGCCAGATGGCTTGGTGCACCGGCAGCCGGGATGGCAGCAGTCCATTTTTCGGGCTGCTGCCTTGCGGCACTGAGCACCTCGCTCACTTTCTGCTGGGTCAGTTGCGGCGCAATGACAAGCATCAGCGGCGCTTCACCCACCCGCGCAACCGGCGTGAAGTCTGTCTGCGGGTCATACGGCGCACTGGACAACACCTGCTTTGCCAGCACATGGGTAGCAGCAGAAAACAGCAGGGTGTAACCGTCAGCGGGCGCTGTTTGCACAAATTTGCCGCCAACGGTCCCACTTGCACCCGTACGGTTCTCGACGATCACGGCTACACCCAGCTGTTTGCGCAGTTGTTCACCCAGCAGGCGTGCTGCGTTGTCCACCCCACCGCCGGCCGCAAACGGCACAATGATTTTTATCGTGTGACTCTGATCCGGGAACCTGGCGGCCTGGGACCAGGCTGGCAAGATGGTGATGGTTGCGCTTGCTACGAGTATTTTGAGAAGTCTCATGTTTGTCTCCGGTTTTCAAAAGTTCAGAACATCAAAAAGTGGAAAGAGGTCGTCGCATATGCCTGCGGACCAGCACGTCAAGGGTTTCGCCCATCGCCTCTGCATCGACCCCGCGGGTGATGAAGACGATACGTGTGCGCCGGTCAGCGCTGGGCCAGGCCGGCAATAGCTCCGGTGGACTGAACAGGTGCTGGACACCGTGGATCAGCAGTGGCCGATCCGGATCTTCTGCCTGCTGGACCAGTCCTTTGACGCGCAGCAGATCCTCACCGCGCATCGCGATTACCATGTCCAGCCAGGCTGCAAACGCGTCGCGCGGCAAAGGCACATCCCGCACCAGTACAAAGCTGGATATTCCGTCGCGATGCCTTGGTGCGGTGTCTGTGTCCCTGCCGCCTGCAATAAACGGAGTGCGATAAAACAGCGCCTCGGGCGGTGTCGTCTGCCTGTTGCCACCGACTCGGATGTGCTCGTAAAGCAGTTGCGGCTGCCTGTCTCGTTCGGCATGCAACTGGGCCACTGCATTGACATCGCGCAGACGCTGCACCAGGGGTGACAACAAGGACTGGTCTTCCAGCAAATCGGTTTTGCTCAGGAACAGGCTGTCGGCAACCGCCACCTGACGAACCGACTCAGGGTAACGGTCCAGAGTTGCCATGCCCAACACCGAATCCACGGTGCAGACCACACCAGCCAGCTCAAAGCGGCTTTGTATGCCTGGGTCAGCCATCAGGGTGCGAAGAACAGGCCCCGGATCAGCCAGCCCGCTGGTTTCTATCAGTACCTGCCGCACAGGCGTGTCCTGACGCTCAGCGATGCGCTGGAGCGCTTCAGCCAGGTCACCACGCACCGCACAGCACATGCAGCCGTTGGCCAGCAATACGATGTCATCGCTGGTCTGAGCAATCAGGTCGTGGTCGATGCCAACCGCACCGTATTCATTGACGATCACCGCCGTGCCGTGCAGATCCGGCAGCTTGAGCAGCCGGTTGAGCATCGTCGTTTTGCCGCTGCCAAGAAAGCCTGTCAGCACGGTCACCGGTATGCGCTCACCCTGGACGACATCAGTTGCCAGCAATGAAGAGAAATGGCCGCCCATTGTCAGGCCCTCCCGCCGCCGTGAAGTTCGGCAAACGAGGTCAGGGTGCGTTCTATTCGGGTCAGCAGCCATCGAGCCACGGCCTCAGGCATGCGCCCTTCCTCCAGATCATGCAGCAGACTCCGCAGGGGCTGGTCTTGTGGGCCGGCTTGCTGCAAGGCCGTGAAGAAACCGGCGACCTCTGCCACATCACAGCGCAAACCGGTGTCTTCGAGGTAACCCACAATGTCAAGCTCGAAGTCCTCCAGTCTCAGGCTCACACCTCCCGTGCCGCAGGCGCAGGCTCCCCCAAGGGCGACATGGCGCATGGACAGGTCGCTCCACAGACTGAGCATGCGCTCGGCGCGCTGCGCCAGATCGTCAGCCATGACCAGGCTCACTGTCCGTCCCAGGCAACGCTGGCCGTGCTGCCAGTGGATGCGGCAGGCGGCAAATTGCGCAACATCTGTGTGGCGTGCTGGTCAGGCTGGCCGCGTGAATCCAGCGCGACACGGTACACCTCACGCGCCACACCGGCACTGACGTAACCTTCACGCACATCCTCGGCAACTTTTTCAATATCCCGCTCCAGCGGGTTGCCGAAGCCACCTCCACCGCCCGAAAGCATCTTGTAAGCATCACCGCGCTCCAGCCGCACGTTGAAGATCTTTGCGTTCAGGTGATCGGTTTTCCACTCGCCCTTGTGGCGCACTGCTATACCATTGCCCATTGCGTCGCCGCCACCGTCCAGGCCCCAGGGTTTGCAGTGCACACGGTCGATGCGGGTGGTCACCGTAAAGGGCGAGAGTGCCTGCACCACCATCTCTGCGCCAAGCCCGCCACGGTACTTGCCGGCACCAGCGCTGTCCTGGCGAATTTCGTACTTCTCGACCAGCACCGGGTATTTGGCCTCCAGTTGCTCGGTTGGGCTGTTATGTGTGTCGCCGTCGTTGATGCAGACGGTGACGGACACGCCGTCTTCCCTGCTTTTGGCACCCCAGCCGCCGCCCAAGGGGCCTATGCCCACGATGAACAGCCGCCCGTCCTCTGGCGAGATGCCGTGGATGTTGGGGAACACCAGGTCAGCATGGTGCCCCGCGATGGAGCGGTCAGGAATGGCCGGTGCCAGTGCCTTGAAGATGGTGTCAATCACTGTCATCGGGAAGGTCATCCACACCCGCATCGGGTAAGGACGCTCGGCGCTGATGACGGTACCCATGGGCATGATGACCTTCAGCGGACGGAAACTGCCATCATTGACCGGGTAGTCAGTGGGCGTGGTCAGGCATTTGTAGGCGACCTGCGCACAGGCAATGCCAGTGGTGAAGCCTGAGTTGTAGAAACCGCGCACCTGCCTGCTGACCTCTGACAGGTCCACCGTCATCTCGTCCCCGGCAACCGTCACTTTCACACGGATCGGGATGCGTTTGCCAATCTCCAGCCCGTCGTCGTCCATGAATGACTCGGCCTCATACACACCGTCGGGAATCGACAGTGTGTTCTTGCGTGCCACCGCCTCGGATGAGTCCATGATCTGGCTTATCGAACCATTCACCGCGGCAACGCCGTAGCGCTGCAGCAGTTCGACATAACGACGCTCGCCGGTGGTGATTGCCGTGATCTGTGCGCGCAGGTCGCCCAGTGCCCGCTCCGCCAGCCGCACATTCATTGCGATGATGTCGATCAGGTCCTGGTTGACCACCCCTTCACGCTGGTACTTCATGATGGGAATCTGGATACCCTCGCTGAAGATATCGGTGGTGACATTGCCCAGCGTGCCGCCCACGTCCAGCCAGTGCGCCATGCAACAGGTGAAACCTTCGAGTTTGCCTTCATGGAACACCGGCATCGTGAAGGTGAAGTGGTTCAGGTGGCTGCCCGTCGTATAGGCGTCGTTGGTGACAAGAATATCGCCAGGCAGAATGTTTTCGTAGCCAAAGTGCCGGATCTTGGCCTTGACGGTTTCGGACATGCCGCGGATGAACATGGGCAGCCCGAGACCGATGGAGACCGTGTCGCCCTCTTTGGTGAACAGGCCGACGGTGAAGTCCAGCGCCTCGTAGATGATGAGGTTGTAGGCAGTGCGCGTCAGGTTGGTTTTCATTTCTTCCGTGACTGCATACAGGCCGTTACGGATGATCTCGACGGTAACGGGATCAATTGGCGCGTTGGTGGCCACGCCGGTGTTCTGTATGGTGCTCATGTCCGGTCGCTCCCTATGGTGATTTGAAGGTTTCCAAGTTCGTCCACGCGCAGCCCGTCTCCGGGTTGTACAACGGTGGTGGAGGCATGCTCCTCAATCAAGGCGGGGCCGGTGATGGTGTTGCCCGAGCGCAGCAGATCCCGCATGTAGACCGGTGTATCGGCCCAGCCGCCCTGGCGGAAGTACACAGGCTTGACCGCACGCAGGGCGCTCTTTTCGGGCTCAGACGAGCCTTGCGCGACGCTGTGTTTTGGTGGCTTTTTCATTGTTCCCAGCACCGTCACGCGCAGGCTCACCAGATCGGCTGGCTCCTTTGGTGCCGAGGTGCCATAACGCACCTTGTGCAACTCGTCAAACTGCTGTTTGATGGCCGCGCGGTCACGGCCTTCAAAAAAGGCCAGTGGCAAATCCACCGTGACGGCATGCTCCTGACCCACATATCGCATGTCGGCCGCCCGTTCAATCACCACACCGTCAGCCTTGACATCTGACTGCGCCAGCGCGGCGCGGCCTTCGTCTTCCATCGCCTTGTACAGTGACTCGATCTCGTCAAACGACACATCGTTGAGTTTGCGGAACACCGAGCGCACATAGTCATAACGCAGGTCGGAGAACAGCATGCCGTAGGCCGAAAAATAACCCGGCGCATAGGGAATCAGCACCTTGCGGATGCCGATCTCACGCGCGATGGCCGAGGCGTGCAGCGGCCCGGCACCGCCATACACCACCATCGTGAAGCTGCCCGCATCCAGCCCGCGCTCTGTCGTCACGGCCTTGACGGCGTGCGACATCTGCGTCACGGCGATGCGCAGGATGCCGTCCGCCGCTTCGGTGGGGTCAAGCCCCAGCGGCATGGCCACACGTTCACGCATCTGGTGCTCACATCCCTGCAGGTCGAGCTTGAGTTCACCACCCAGAAAGTGCTCGGCATCGAGCCGGCCCAGCAAGAGGTTGGCATCAGTGACGGTCGGTTCCTTGCCACCACGGCCATAAGCGACTGGCCCAGGGATGGAACCTGCGCTCTGTGGCCCGACGCGCAGTGCGTGACCGGTTTCCACACGGGCAATCGAACCACCGCCGGTACCCACCTCATGGATGTCCATCATGGGTATCTGTATGGGCAGCGCACGTTCGTAACCTCCAATCAGTGCCGAGCCAGTGGTGAGCGGTCTGCCCTCACTGATGACGCCAGCCTTGGCCGTGGTACCACCCATGTCAAAAGCAATGGCGTCGCCCATGCCCAGTTGTGCGCAGATGGCCTGCGCGCCAATGACACCGGCAGCGGGGCCTGACTCCAGCATGCGTACACAGCCGACCCTTGCATGCTCCACCGGAAACAGGCCACCGGTGGACTGCACAATGTAGAAGTCACCTCCAAAGCCCTTTTGTGCAAGGTGCGTCTCCAGTTCACCCAGATAGGCTGATACCCGTGGCCCCACGTAGGCGTTGGCAACCGCCGTCGATACGCGCTCAAACTCGCGGTATTCCTGCGAAAGTTCGTGCGATGCGCAGATGAATGCGCCGGGGATTTCCTCTTGCAGAATCTGCTTGACGCGCTGCTCATGCGCCGGGTTGCGGTAGGAATGCAGAAGCAGCACCGCTACAGCCTCGACTTGTTGCCCGCACAGCTCACGTGCCAACTCGCGTACCGCAGCCTCGTCCAGTGGCTTGTGCGTGCTGCCGTCGGCACGCAGGCGCTCAGACACCTCAAAACGCAGCGAACGTTTGACCAGCGGCTGGTGTTTGTTGAAAAACAGGTTGTAGGCATCAGGCCGGTTGACGCGGCCAATTTCGTAAATATCGCGAAAGCCCTCGGTAATCAGCAGCGCCGTGTTGGCACCGGTGCGTTCAAGCAGCGTGTTGATGGCAATGGTGGAACCATGCAGAAACAGGTTGCCATCACGCAGATCAATGTCGGCACTGTCCAGCGTGGCCTGTATGCCATTGACCAGTTGGCCATGGGTTGACAGGGCTTTGCCAAACAGCAGCTTGCCAGTGCTTTCGTCAAAAGCCGCCATGTCGGTGAAAGTGCCGCCGATATCAACGGCGATGCGCAATTGGGGTTTTCTTGTCATGATGAAAGTCGTCTCCTTGGATGCGGGGTTCAGAGGGCTGTGCCGATGCGGTTGCGCAGCACACCAAGGCCTGTGATTTCAACCTCGACCACGTCGCCTTCCTTCATGTACAGCGGTGGCTCGCGGCGGTCACCCACACCGCCAGGGGTGCCGGTTGCGATCACGTCGCCGGGTGACAGTGGCGTGAAGCGGGAGATGTATTCCACAATCACGGGAATGTCGAAGATCAGGTCAGCCAGGCTGGCGTGTTGCATCACCTGACCGTTGAGGCGTGTTTCCAGGGTCAGCTTTGTGACGTCGGGCACTTCGTCGCGTGTGACAAGAAAGGGCCCGAAGGGCGCAGTACCCGGAAAATTCTTGCCAGGCGTGAACTGGTGTGTGTGGCGCTGCCAGTCACGCACACTGATGTCATTGAGGCAGGCGTATCCCGCGATGTGCTCGAAGGCCTGCGCCTTCGGGATGTTGCGCCCGCCTTTGCCAATGACAAAGGCCAGCTCGCCTTCCCAGTCGAAGCGCTCTGAAAACGCCGGGCGCAAAACCACGTCGTCATGCGCCGCCAAAGTGTCGTTAAAACGCAGGAAAAGCGAGGGGTACTCGCTGTCCGCACGTTTGGTTTCGGCAACATGGGTTTTGTAGTTCAGCCCAACGCAGATGAACTTGGTCGGGTTGGGAATAACCGGCAATGCACGCGTGCTTGCAGACTGGATGCGGGTGCCGTCATGGAGCGCTGCTTCAAGTTCACCGAGCGCACTGCCACGAAGAACCGACACGATATCGGGATAACGGCGCAAAAAATCAGCCGAAGGCTGAAGATATTCACCCTGCTGAACAACCCCGTAGCTGGCGCTGCCTGCATGCTCAAAACTGACGAGTTTCATTTTTTCTCCTTGAACAAATGGAATTGGTTTCGCACTGCCCAAGCACTGCGCGAAGCCTCGTGCAGCTAATGTAGAAATTGGCAAGCTTTTCCGATAGATACAATCTGGAGCTTTCAGACTTGCCATTTATGGCATATCACATACAGGTAATCCCTTGTGAACATTTCAAGCGTCAGGCTGTTTCTTGAGGTTGCAGAAGCCGGCAGCCTGAGCAAGGTGGCGGCACGCAGACAGACCGTGCAGTCACACGTCAGCCGACAAATCACCGACTTTGAAGCGGGTTTCGGAGAGCCTCTTTTCAGGCGTACGGGCCGTGGTGTGGCGCTGACAGAACTGGGTTCGCGTGTGGTGCCGCGTTTGCGCGGCTGGCTCCAGGAGACGGATCGACTCACGGAAGAACTCCGTGCAGAGTCGGGCATATTGATGGGAGAAGTGCGGCTGGGCATCATTCCCTCAGCCGCGCATCCGCTGATGACCCGACTCTTCGGACAACTGCAGATCCAGCACCCAGGCATTCGCCTCAATATCACCGAGGCGCAAGGCACTGAACTCGACGCCATGCTGGATACCGGGGCGGTTGACCTGGCCATCCTGTTTCGTTTCCACCGTCCGAGCGGACGAGAGGAAAAGCTGTTGTCAGTCGCGCACACCTATCTGATTTCCGCACCGGGTGACGAAATGACCAAGGAACCCACGATCACCTTTTCAAGACTTGCAGGGCTGCGCCTGGTGTTGCCACGCCGGCCCAGTCATTGGCGCAACGCGCTTGATGAGGCAGCCAGAAGCCTTGGGTTCAGACTTGAACCCATCGCGGAGGCCGATTCGCTGACCGTCCAGAAAGAACTGGTCGCGCATACACCGGGTTTGTATTCCGTGCTTGGCCCGTATTCGGTAACACCTGAACTCAAAAGCGGACGCCTCCGGGCGAGCAGGCTGATTCAGCCCGACCTGGTCAGACACGTCACCCTGGCTTTGCCGAAACAGGGCAAGCTTTCACCAGCCTGCCGAGTCGTCGCGGACATCGTGCAGAATTTGGTCAAGTCCTGGGATCACCAGCTTTTTGAGTCGTCCGGGGTTTTAGCGGTAAGCATAGGTAGCTGACAGCGCTCCCATCGCACCTGCATAAAATATTTCCGGGGCATCCAAACCATTTGCCGGCTGTTGTGCGCAGCTTGTTCGGCCTGATACGGCTCCTGCAATTTGATTCGCCCCCGGCGCAAGTACAAGGTGCACAAGCGGCTACAAATAATGCAGCAAATACAGAATCAGGCACCCACGATGCGCGCCACCACATCCGGCCCGCTGCCCGCCGGAAAAGGCGAGACAAAACGCACCGCTTGCGCCGGAAAGGACTGTGCCATGGCCGGCAGGATGGGCAAGGCCAGCAGCTTGAGTCAAATACCCAAACCAGCAGCCAGGGCCGCCGTCACAAATCGCTGTTTCATTTTTATCTCCAGGTCTTTTTGTTGATCACAAGCAGACTGGATACTAAAGAGCAGTAACTCGAAGTGGCAGCCCCGGATCAGACCTTGCAATGCCTTTTGGGCATCACGACCCATCAGGATTGAGCCATGCGCATAGACAGGGCAGACTTGCGCGCCAGCAAAAATTGCCGTAGCAGCGCCGGGTAGTCGGCCCGCACCGATTGCTGCACCGACGGACGCTGCTGCAAACGCATGCGCCAGGCATTGACCATCGGCGTGTGGGTGAACACTCCAAAATCCTCAATGCGGTCAAACACATCAAAATAGCGAAACACTGGCGCAAATGCGGCATCGACCATGCAGAAACTGTTACCGGCAAAAAAGTCGCCACGATCAGTCCCTGCACTGAGCACCGCCTCCAGTTGAGCTGACTTTGCCTTCAGCGCTTTGATGCTTGTGGCCAGCGCCGCATCGTCGGCAGCGTTGTAGAAGGCGCTGATGCCATTGAGCATGAATGACGCAAACTCGCCCCAGGCGCGGTGTTTTGCGCGTTGCAAGGGGTCCTGGGGATGCAGCGGCTGGCGTGTGCTTTCGTCCAGGTAGTCGCAGATCACGGCTGATTCAAAAATGGACTCACCGTCAACCAGCAGCACAGGTGTTTTACCCAGCGGCGAAACCTTCAAAAACCAGTCGGGTTTATTGGCAAGATCAATATCAATGCGTTCAAAGGCGATGGCCTTTTCCTGCAGGACGATGGCGGCGCGTTGGACATAGGGGCACAGCAAGTGGCTGACCAGCGTGAATTGGTGCGCCATCGTCAAACTCCGCGCAAAACGGGGGCCAGGTGCCAACTGCTGCGCAGAGTGAAAGCTCCATCACCCAACAGCCAGAGCACGACACTGGCAAACGTGAGAAACACCGGGTACTCCCAAGCGGCGGTAGAAGGTGTGCAAGGGGCTGGCGGGTTCATAAATTGACTCCATTAAAGTTGCGATGGAGCTAATTTATGATTTCTTTTTTGCAATGGAAATAGGCAATCATGCAAACCATCAATGCACAAATGAAATACAAACTAAGGTCCAATGACCTTGAGCTCGTGCTGGCTCTGGTACGCACCGGAACCCTGGCGCGGGCGGGCGAGCGTCTGGCGGTCGACTCATCCACCGTTTTCCGCATGCTCCAACGCATTGAAAAAGGCCTGGGCCAGCGGCTTTTCGAACGCTCGCGCACCGGCTACCAGGCGCTGGAAATGGCCCTCGAACTGGCCAGCCACGCCGAGCTGATGGAGGTGCAGCTTGAAGCGGCCCGCTCAGCCGTGCAGGTACAAGCAGAGCAGGTAGCCGGCTCGGTGCGTATCACCTGCACCGACACCGTTCTGCACCGGCTGATTGCACCCGCACTCAAACCGCTGCAAACGATTCATCCACTGCTGGGTTTTGACTTGCATGCGGGCAACGAACTGGCCAACCTGACACGCCGGGACGCCGACATTGCAGTGCGCGCCACCGGGCGGCCGCCCTTGCACCTGGTTGGCAAACACATTGGGCCGATTCGGGTAGCCTTGTTTGCGGGCAAAAATTCGGGCATCAACAGTTTTGACGCAGAACTGGCCGCCAAGACAAGCTGGGTGGCACCTGATGAGGCCCTGCCCGAACACCCGTCTGTGGTCTGGCGCAAAAAACACTTTCCAAAAGTCACGCCGACATACAAGGTCAACAGCATTCTGACGGTGGCTGAATTTGTGTCGCAAGGACTGGCAATTGGCCTGCTGCCGGTTTTTCTGGCCCAGGGGCGCAGTGATCTGGTGCAACTGACCGAGGTTTTGCCTGAATGCCAGACCGAACTGTGGCTGCTGACGCATACCGAGTCGAGACATTTGAGACGCGTTTCAACAGTGTTTGGCCATCTGGCACAAAGTCTGGTGTTGGTTTAGGGTTAAAACTGGCCGGAATGTGGTTTTCTGAAACCAGATCAGTCGCCTACGTCAGTACAGCAGCCATTGGCAGCTTCTACAAATATAGCAAAACAGGTCCCTGAAGCTCAATGCATCCCGGCTTCGCGCCGTTCAAAACCCTTGTTTACCAAAAATTTTGACCGGGTGGCCGACGGCAGCTCATCAAACAGCTCGCGGTATTCAGCCGCAAAACGCGACATATGCCAGAAACCCCAGCGGGCGGCGATATCGCCCAAGGTGGCGGTGCTGCCTGAGAGCAGTTCACTGCGCACACGGTTGAGCCGCATGACACGCAGATAGGTGACGGGGCTCAGGTGCAGCACGTCTTCAAACGCATATTGCAGAGCCCGGCGTGAAGCGCCTATGGCCTGGCAAAGTACGGGCACGGTGATAGCTTCTTCGGCGTGGTCGCGCATGTAGTTTCTGGCCTTGGCGACGATGCGGCGGCGGCTGGCGCCACTGGATGGCAGCTGGATCTGGATTTGTGAGGCGTCTACACAATCAAGCACAGCCTGTGACAGCAAAAGCGTCAGCATCTGCCGCACATCGGCTTGCTCAAGCATTGAAGGCTGCACCTGGGCGCGGTAAAAAACGCTGCCCAGCAGCTGTTTGAATTCAGTCTGCGTTTGCGCCGTGGCCTGCAGCAGACAGGGTTCAGACAGTGCCTGCAGGCTGTCATGGCCCGGCTGGCCAGATACCAGTTCTGCAAGGTGCTTCATGTCAACTGACACCGCAGTGAGTTTCATGCCGGTTCCGGCGACCAGACTGAATTCACCGTCCGAAGAAATCGCAATCATCTGCTCGTTTTCAAGTGGATGGCCGCAGTACCAGCCGTCTGCGGTATGGGTCTGAGTCAGTGCAAGTGTCACCATGCCGGTGCATGACTGGCCACCCTGCAGCACCATCTGGTTTGCATATTCCCTGAAAACACGCACCGGGCCGATGCGCAGTTCTTCAAAACTGCCTTCAAAACGGCCGGACGAAAGCTGTTCGTAATGCTGCTCCCAGCCACTGAGACTGCAGGCGTGTTCTTCAGCGTCATGCGCGGTTTTTTTGATGTATTGGAGGGTGTGCATGTGGGTGTGACCAGGGTTATCTGCCTTCATCAGCCGCAAAAAACAGGCCAAAAAACCTGAAAAACCGCCACCCTGACAATTTGCCAAATGTGGATAACGCACCCGTTTACAGCGGTTTTAAGCTCGGCCCGTTTCATCAACCCCCGACGGCCAAAGACCATGCAAAACACCTACAGGCAGCTCCACACCCCCACAGCCAGCACTTTTGAAAACATTGAATTCAGACCCGGCAACCGCGGCAGGCGCACATACTTCAGCGCCGCCCTGGGTACCGTGGCCCTGGCTGCAGCCGCACTCTGGGCACCACAGGCCAGTGCCCACGGCAGTGCAGCCCCTATGGTGCCACTGAAAAAATCGCTGGAGGAATTTGGCGCAACCATGCGCTGGGACAGTTTCGCCAATGTTTTCACCATTTCACGCAACAGCACTTTGGTACGTGTGAAACCCGGTGCCCGGACGGCCCAGGTCAATGGTGCGCCACTGCAGCTTGAGGTGCCGCTGGTGATGCGCCAGGGCGCGGCGTATGTATCGCACAACTTTTTGCAACAGGTGTTCCAGTCGAGCCTGGACAAAACCTTTGTGGTCGAAGCGTCGCCCAGCCCGCTGAACCCGCTCAGCGCCGACGAGATCAAGGCCACGGTGGACATTCTCAAGGCATCAGGCCGCTACCAGCCGGGTTATCGTTTTACTGAAATCACCCTGAAGTCGCCACCCAAGGAGCAGGTCTGGGACTTTGCCATGACGGGCAAGCCGCCAGCCCTGCCGCGCCAGGCCAGTTTTGTGATACTTGACGGTAAAAAAGTCATTGAAGGCACTGCCGACCTGCGCGCGCGCAGCATCACCAGCTGGACGCCGGTTGAAGGTGCGCATGGAATGGTGCTGGTCGACGACTTTGCCACCGTACAGGCGGCCATTGAGTCCAGCCCTGAATACGCACAGTCTTTGGCCAGACGCGGCATCACCGATGTCAAAAAAGTCGTGGCCACACCGCTGACGGTGGGCTATTTTGATGGCAAGGATTTGCTGCGCCAGGACGAGCGCCTGCTGAAAGTGGTGAGTTATCTTGACGTGGGTGACGGCAACTAC
>JAZKIK010000022.1:0-3335 GCA_040384925.1 Pseudomonadota bacterium | reverse complement strand
AAAACCTGGTGGCCGTGGTTGATCTGGTGCAGAAAAAGATCGTGCGTATCGAAGACCAGGGTGTGGTGCCGGTTCCGCTAAAGCCCGCCGCATATGACGGCAGCGACCGCAAGGCCATGGCAGCACACAAACCGCTGGAAATTTCGGAGCCCGAAGGCAAAAACTACAGCATCAGCGGCAATACCCTGCACTGGCGCAACTGGGACTTTCATGTGCGGCTGGACTCGCGTGTCGGCCTGCTGCTTTCAACCGTGACCTACAAGGACAAGGGCGTCAAACGCAAGGTGATGTATGAAGGCTCGCTTGGCGGCATGATTGTTCCGTATGGCGACCCCGATGTGGGCTGGTACTTCAAGGCCTATCTGGACTCAGGCGAATACGGCATGGGCACCCTGACCTCGCCCATTGAGCCAGGCAAGGACGCACCACAAAACGCGGTGTTTCTGGACGCCACGCTGGCCGACTACACCGGCACAGCCACCAAAGTGCCGAATGCCATCGCGGTTTTCGAGCGTTACGCCGGGCCGGAATTCAAACACCAGGAAATGGGCAAACCGAATATCAGCGTGGAGCGCCGCGAGTTGGTGGTGCGCTGGATCAGCACCGTGGGCAACTACGACTATATTTTTGACTGGGTATTTGCAGAAAACGGCACCATAGGCATCAACGCAGGTGCCACCGGCATCGAAGCCGTCAAGGCCGTCAAAACCCGTACCATGCAGGATGCGACAGCCGCCGAGGACACCCGCTACGGCACGCTGCTGGACCACAACATCGTTGGAACCACCCACCAGCACATTTACAACTTCAGGCTGGACATGGATGTGGACGGCGAAAACAACTCGCTGACCGAGCTTGACCCCATTGTTGCGCCCAATACCGCTGGCGGCCCGCGCACCAGCACCATGCAGACCGTGCAGCGCACGGTGGAAACCGAAAAACAGGCGGCCCAGAAGTTTGACGCCTCAACCATACGCCTGCTGAGCAACCCGGCCAAAAACAACAAGGTAGGCAACCCGGTGTCCTACCAGCTGATTCCATATGCTGGCGGCACCCACCCGATTGCCAAAGGTGCCAACTTTGCCAAGGACGAATGGATCAACCACCGCCTGAGCTTTATGGACCGCCAGCTCTGGGTCAGCCGCTACAACCCGGAAGAAAGGTTTCCCGAAGGCAAATACCCGAACCGTTCAGACACGGACAGCGGCCTGGGCCAGTTCACAGCCGACGACCAGAACATCGTCAACACCGACAACGTGGTCTGGCTGACCACAGGCACCACCCATGTGGCGCGCGCCGAAGAATGGCCCATCATGCCGACAGAATGGGTCAATGCCCTGCTCAAGCCCTGGAATTTTTTTGATGAAACGCCTACGCTGGGGCTGGCGGGCAAGGGGAAATAGGCTCCTAAAAATCGGCTCCAGGGAGTTTTGTTTCTTGAGAGGTGCTTGCAAGTATTCCCGTTTCATCTCTGTCATTGCGGGCTCGATCCGCAATCCAGACGGCGTTTGATGCTAATGCAGCGTCTTTTATCGAGGAATGGTGACTTATCAACGATGGATCCCGGATCAAGTCCGGGATGACAACTGAGTAGTTACGGCCATACAAAACATAGCAAAAACCAAGCTGAACACTTGTTTGGCGTAGCGCGAAGCAGTCCTTTGAGTTGTCTATCACACCTGTAAACTCCGGTTCACTCTGACTCGGGGTTTGAAGTGGCATCAGAAATCAAGCGATTGACGACTGGCCCAGGCACCCCGGTTATCCAGCGCCCCGCCTTCTTGCTGCAAGCCGAGCCAGGGAGCTGTTGCAAACAAAGGGGAAACCATGGACGCCAAAACAAGTGACAACCCCGCCAGCCTGACCCTGCCGCCCGAGGGTTACGCCGACTGGCTGGCCGACCTGAAAGGCCGCATCCACAGCGCCCAGCAACGCGCCACGCTGGCGGTCAACCGGGAGCTGGTGCTGCGTACTGGCAGATTGGACGTGACATTCTGGCGCGGCAGGCGGTGCAAGGTTGGGGTGCCAAGGTGATTGAAAGGCTGGCAAATGATTTGCGCAGCGCCTTTCCGGAGATGAAGGGGTTTTCGCCGCGCAATCTGAAGTACATGCGTGCTTTTGCTGAAGCCTGGCCTGAGGCTGAGTTTGTGCAAGAGGTGCTTGCACAATTGCCCTGGTATCACCAGTTGGCTCTGCTGGACAAGCTGTCAGACTCCGAAACCCGGCGTTGGTATGTCGCCAAAGCTGTCGAACACAACTGGTCGCGCAACATTCTGGTGATGCAGATCGAAACCCGCCTGCTGGAGCGTAGCGGCACGGCGGTGACCAACTTCGATGTCCGTTTACCCAAACCACAGTCCGACCTGGCCCACGAATCGCTGAAAGACCCCTATCGTTTCGACTTTCTGGGCTTGGGCGATGAGGCGCAGGAGCGCGAGGTCGAAAACGCGCTGGTCAAACATGTCACAGAATTTCTGCTGGAATTGGGTGCGGGTTTTGCCTTTGTCGGGCAGC
Source organism: Pseudomonadota bacterium (assembly GCA_040384925.1). Lineage (GTDB taxonomy): Bacteria > Pseudomonadota > Gammaproteobacteria > Burkholderiales > Burkholderiaceae_C > Polaromonas. The sequence continues at coordinate 821 of JAZKIK010000022.1, read as the reverse complement.
AAGTGCTGCTGGATGTGGGCGGTGACGAGTTTTTTATTGACCTGCTGTTCTACCACCTCAAGCTGCGCTGCTATGTGGTGATTGAACTCAAGGGCGGCAAATTCAAACCCGAACACCTGGGACAGCTTGGCTTTTATCTGACCGCAGTGGACCGCCAGGTCAAAAGCGAGATGGACAACCCGACCATTGGCTTGTTGCTCTGCAAAAGCAAAAACAAGGTTGTGGCCGAATATGCCTTGGGCGACAAATCCCAGCCCATGGGCATTGCAGAATACAAGCTGCTTGAATCCCTGCCTGCGGAGTTGCAGACCAGTTTGCCTAGTATTGAGCAAATTGAGCGCGAGTTGGCTGGTAGCGGAGGATCACTGGAAAACGACGCGGAATGACCGGCCCAACGACAACAGACCATCGGCCTTCCGCTGGAACAAATATGCAATCACTTCATCCATCACAACAAGACTTCCAAGCAGCATTATCGGAAGTCATTCCTCAATCCCTTGCCTCTTTTCTGTTTGGGCTTGGCGCCGCATCTGCATCCATTTGGGATCAAGGCGGACTTATGGTTGAAGAGGTAGCTTCTGGACAGTCTGTTAAGTGGCTGCCGAACCAAGCATCTCCTCGTGAGGAACTGCTGGAGTTCTTCGCTTGTGTCTGCGGAAATAGAAGCGACGAAAGGCATTACGAAGCAGAACCTGCCTTGGCGGCATTTGAGCGAGCTGTTCAATAGGCTTTCCCCGGTGCAAATATTCACCTTGAAGTAGAGCCCTATGAACGTTCTTGGTGCTATCGCCTTCACGTACTGGTCCATACCGCGACCACTG
>JAZKIK010000021.1:0-2811 GCA_040384925.1 Pseudomonadota bacterium | reverse complement strand
TGGGCGATATTCAGGGCGCGCAAGCGGCCCTGCAGCAGGCCTTGTCGCTGGCACGGCAGGACGGCAAGCCCAAGCGGATTGAAGCCGTCCAGCGGCAAATTGACTTGCTCAAGAAAGGAGGCTGAACATGGCACCAGCCTTCAACAATACCTGGCCAGATACGGAACCCGCAGCCTTCGACGGGCCGGCCGGCCACGCGCCAGCGCCTGCCTGGTGTACGCTGCTGATACTGCTGGCAATGCTGGGCCTGACAGCCATGGCGCTTGACAGTGCCGGCAACTGGCTTGCCGCCAGCAATGACGCCTTGCTGAAATGGGACGGCCACTCTGCGATCATCACCCTTGAAAGCGGAAATTGGTGGCGACTCGTTGCATCCAGGCTGCAGTTGGGATCCATGATCGGCATCCTGGCTTTCCTTCCCTTCTTCTGGGTGGTTTCTGGCGCTTTCGAGCGCATCTATGGTGCCCTGAGTCTTCTTCTTTTTTTTGTGCTGGTCTCGGCATCATGCAGCGTGACGGCGCTTTATTTTCGCGACTTCGAGACAATCAGTGTCGGAGCAGGGGGACCGGCGCTGGGGCTGGGCATGTGCCTGCTTGTTGCCATGTGGCGAGGTGTCGAAGGGGCACCGCAAATGCGCGACTTCTCCCTGCCTAGAGGGTTGGCCTTGCTGCCGCTGCCAGGCCTTCTGGGTTTTGCCGTTCTGAAGGGTTCGGCGGACCTGGGCTCCCTGATTGCCGGGCTGATGTGCGGCGGCGTGCTGGGACTGCTGCTCCAGCCAAAGGCCGCCAGCGTGGATACCGGACGCAAAAAACCGCTTGCCGCTTTGGCAGCATGCCTGATTGTGGTCCTCACCATTGCGGCCGCACCTTTTACGCGCCCAGGCCGCCTTACTACTGGTCTGAGCTCGTGGCCTTGCAACGGGCAGCGCGTGAATACGAATCGCAAATCAACCCTTTGAATGCGCGTTTCGAAGCAATCATGGACACGGCGCTCAAAGAAGATGTGCCTGTGAAAGACCTGGTGCCACAGATGACAGCAGAACTTGTTCCTGCGTGGCGGGCACTGGAGCAGCGCTGGAACGCATATAGAGTCAATCCGGCAATGCCCGGCGCACCTGTGCTGGCGGCGATGAAACAGTATGTGCAGAGCCGCCGCGCATTCCTGGAAGCAACATTGGCGGGTTGGGAAACCGGCGATGCAGCCGCTTTTATTGAAGCCTCAAAACACAAGGCAATGCTTGAAGATGCCCGCCTGCTGATGGTCAGCCGGCCCGACACCAAATCTGGGCCAAAGACCACAAAGCCCTGATAGCTTGCTGGCTCCAAACCTGCAGCAGGGCTAGCAAGCCAGAATTGCGGCCATATGGACCTGTTCACGGTCTATAGGCTGAAAAAAATGTCGAACAGGCCTGCTCATCAATTTGAGTGCTGAATACCGTCAAGAAGCCAGGTTCCAGCACACAGCAGGCCAAGCGGCACAGGGCGCGGGCATTTCAAGCAGGCAACCATCCAAAGTCTGGCTGTTGTCCCAGCCTGGGCGGACCAAGGAAGTCACAAACAGGCGTTGACGCTGCCTGCCGCCCAGGCAGGGCATGCTGGGCGCGCGTACAGGCAAAAGGCGTTTGCCCACCAGTACGCCATCCGGGTCAAAGCTATTCAAACAAGCGGCAGACACACCGGCAGACAGGTAATTGCCAGCTGAATCCACCAATGCGCCGTCAGGTCTGCCGGATTCTTCATTGCTGGCGGCAAACAGTTCGGGTGTGCCCATCTCGCCCAGGGCTTCGTTCCACCTTGCGCGCCAGATCAGACCAGCGTAGCTGTCTGAAAAATAAATCCATTGCGCATCGGGCGACCAGGCAATGCCGTTGGCCACCGTCAGCCCCTGATGCAGGCGCAGCATACTGCCATCAGTTGCGGACCGGTAAAGGGCACCCGTGGGCTGCTTGTTGTCTGCACGGTCGTCCATGGAGCCAAAAACAAACCAGCGGCCACCTGGCGACACCTTGCCTTCATTCAGGCGGTTATGGGCGGGTTCATGGACGATGGCGGGCCACAAATGCAGTTCATCCGTGCTGGGGTCCAGGATGGCGAGGCGGTTTTCAAGCGCCAGCACAACTTTTCCTTTTGCTGCCAGCCCCAGCGCGCCAACAACTTCCGGCAACAGCCAGCGGGTCAGTGCGCCAGTCGCGGGGTCAAGACGCAAGACGGCGGGTGCCCGCACATCTATCCAGAACAGGACCTGATTCTGGTCATCCCACACCGGGGATTCACCCACCCGGTTTTGAACTGGCCAGACGTGGATGCCGGCAAAGGGTGGCTCCAGCGCCTCGGCTTGAATGAGCTCATGCCTGGGCGGCAGGCAGAGCGAAGGCAAAGGCTTCAGCAACTTGATACAGGACGCGGACTGGCAAACTCCGCCGCCGCAAAAGAGCCGCCCTGGTAAAACTCGGCTACCGGGTCAGCGCTGGTTTTGGCTGACAGCTCGTTGATCCATGAGTCGGCACTGTAAGCCGGGCGATACCCAAGTGCCTCGGCACGCGAGTTGGCCCACCATGAGCGGGCATTGGCCGATGCGCCGTAGACAAGCTCATTGTCATAATCAGCCTGCAGCCCAAGCCTTACCAGCGCCAGCAGGTCTTCGGGGTGAATCCAGTGCGACAACATGCGGGCGTCAGAGGGCTGGGGTGCGCAGTGACCAATGCGGATACCAAAACCACGCAGTCCATATTTGGCGGCATAAAGGCTGGCCACACTTTCCATAAACACCTTGGTCACGCCATAACGTGAGTCGGGTCTGGGCAAGGTATCA
>JAZKIK010000020.1:0-2459 GCA_040384925.1 Pseudomonadota bacterium | reverse complement strand
GCCGCCAGCGTTGGTGGCCAGAGTGCCGCCTATGGTGCAACTGCCTTCTGCGGCCAGGCTCAGCGGAAAGAGAAAGCCGGCTTTTTCAGCCTGCTCCTGCAGGGTTTGCAGAATGCAGCCGCTGTCCACCGTCATGGTCAGGTTGTCGGCGTCGATGTGGCGCAGGGTGTTCATGCGCTGCAGGCTCAAAACGACCTGGGTGCCCGATTCGTCAGGCGTTGAGCCAACCACCAGCCCGGTATTGCCGCCCTGCGGCACGATGCTGACACCGGCTGTGGCGCAGGCCTTGACGACGCTGGCAACTTCAGCCGCGCTGCCAGGCCGCACCACGGCCAGCGATTTGCCATGGATGCGTTTGCGCCAGTCCTGCTCCCAGGCGCTCAGATCACCCTTGGTCAGCACATGGCTTTCGCCGGTAATCAGGCGTAGCGATTGGATCAGTTCTGCAGTCATGCGGCCTCCACGGCGGTCTGGTTTTCAAGGGTTTTTTTGAGTCGTATGCGTACGTGCAGGGCGCAGGCCACAAACAGCAGCAGGCATAAAAACACTTCAATCATTGCCAGATAGTTTCCTGGTGGGCGCTCGCTCCAGGCCCGGGTGGCACCTTCGGTGAAATAAAGCCATACCAGCAGGCTGAGCCAGCGGTAGGTGTACATGCGGTTTTTCAGCACACCAGCCAGCGGCAGGCACAAAGGCAGCACTTTCAGCGCCAGCAGGGAGCCACCTGGCCTGATCGGTGCCAGCCACAGCTCCCAGGCCAGGCCCAGCACGATCAGCCCTATCATGCTGCCTGCGGCCAGCCATCGGGTGATGTCAATTTGATTTGTTTTGTTCATGTCGGGTAAAGCCTGTCACTAAAAAGTCTGAGGCATGATACCGGGGATGACATTTCAGCAAGCTTTAAGAGCCAAAATTACCCGGCTATTGATCGATCTGGCGCGTTTTCCGTGGCGCGCCACGGCTTTGACCCTGCGTGACCGTTTTCGGGAAGACCACATGGGGCTGACCGCCAGCAGCCTGACCTTCACCACCTCGATTGCGCTGGTGCCGTTTTTTACCGTGGCGCTGGCGATTTTTACCGCCTTTCCGATGTTTTCAAAACTTCAGGGTGCCTTGCAGGGCTGGCTGATTGAAAGCCTGATTCCCGACAACATCGCCCGCCAGGTGCTCGGTTACCTCACACAGTTCAGCCGCCAGGCCAACAAACTTGGTGTGGCGGGCCTGGCGGTGCTGCTGGTGACTGCGATTGCGCTGATTCTTACGATTGACCGCACACTCAACAGCATCTGGCGCGTCAAAAAACCACGGTCCCTGGCGCAGCGGGTGCTGATCTACTGGGCCGCCATCACTCTAGGCCCGCTGATTCTGGGGGCCAGTCTGGCTGCCACCTCGTATGTGCTGTCGGCTTCGGCGGGACTGGCCGCCAGTTCCTACGTGGTGCCCTTCAGCCTGCGGTTTTTGCTGGATGTGCTGCAGTTCTTTCTGGTGGCCTTTGGCATGGCGGCGCTTTACCACTATGTGCCCAATACATTTGTCAAATGGTCACATGCCTGGGCGGGCGGTTTTTTTGTGGCTGCAGGCATTGGGCTGGCCAAAAAGGTTTTGAGCATCTATCTGGCCATGGTGCCGACGTATTCGCTGATTTACGGCGCGTTTGCCACCTTGCCGATTTTGCTGGTCTGGATCTATGTGGCCTGGATTGTGGTGTTGATGGGTGCCGTGATCGCCGCTTATCTGCCCAGCCTGACGGCCGGTATTTCACGCCGGGGCAATGGCCATGGCTGGCAGTTTCAGCTCGCGCTGGAGGTCTTGCAGCAACTGTACAGGCAGCGCGAAAGCTCGGGCCGGGGCTGCGGCGCGTCCAGCCTGGCGCAGGCGCTGGAAGTGGATGTGCTGCAACTGGAGCCAGTGCTTGAAGTGCTGGTCAGCCTGGACTGGATAGGCCAGCTGGTGGAGGACGACCCTGGCAAGGAGTGCCGCTACATCCTGCTGGCCGACCCCGACCAGACCCCGCTGGAGCCACTGATGCAGCAGCTCCTGCTGGTCAAGGCCGATTCAACCCTGCCGCTCTGGACATGCGCCAGCTGGGCATCACTGAATTTGCGTCATGCACTCTGAAACAGATCCGTGGGTGGTTTGCCTGTGCGCCGACTGGTGCGGCCTGTGCCGCGACTATCGGCAAGTGCTAAAACAGGTCGCCGCCCGTTACCCCGCCAGCCCCTTTGCCTGGCTGGACATAGAAGACCAGGCCGATCTGGTTGGCGACCTGGACATCGAGACCTTTCCCACCCTGCTGGTGGCTGATGAGGCCGGTGTGCTGTTTTTGGGCACGCTGACGCCGCATGCCGAAACACTGGCGCGTTTGCTGGCCTCGCTGCTGGACGGCAGCGCCAGGCGCACGGCCCATTCAGCCATCACCCGGAAGCTGCTCAAGGCCCTGCCGGATCTGCCTGCGTTGT
>JAZKIK010000019.1:0-3327 GCA_040384925.1 Pseudomonadota bacterium | reverse complement strand
TTTTGTCTGCGAATTTCTAACTCAGGACACTAGCGCCCTCCCGCCCTCTCATCACCCACAAACTGAGCACCGTGCACACCGTCAGCCGCTTACTCAGGCGCTTGCCCGCAAAGCCGTTCCAATGCGCCAACTGCGCCAGAGCCACATCGGCTGGGGTTGCTTTGGCACGCGCCTGCGTGTGTAGACCGGCACCACATCTGGCGTGGTTTGTAGCTGGGCGCTGGTCATCAATTGCGCATGGGTCTGGGTGCCCGGCAAAGCTGCTACCGGTAGCAGCAAAGCGGAGCCAGCCACCGGTTTCATGCCTACCGGTATGCCATTGGCGTCGCGCAGTGCGCTCACGCTGACACCGTGACGGGCGGCCAAGGTATGCACAGTCCAGCTGACGGTTTTGCCGATGTGGGTGGCCAGAGCGCGCTCCAGGCGGGGTGTGGTGGCATCAAAATCACGTAGCACTGGCTGCACTCAACACAGACTTCCGGCTGATGTGACGTAAAACGGTGTTTGGGGATTTAGTTTCGTGAAAACAAAGCGTATGTTTTCAGTTACAACTCAAAAAATCTGACGTTTTCCAGAAGTTGGCGTATTACAAGGCATCAGTCAGTGCTGAACTGTTGTCTACTTTGCTTTTTAACCTTCAGGAGCCATCCATGAACCTTAAAGCCTGCGCACCCATGCGGTTTCGTATCTGGCCCGCCTTGCGATCATCCATTTTCGGTACTTCCGTCTTGCTGCTTTCTGTGCTGCTGAACACCAGCGCCCTGGCCACCACCAAAGACATCGTACTTGACCGGCTCAACCACGCAGCACAGCCTGCCTCTGTTCCCGCAGTCAGTGATGCCATGGCCGTTAGCGTACTGGTTGAAAGCGCTGATGGGTCACTGACCCCCCGCTCCACCCAAAACCTGTTTCGCACCGGCGATCGTCTGCGAATCAAGGTGATTGCCTCCCGCCCAGGCAAACTGTCGCTTTACAACACCAACCCTTTGGGCGTGACGGGGAAAGATCCGATCTGGAGTGGCATGGTCACACCTGGGCAAGAAACCATTTCGCCTCGCATGGTGTTGACAGGCAACAGCGGCGCAGACCTGCTTCATGTGCTGATAGAACCCGCTGAACCGGCTCCACACGGCACTTGGGCCTGGTTGACTCAGCTGCTGGCCAGCAAAGATGTGGATGCCGCAACAGGCAACGGTGCCAGCAAAGACATCAGGCTCGATATAGAAAACACGTCCAGCACCAGCTACGTGCTTAACCGCACCGGCCAGGGCCTGCTGAGCACGGTGCGAATCGTGCATGGCCGCTAAGCCTGGCACCAAGCCGCAATCTCCCACCTGATCAGGAGTTAAAAATGAACCCTATTGACATGAAGTACCGTGCAACCCTGGCCGTGTTGTCAGCCACCTGCATCCTGTGTACAGCCGCCATTGCGCAAACCCCACCCGCCAAAACAGTGGTGTCAGAACCCACGGGTGTGGTGCAGGCTGCGCCAAACAACAGCGGCAATGTGTTTTTTGTGTTCGGCCAGTGGATGGACAGCCTGAGCGCTCCACCTGTGCCTGTCCAGCTTGCTGAACCCATTGCCCCCATCAATCTCACTGTGGCCGGGAATACCCCTGCAGCCAGTTTTGAGCCTGCTCCATTGATTCTGGGTCAGCCGGACCTGCCATTGGTCGGGCTGGCCGCCTCGCAGGCGGCCCGGCAGTGGAATATGGGTCTGAACTACCAGGGTATTCGAATGAGCTATCTGGTTGTGGACGCCGCTGGCAAACGGATCGAAGCGCGGCCGGTTTCGCGTGGGCTGGCAGCTGGTGAGTATTTCAAGATTCGCTACACCAGCAGTTTTGCTGCAGTGACCTCGATTGATTTGGTGGCAGGCGAGGTCTGGCGAGGCCAGCGGCTTGGCCAGGCCTGGCCCCAGACGGGCATGTCAGTGCAGTCTGCTGCAGGCGAAGTGGTCGAACTACCCCTGGGTGGAGGCTACTTTGTCATGAGCAGCAAGCCCGGCGAGCGTTATGTGCTTTCAGTGCGCCACCCCGACGCCAAGGGGCCGTCTCGCAGTGACCAGCCAGTCTACCGGCAGGATGGCGAGCGCAGCAGCAACTATTTGCAACTGCTGCCTGCTGGCAAATTGCCGGCAATAGAACAAGTGCTGTCAGCGCGCAGCAAATAAGTACATCCCAACAGGGCAAACCATGCTCCAAGGCCGCAGCACCACAAGCATGCCGGCACCCGCCACAGGTGGCCGCCTGCTTATTACCCCCTGATTTTTTTATTGAAAGCATACACACCATGAAAAAACCCGTTCAACTCCGCAAAATTTTTCTTTGCACCGGCCTTGCAACGCTGGTGTTGGCAGGCTGCGCGTCGCCCCCACCGCCAGCTTATGTGCAGCCAGCACCGGTGCAGTACGAGCGCGGTGTGCTGCTGCAACGTATAGATGCCGTCATTGCCAATGCCCAAAACAATGGCAGCTTGCGCCTGGCCACCAGCCCTGACCCGCTTGTGACCGGCCAAACCCTGCAGCTTGAGCTCGCCACCGCCCAGCCGGGTTATCTATACCTGTACCAGGTGGCAACCGATGGCCGCACGCTTAGCCTGGTGTTTCCCAATGCCATCGATGGCGCCAACTACATGGCCGCAGGCAGTACCCGCTTGCCGCGAGCCAACTGGCAGCTAAAGGCTTATGGCCCGGCCGGAACGGGCTATTTGCTGGCCGTGCTGACACCACAAGCACTCAATACACTGGCTATGCAGGCCGATGCGCCGCAAGGCAGGATTAATTTGCCAGCCCCCTATAGCGCGGCGTTAGCAAGCCTGCGCGAAGTGGCTGCCCCGTAAAAAGTGGCACAAAACCACCGCCACCAGCCAGCAAAAGATCAAAACCGCACACGGCATACCGTTGATGAGGGTGTTGAAAAACCTGCTGGACTTAAAAGGACTGCCGTTAAAACCAGCCTTGTGAACCAGCAGGTCAAACCAGCAAAACCTGATTAAATAGCAGTAAACATTAGAAAAACGTCAGGCAAATTAGAAGGAAACCATGATTGCCAAAAAACAAGGGAGGGCAGCCAAAGGCTGCGCAGCGATAGGCATGACCCTGCGGCGATGGGTTGGGTTATTGGCTGGGGTGCTGTTGTTTGGACTGGCCCACACCGCCCAGGCGGCCCAGCCCCCTGCCGAACCCATGCTGCGGATTGAAGCAGGCATGCACACGGTGGCGATCAACAAAATCGCCACCGACACCGCAGGCCGTTATGCCGTCACCACCAGTGAGGACAAAACGGCCCGGGTATGGGACGTAGCTACAGGCCGCTTACTGCAGAT
>JAZKIK010000018.1:0-2479 GCA_040384925.1 Pseudomonadota bacterium | reverse complement strand
ACATTCAGGCAAAGACAGTTCTCGCCGCCAACGACATTCGTGTTGCCGACCCAGATTCGGGGCGCCTGCGGGGACGCTGGGGCAAACGCGCTCGCGTCAACCAGGCCAGCGTGGGGTTTGACAGGCTGGGGCGGCAAAAAACGCTGCGGGCCGAAGGGTGGCGCAGCATAAGGGATGCCCCGAAACACCGCAATGCCATGTTCAAGCCGGCCCCGGTAAGACCCCTGGGCCAGCTCGACCTGTGGCGCAAATTTTGCTGCGGACTTTGCCACCCGAGGTCCAGTCACTCCGTAGCCAGGTTCAGTTGTTCGATCAGCGGTTTCCAGACGCGTATGTCACGCTCTGCCCAGGCCTTGACATCACCCTGCGTGCTGCTGGTCACGGTGACGTTCATGGCTTCCATACGGGTTTTGTAGCTGCTGTCGGTATTGCATTTTTGTGAAGCGACATTGAGCCGGGCCAGCAGTTCCGGCGGTGTGCCCGCACGGGCTACCACGGCAATCCAGGCCGGGCGGGCCAGCTCGCGTGCCGTGGAGACTTCGGCAATCGTGGGTACATCGGGCATCAGCGGCGAGCGTTCGGCGGCAAAAACCGCCAGTGGCAGCAGCTTGCCGGCCTTGACCTGGGCGGCTGCCGTGCCTATGACCAGCGTCATCAGCTGTATCTGGTTGCCCAGCAGGGCCGTCAGACCAGCACTTTCACCAACAAAGGGAATATGTGTTGCCGGAACATGCATTTTTTCGGTCAACGCGGTGGTCAGCAGATGGGCCGGGCTGCCTTTGCCGGGCGAGCCGAAGTTCAGCCCGCCGGGCGATGCCTTGCCCACTTTTTCAAGATCCGACAGGCGCTGTATGGTCCCGCCTGCAGGAGCCACCAGCACCAGCGGTGAGATGCCCAGCACGGCCACACCGTCAAAGTCCTTCAGCGGGTCATAGGGTTGCTGTTTGTAAACATAGGGGGTGATGGTCATTTGCGACATGCCAATGCTCATCAGGTTGTAGCCGTCGGCCGGCTGGCTTTTAAGGTAGTTGATGGCCAGAATGCCATTGGCGCCGGGCTTGTTCATCACCACCACGGCTTGCGCCAGTTCGCGTGAGGCGCAGTCGGCCCAGGCGCGTGTCATGGCGTCCGAACCACTGCCCGGGGGTTGCTGCGCAATCAGCTGTATTGGCCGGCTGGGATAGGTTTGCCCCTGGGCAACCGGCAGCAGGCTGGCCAGCAGCATGGTCATGAGCAAACTGTTGTATGGGTGGGCTGTTTTGTTTCTGGTTTTCATGATGTCTCCTTGGGTTTGTTTTGCGTAAATCAGCTGGCGGCAGGCGGTGTGGTTTGGGTTTTGCTTCGCTTTTTTCCTGTGGGCTGGCTGCAGCGCAAAACAATGGTGTCGGCCAGGCAAGCCAGCTGGGCTGCTATGGATTGCTCTGGCGGTTTGAAAATCTCAAGCAGACCCAGCCCGCGCAGGGTTGAAAACACCATCGCCACAAACACATCGGCATCGGCCTGCCCGGCCAGCTCGGGAAAAGCCCTCAAAAAACCCTCATGCAGACGCAGATTGAGTGCCAGGCGCTGCTGCGACACATGCTCCAGCACGGCGGGTTGGGTGCGGCAGCCCAGGTAGATATTCCAGGCGGCAACAAAACGCGGCTGGCCGTAACTCATGCTCCAGGCGGCATTCACAAAGTGATGTGCCCGCGCCTGCAGCGACTGGCCGGCTTCTGGCCACAGCGCACCTTCGCGGTCCTTGTCGGCAATCAGCTGGCTGAGCACATGCATCATCAGATTGGCCTTGGACTCAAAGTGGTGTTGTATCGCACCAGGCGTCACGCCGGCAGACTTGGCCACCTCAAAAATCGACGCTGATTCATAACCCTGCTCCTGTATGAGCTCAATCGTTTTGCTGATCAGGTGCTGCTGTGTGTTGCGGCTGCGTTCGGCATGCGTTTGGCGTGGTCTGGGTGAAAGCGGGGCTGCTGGCATCGGGTTAGTCCTGACAATTTACATTACAGGTGAAATGTATATTTGAGAACCCTGCAGGCAAACCCGGACAATCCCTAGTGTCGCGTCAAGCCTAAAGTGGCGGTAGATCGCATCAGTCATAGTCGTGCAGCGCAAGGCGCAGACCGCAGCCAAGGCTGAAGCCTTGGCAAGGGATGCAACGCGGCGATGCGCGGCGAGGACAAGCGAGAACCGTCACTTTATGCTTGATGCGACACTGGCGTGGTGCCGGGCTCACCTGGTGACAGGCTTTGTCGTATGCTTGGAAACCTGCCCGTGCCTGCATGACCGCACTCCCGCTTTCACCTTTGGAGACACCCCATGAACGCCCCTCTTCCCGTCCACCTGCTGCCAGAAATCGCCCAGCGCGAAACACCTGCGGCGCTGATTGATGCGCTTAAAACCCGCTTTGCCGAGCGCTGCTCTACTGCGCTGGTGGTGCGTGAGCAGCATGGGCGTGACGAGTCCTCGTTTGCCGCACCGC
>JAZKIK010000017.1:0-2591 GCA_040384925.1 Pseudomonadota bacterium | reverse complement strand
ACTTGATCTTTTCGACCTCGCGCCCCTGACGGACTAGCTGATTAATGGTTGGCATTTAAAACGTCCCTAAACGTTTGAGAACTTACAAAAAAACGTGATCAAAACGTGATCATTTCCACTTCATTTCCATTCCTGTCGTGGAAACGGAAATCTCCCCGGAAATCCGGAAAAGCCTTCGAGTGTAGCAGTTTGGCGCTTCAAGCGCAAATTTGGTATGCACGCGGGCTGATCCACGCCCTGGATCGGCCTTGTTTGCACACTGAAGGCAGGCAAAAAACCCTTATTTGATCCAGAGGCGGATGGCGTCCCAGGCGCGCCCCAGAACACCGGCCTCTTCAACCGCCTCCAGCGCCACCAGCGGCACTTCAGCGATGACCGTCGGGTTGTCGCCGGAAGTTATTTTCAGGCTGCCTATGGTCTGCCCGCGGTTAAAAGGTGCAACCAGAGGCTCGGGCCTGGCAAGCTGGGTTTTGAGTTTGCTGGCTGTACCTGCAGGCACGGCAACCACAATCGCCTGCGGCTGGCCGAGTTTGACGACGGATTCCTTGCCCTTCCAGACATTGGGTGTCGCCACAGGCTGGCCGCCGTCGAACAGCTTGACCGCTTCATAAGCCGTGTAACCCCAGTTGAGCAGTTTTTGTGCTTCATTAGCCCGTGCGTTTTCGCTGGCCGCTCCCAGCACAATCGTCAGAAGACGGCGGGCACCGGGTGCGTTGCCACTGCCCAGATTGGGAAAGTCGCGTTTTGCCGTGGCAATCATGCAATAACCGGCAGCATCGGTATGACCGGTTTTGAGGCCATCCACCGTCGGGTCGCGGAACAGCAGCAGGTTGCGGTTGTTGTCATTGGCTGCCGGTGTGCCCGGATAACGGTATTTTTTGATTGCGTAATAACCAGTGTATTCCGGAAAGTCATGCAGCAGCCGGGTTGCCAGAATGCTCAGGTCACGCGCGGTGGTGGTGTGGCCGGCCTCGGTCAGGCCTTCCGGGTTTTTGTAAGCGCTTGACTTCATGCCCAGGGCCTTGGCCTGCTCATTCATCATCTGGACAAAGCGGTCCACACTGCCGCCCACGCCTTCAGCCAGGGCCACGGTGGCATCATTGCCTGACTGGATGATCATGCCCTTGATGAGGTCTTCAACCGGCACCTGCATTTTGGGATCGATAAACATGCGCGAGCCGGGCATCTTCCAGGCCCGTTCGCTGACGCCCATGGTCTGTTTGAGATCGATTTTTTTGGCCTTGAGCGCGTCAAAAACCAGGTAGGCCGTCATGAGCTTGGTCAATGACGCAGGCTCTACCGGGGTATCGATATCCTTGGCCGCCAGAATCTGGTTGGCCGTCACGTCGAGCAGCAAATACGAGCGTGCGGCGACTTCCGGCGCCTGCGGAGTCTGGGCAAAAGCCGCAGGAGCGGCATGAAGAAAGGCGACAAACAGCAAGCCAGCGAAGGACTTGATGACCTTGGGTAAACAGAACATTGATCGGGGATCCGGTAACTCGGTATATATCAGAAGGTTGTCCAGCCACCAGCAGGCGCACAGGGCGACCGGGCAACTCAGACAGCAGAAGACAGGTGGCGCACCACCAGACTTTTCAGGAGCGGCAATTGTCCATGAAAGAAGTGGCCACCACCGGGCACAACCGTAACAGGAAGTGCCTGCGGCCTGGCCCAGTCAAACACCGCGGACAAGGCCACGGTGTCGTCCTGCTCGCCATGCACGACCAGCGTCCGGTCATGCGCAGCGACATCAATCGCCGCTGCCGGGGCGCGACTGACACTGGTGCCGACCAGCACCAGCTTGTCGATCTTTCGGGCCGGGTTCAGGCGCTCAAACGCGTGCGTGGTAACAAAGGCTCCAAAAGAAAACCCCGCCAGGCACAAGGCACCCTCGGGCGCGGCGTGTTCAACCACTGCCAGAAAATCCTCCAGCTCGCCCTTGCCCTCGTCATGGGTACCGGCACTGCCGCCGACCCCGCGAAAGTTGAACCGTACCGCCGTCCAGCCGCATTGTGTGAAAGCCCGTGCCATCGTCTGCACGACTTTGTTGTCCATGGTGCCGCCAAACAGCGGGTGCGGGTGGGCAATCACCACCACGCCTTTTGAGGCCGCACCAGCAGTCGGGCGGTCAAGTGCTGTTTCAATCGCCCCGGCGGCACCCTGAATCACTGTTTTTTGGGTTTGGGAGTTCATGACTGTTTTTTGATAAAAGGCCTGGGGCTACTATCGACCCACATGCGCTGGCGTCAGCAGCCGTTCGACGACCTTGCCGTTTTTGAGGTGGGATTCAACGATTTCGTCGATATCGTGCTCGTCCACATAGGTGTACCAGATGGCTTCGGGGTAAACCACCGCAATCGGCCCGCCAGCGCAGCGGTCCAGGCAACCCGCCTTGTTGACCCTGACCTGGCCTTGCCCGGACAGACCGGCGGCCTTGACCTGCGATTTGCAGCGGTCAAAACCTTGCTGGGCACGGTGGTCGGCACAGCAATCTTCACCGGGTTTGCGCTGGTTCAGGCAGAAAAAGATGTGGCGTTCGTAATAAGAGGCGACAGGCGCAGGGCTGGCGGCTGAAGAAGTGGCGCTGGATG
>JAZKIK010000016.1:0-1774 GCA_040384925.1 Pseudomonadota bacterium | reverse complement strand
CCCGGCTACGCTGGACGATGAAAAACAAACCCGCAGCCAGATGATTCAGCAGGCCATGACGGGCAAGGCCGTTGATTCAGGCAAGGTCAGCGCCGCAAACGTTGCCCAACTGGTGTTTGACGCGATTGTCAGCAACCAGTTCTACATCTACAGCCACCCCAAGGCCATCAAGTCTGTACAGACCCGGCTTGAAGACATTCTGCAGGCAAGAAACCCGACGGATCCGTTTGCCGACAAACCTGCGATTGGGCAGCAGCTCAAGGATGCATTGCGAAGTGCCTGAACCTGGCGCTTGAAAAGCAGCACAAATCCAGAGCCCGACAGGAGCCAGCCATCATGGGCTGGTTCCAACACGGTTCACTCAGGCCTCAACATGGTTCACTAAGCTCTCAGAACCGTTCGGGCTGAGCCTGTCGAAGCCGCCTGTGCTGAGCAAGGTCGAAGCAAGCCTGTCGAAGCCGCCTGTGCTGGGCAAATGGCCTTGAATGACCAGCATGGGCTGCCCTTGAACCTCAAACCGGCAGTTTTTCAAACACCTCATAGCATTTTTTCAACCAGGTCTTGACACGCTGACGCTCCAGCAAACCTAGCGATTCGGGATTGTCACGGTCATTGATGGCCTTCCAGAAGCTGGTGTTGTGCTGGTCAATCTTGCGCATGCTGGAGTCATGCAAACGCGGCAGCTCGATCACATGCGCACCAACGGCCTCGGCTTTTTGCAGCGCGTAAGAGTTTTTGAGCAATACAAAGTCAGAACCACGGCCCTGGTTTTGCACCACGATGTAGTTCGGGCCATTGCCATACGCGTCCACCAGACGGCCCAGCAAATCAACCGCATCCCGGCCATCGTCCATCACATGCCACAGGTTGACAGTAATGCCCATTTCGGCAAACAGCTCAAACAGACTGGAGTCCTCAATCCACTTGGCCAGTGGTGCTGACGTTTGCGCAGCCAGGTCAACAATCACACTTTGCTCGGGATTGTCTTCAAAAGCATTGACGATCAGGTCAAGCCCTTCATAACTGTCAACCACCACAGGTGAAGCGTAGTCAGAATAAAAACGGTTGAACGAGTGGTGCGAACGGTCGGTGTCAAAACCAGTGAACGGGATTTCCTTGTCAATAAAGTACTGCGCCAGCACCCGAGCCGTCACCGACTTGCCCACGCCGCCTTTTTCGCCACCGATGAAATTGATAGAAGCCATATTTTTCCCTTGCTGATTGGGTGATTGATGTGCGGATTTTAGGCGCTGGAGATGACACCACTGCGTCTTGACGAGCTGAAATGCAGTCTCTGCGCGCAGTTCGCTTATTAAAATTCAGGCGCAATCAACTTTGGGAAGATATCCGTCATGTCAGAAAAATCGCCACATACAAAAAATCGGAAATGCTCAACCGCTGGTGGCAAGACTCTTCGGGGGAGAAAAAGGCATGACGGTTTCACCTTGCTGGAGTTGCTGGTAGTCATGGTCATTATTGGCCTGCTGGCCGCCTACGTTGGCCCCCGATATTTTGCCCAGATTGGAAAGTCTGAACAAGGCACGGCAAAAGCCCAGATAGAAGCCCTGGCCAGGGCGCTTGACACCTACCGCATTGATACCGGTTCGTACCCCGGCACCGAAAAGGGCTTGAATGCACTGACCGCCAAGCCTGCGGATGAGTCCAGATGGCAAGGCCCCTATCTGCAAAAGGCAGTGCCTCTGGATCCATGGGGCAAGCCTTATCACTACACCTTCCCAGGTGTTGGTGGTGACTTTGATCTGCTCTCCTACGG
>JAZKIK010000015.1:0-8609 GCA_040384925.1 Pseudomonadota bacterium | reverse complement strand
ACTTGCGACCCCTGCAGTGTGAATGCAGTGCTCTACCCCTGAGCTAATCTCCCTTGCGGCAAGCCTCAGATTATATGCTGTTTTATCGCCCTTTTCAGACTTGCGCGACAAGCAATGTGTTTGTCAGGCGCCAGACCGTCTTTCCCTTGCTTGATTTATCAATGTCGGCCAGCAATTTTTCATGCTCGGCCATTTCCTGATCATTGGCAGCCAGCACTGGCAGTTCGAACTTTTGCAGGTCAATGACAGGCACAAAGTCGTTGCCGGGCCGGGTGTCATCGCTGACTTCCATCATCAGGCTGTTTTGCCCTCTGGTGAGGTTGATGTAAACATCGGCCAGCAACTCTGCATCCAGCAAGGCACCATGCAGCGTGCGGCCCGAGTTGTCAACTTCCAGCCGGTCACACAGTGCATCAAGAGAGTTTCTTTTGCCTGGAAACAGCTCCTTGGCCATCACCAGACTGTCGGTGACCTTGGCCACGCAGTGTTTGAGGGGCGGCAGACCGATCAGTTCAAGCTCCTTGTTCAGAAAGCTCACATCAAACGGCGCGTTGTGGATGATGATTTCGGCATCACGCAAATACTCAAGCAGTTCCTCGGCGACAGCTGCAAACTTGGGCTTGTCTTTTAAAAACTCATTGCTGATGCCATGAACCTTGAGCGCATCCTCATGGCTGTCACGGCCAGGGTTCAGGTAAAAGTGTTTGTTGTTGCCGGTCAGCTTGCGGGCCAGCAGCTCGACACAGCCAATTTCGATGATGCGATCACCGTTTTCGGCCGACAGGCCTGTGGTTTCGGTATCCAGAACAATTTGACGCATGAAACAGTCCCTGGCTAGTGCAGTTCTTTGGCGTGGTTGATGGAATATTTGGGTATTTCCACCGTCACGTTGCCCTGCGCAAGAATGGCCTGGCAGCTCAGGCGCGAGTTGGGCTCAAGCCCCCACGCGCGGTCAAGCAGGTCTTCCTCGGTTTCATCAAGTTCATTCAGGGACTTGAAGCCTTCACGCACCACCACATGGCAGGTCGTACAGGCCGCACTCATGTCGCAGGCGTGCTCGATATTGATCTTGTTGTCGAGCAGGGCTTCACAGATGGAGGTACCCGCAGGGGCTGTTATTTCAGCGCCTTTTGGACAATATTCGGGATGGGGCAATATTTTGATGATGGGCATTGGGTGTCAATCTGATGTCGGTTTGGCTGCTGCAAGACTTGTGAAGCGCTCAGACAGCCTCGATATTTTTTCCGGCAAGTGCTTTCTGGATGCCGCGATTCATGCGTTCGGCCGCAAATGCCTCTGTGCCCTTGGCAAGCGCCTGGGTCGCGGCCTCAATGGTGGCAGCATCACCAAGGTTTCTGGCATCAAGCAAACCGACCATCAGGCTGTCAACCTGGGCACGTTCATTGGGTCGGAGCAGGTCGGCATCTGCGGCCAGCGCACTGTTGGTAGCCAGAATCATGCGGTCGGCATCGACTTGTGCCTCTGCCAGGGCACGCGCCTTCATGTCCTGCTGGGCGGTTGAAAAACTGTCCTGCAGCATGCGGGCAATTTCGTCGTCAGACAGTCCGTACGAGGGTTTCACATCAATACGCGCTTCAACACCACTGACCTGCTCTCTTGCATTGACGCTTAACAAACCATCAGCATCGACAGTGAAGGTGACACGAATACGCGCCGCACCAGCCACCATGGGCGGTATGCCGCGCAGCTCGAAACGCGCAAGGCTGCGGCAATCGGCCACCAGGTCGCGCTCACCCTGCACGACATGCAGGGCCAATGCGGTCTGGCCGTCCTGATAGGTTGTGAAGTCCTGTGCCATGGCTGTGGGAATGGTCTGGTTGCGCGGCACGATGCGTTCCACCAGGCCACCCATGGTTTCGATGCCCAGTGACAGGGGAATCACATCCAGCAACAGCAAGTCATTGCCACCATGGTTGCCCGCCAGCTGATTGGCCGATACCGCCGCACCCAGCGCCACTACTTCGTCAGGATTGAGGTTGGTCAGCGGCTCGCGGCCAAAAAAGCTGGCGACCGCCTTGCGCACCTGCGGCATGCGGGTTGAGCCGCCCACCAGCACCACACCCTCGACAGCATCCCTGGTCAACTGGGCATCACGCATGGCCTTGCGCACGGCGGCAAGGGTGCGCTGGGTCAAATGCGCCGTGGCCGTTTCAAAATCTTCGGCCTTCATTTCAAAATTAAGCAGCGTCTTGGCAAGCTGGACAGAAAAAGGCACGGCAGCGGCATTTGACAAAGCCTCTTTACAGGCTCTGGCCGTGCGTTGCAGCGCGGCCTTGTCACCGGGGCTCAGGGCGTCCAGGGCCATTCCAGCCTTGGCCAGCACCCAATCAACCAGGGCCCGGTCATAGTCGTCCCCACCCAGCGCCGAATCACCGCCAGTCGCCACCACCTCAAAAATGCCCTGGCTCAAGCGCAGGATGGAAATATCAAAAGTGCCGCCACCCAGGTCATAAATTGCAAAAACACCCTCGCTGGCGTTGTCCAGACCGTAAGCAATGGCCGCCGCCGTCGGTTCATTGATCAGGCGCAGCACATTCAGGCCGGCGAGTTGTGCCGCATCCTTGGTCGCCTGGCGCTGGGCGTCGTCAAAATAGGCAGGCACCGTGATCACGGCACCGTAAATGTCGTCGTCAAATGTGTCTTCAGCACGAAAGCGCAAGGTTGCAAGAATTTCCGCGCTGATCTCGACCGGGCTTTTTTCACCAGCCACGGTTTGCAGCGTCACCATACCGGGTTTGTCATTCAACTGGTAAGGCAGCTGTGCACGGCTGCCGATATCGGCAATGCCCCGGCCCATCAGGCGCTTGACTGAAGAAATCGTGTTGCGTGGGTCTTCAACCTGTGCCGCCAGGGCTTCAAAACCAATCTGCCGGCGCTCGGCATCCAGGTAACGCACGACACTGGGCAAAATCACGCGCCCCTCGGCATCGGGCAGACATTCGGGCACGCCATTGCGCACACTGGCGACCAGGGAATGGGTGGTGCCGAGGTCTATGCCCACGGCAATACGGCGCTGGTGCGGGTCAGGTGCCTGGCCGGGTTCAGATATCTGGAGAAGTGCCATGCTGTTTGTTTTGAAAATCTTAGGTTTACGGTTCCAACTGCTCGATGCGCGCATTCACTTCACTGGAAAAACGCTCAATGAACATGAGGCTGCGCACTTGCTGGGCAGCAGCCCTGAAGTTTTTTTCGCGATCCAGCAGCTGCTGTATTTTCAACAGCTGTTTTTGCCCGCTGGACGCCGATTGCTGGGCGATCTGCTCCAGATCTTCGATGTTTTCTGCATCATCAAGTGCTTCACGCCATTCCATCTGCTGCATCAGAAAATCAGCAGGCATGGCGGTGTTGTTTTCAGCATTGATGGGCGCGCCATTCAATTCACAAAGGTAACCCGCCCTCTTGAGCGGATCTTTCAGCCGCTGATAGGCTTCATTGATACGTACCGACCACTGCATGGCAACACGCTGGGCAGCGGCGCCCTGGGCGGCAAATTTGTCGGGATGCGCTTCACGCTGCAGTTCTTTCCAGCGTGCATCCAGCGCGGCCCTGTCCTGGGCAAATTGCTGGGGTACGTCAAAAAGCTCGAAGTCGTTGGATTGAAGGTTCATGTCAGTAAAAAGCCGCCAGCACGGTCAGTGAAGGCGGCCTGGCAAACAATGCGCACCTGAATTGTCAAACCCGAAAACTCTCTCCGCAACCACAGCGGTCACGCTCGTTCGGGTTGATGAACTTGAAACCCTCGTTCAGGCCTTCACGCACAAAGTCGAGCCGGGTGCCGTCGATATAGGCCATGCTTTTTGGATCCACCAGCACCTTGACGCCGTTGTCCTCAAAAATCACGTCTTCCGGGGCAATTTCGTCAGCGTACTCAAGTTTGTAGGCCAGACCGGAGCAACCCGTTGTCTTGACACCCAGGCGCACACCCACGCCTTTTCCGCGCTTGGTCATGTAGCGGGTCACGTGGCGGGCAGCAGCATCAGTCAGGGTTACAGACATTTGGAAATCACTCACAAATCAGGCAAAAATTGACAAAAACAGACTCAGGCGGCAAGTGGCTGCAGATGTTTTTGTTTGTAGTCGTTGACTGCCGCCTTGATGGCATCTTCAGCCAGGATGGAGCAGTGGATTTTGACCGGCGGCAAGGCCAGCTCTTCAGCAATCGCGCTGTTCTTGATGCTTGCAGCTTCATCCAGCGTTTTACCCTTGACCCACTCGGTCACCAGAGAGCTTGAAGCAATTGCCGAACCACAGCCGTAGGTTTTAAAACGCGCGTCCTCGATCACACCCGTCAATGGATTGACCTTGATCTGCAGCTTCATCACGTCGCCGCAGGCAGGCGCACCCACCATGCCGGTGCCAACAGTTTCGTCGCCCTTTTCGAACGAGCCCACGTTGCGGGGGTTTTCATAGTGGTCTACCACTTTTTCACTGTATGCCATTTTGCTTACCTCTTTAACTTTTATCGTTAACTTGACTCTGCACCACTTCAGTGGGCAGCCCACTGGATGGTGGACAGATCCACACCATCCTTGAACATTTCCCAGAGTGGGGAAAGTTCGCGCAGCTTGGCCACATTTTCTTTAATGGTGGCAACTGCGTAGTCAATTTCTTCTTCAGTGCTCCAGCGGCCAATCGTCATGCGAAGGCTGCTGTGGGCCAGTTCGTCACTGCGACCCAGGGCACGCAGGACATAACTGGGTTCAAGGCTGGCCGATGTACAGGCCGAACCACTGGAGACTGCCAGGCCCTTGATGCCCATGATCAGCGACTCGCCCTCAACAAAGTTAAAACTCATGTTCAGGTTGTGAGGCACACGCTTTTCGGCATGACCATTGAGGAAAACCTCTTCAACGTCCTTCAGGCCATTGAGCATGCGTTCATGCAGGGCCTGAATGCGCTTGTTTTCCTCATGCATCTCGACCTTGGCAATGCGGTAGGCCTCGCCCATGCCCACACACTGATGTGTAGGCAGGGTGCCTGAGCGCATGCCGCGCTCGTGTCCACCGCCATGCATTTGCGCTTCCAGACGAACACGCGGTTTGCGCCGCACATACAGGGCACCTATGCCTTTGGGGCCATAGGTCTTATGCGAGGTCAGGCTCATCAGGTCAACCGGCAGGGTCGCCAGATTGATATCCACACGGCCTGTCGCCTGCGCTGCATCAACATGGAAGATGATGCCTTTTTCACGGCACAGGGCACCAATCGCCGGAATGTCCTGGATCACACCAATTTCGTTATTCACGAACATGACACTGACCAGAATGGTGTCCGGCCGGATGGCGGCCCTGAGCACTTCCAGATCAAGCAAGCCGTCGGCCTGCACATCCAGATAGCTCACTTCAAAACCCTGGCGCTCCAGTTCACGGCAGGTATCGAGCACGGCTTTGTGCTCGGTTTTGACCGTGATCAGGTGTTTGCCCTTGCTTTTGTAGAAATGCGCAGCACCCTTGAGCGCCAGATTGTTGGACTCGGTCGCACCGCTGGTCCAGACAATCTCGCGCGGGTCGGCACCAATCAGGTCGGCAATCTGCTCCCTGGCTTTTTCAACTGCTGCTTCGGCCTCCCAGCCCCATGCATGGCTGCGTGAAGCGGGGTTGCCGAAGTGTTCGCGCAACCACGGAATCATTGCGTCAACCACGCGTGGGTCACACGGGTTGGTGGCGCTGTAGTCCATATAAATGGGGAAATGTGGGGTATCCATCTGGCTGGCTCTTTAATAAATGGCTGGCGTGCAGCTTTTTAAAAGTGAAGGTCAGGGGCGGGATCACAACAGGCCGTTCAGGCACTGCGCAATCGGGCCCCGGTGACGATCAGGATTTGGAAAATACATTGCCCAGGGCAAACACCGAATTCGGTGCATTGATGCGCATGGGCTTGATCACCGGTGAAGTGAAGATGGCTTTTTTCACCATTGGTGTGTTTTCAATCACCACACCCTTGGCAAGCTGGTCTTCAACCAGTTTTTGCAGGGTCACCGAATCAAGAAACTCGACCATGCGGCTGTTCAGCGATGCCCAGAGTTCATGCGTCATGCAGCGACCACCGTCACCCAGGCAGTTTTCCTTGCCGCCACACTGCGTCGCGTCAATCGGTTCATCGACTGAAACAATGATGTCGGCAACGGTAATGTCCGAGGCCTTTCGGCCCAGCGTGTAGCCGCCGCCAGGGCCACGGGTGGATTCGACCAGCTCGTGGCGACGCAGCTTGCCAAACAGCTGCTCAAGGTAGGACAGGGAAATCTGCTGCCGCTGGCTGATGGCCGCAAGTGTGACCGGGCCATTGTTCTGACGCAGGCCCAGATCAATCATCGCTGTGACCGCAAAGCGGCCTTTGGTTGTGAGGCGCATAACAAGCTCCTTTTAAATGGCTTGACTGTTTTCAAACAGTAGTTATGACCCCGAAGAATGATGCCTTCAGGGACTTTTCCTCCAGCCGCCCAGGCCAGTCAACCGTTCATCGCGGGCGCTCATTTATGTTTTAGTTTGTTCTTGACTGAATTCGTCAAGTATATCACTTTCATGGCCAGTCTGCAGAATTCAAACCAGCCAGTCAAGATTCATACTCATTAGTATTAATTTCAGGCCCGGTTTGACGCGGCGGCTGAAATCGGCATCACATTGTCAGAACCTGGCGCACCAAAAGCCTGCTCCTTCAAAATATGCAACTGGTCGCGCACCTTGGCAGCTTTTTCGAACTCCAGATTTTTCGCATGTTCGATCATCTGCTTTTCGAGCCGCTTGATCTCTCGGGCGATGTCTTTTTCGCTCATGTCCTCGACCATCGCCTTCTGCATCTGCAGCTTTTCGGCCTCTTTTCCAGACTTCTCACTGTAGACACCATCAATCAGATCCTTGATGCGTTTGACCACACTGCGCGGGGTAATTCCGTGTTGGAGGTTAAAAGCTATCTGTTTGTTCCTGCGTCTTTCAGTTTCTCCCATGGCTTTTTTCATGGAATCGGTGATCCGGTCGGCGTACAGAATGGCTCGGCCATTCAGATTGCGGGCGGCCCGGCCAATGGTCTGGATCAAACTGCGCTCGGCGCGCAGGAAACCTTCCTTGTCGGCATCCAGAATCGCCACCAGCGACACCTCGGGAATGTCCAGCCCCTCACGCAGCAAATTGATGCCGACCAGCACATCAAAAGCACCCAGCCGCAGATCGCGCAAAATCTCAACCCGCTCAACGGTGTCCACATCGCTGTGCAGATAACGCACCTTGACGCCGTTGTCCGTCAGATAGTCAGTCAGCTGCTCGGCCATGCGTTTGGTCAGCGTGGTAATCAGCACGCGCTCGTTTTTATCGACACGGATGCGGATTTCCTGCAGCACATCATCAACCTGATGCGTGGCCGGCCTGACTTCCACTTCGGGGTCCACCAGCCCGGTCGGCCGCACCACCTGCTCAACCACCTGGCCGGAATGCTCCTGTTCATAGGCCGCAGGGGTTGCGGAGACAAAAATCGCCTGCCGCATCTTGGCCTCGAACTCTTCAAACTTGAGCGGCCGGTTGTCCAGCGCACTTGGCAGCCTGAAGCCGTATTCAACCAGCGTGGTCTTGCGCGCCCGGTCACCGTTGTACATGGCGTTAAGCTGGCCAATCATGACGTGGCTTTCATCCAGAAACATCACCGCATCCTTTGGCATGTAGTCACACAGGGTGGACGGCGGCGAACCCGGCGGCGCGCCACTCAGGTGGCGGGTGTAGTTTTCAATGCCTTTGCAGTGGCCGATTTCACCCAGCATTTCCAGATCAAAGCGGGTGCGCTGCTCAATGCGCTGCGCTTCGACAAGTTTGCCCTCGCTGACAAACTGCGCGACCCGCTCCGACAGCTCCAGCTTGATGGTTTCCACCGCCGTCATCACCTTGTCACGCGGCGTCACGTAATGGCTTTTGGGGTAGACCACAAAACGCGGCACTTTCTGCCGAATGCGGCCAGTCAGCGGGTCAAACAGCTGAAGCGACTCGATCTCGTCATCAAACAGCTCGATGCGCAGCGCCAGTTCTGAATGCTCTGCCGGAAACACGTCAATCACATCACCGCGTACCCTGAAGGTCCCGCGCGCAAAGTCCTGATCATTGCGTGAATACTGCATGCGGATCAGCCGCGCAATCACGTCACGCTGGCCCATCTTGTCACTGACACGCGCGATAAAACGCATCTGTGTGTAGTCCTCGGGCGCACCAATGCCGTAAATCGCACTGACTGTTGCAACAATGATGGTGTCGCGGCGCTCCAGCACACTTTTGGTGGCCGACAAACGCATCTGCTCGATGTGTTCGTTGATCGCCGAGTCCTTTTCAATGAACAGGTCGCGCTGCGGCACATAGGCCTCGGGCTGGTAATAGTCGTAATAACTGACGAAATATTCAACCGCATTTTTCGGAAAAAACTCGCGGAACTCGCTGTACAACTGCGCGGCCAGGGTTTTGTTCGGGGCAAAAATAATCGCCGGGCGACCGAGCCGGGCAATCACATTGGCCATGGTGTAGGTCTTGCCCGAGCCGGTAACACCCAGCAAGGTTTGAAACACTTCACCGTCATTGACGCCTTCCACCAGCTTTTCGATGGCGGTCGGCTGGTCA
>JAZKIK010000014.1:0-15022 GCA_040384925.1 Pseudomonadota bacterium | reverse complement strand
TGAGGACAAGCCGGTGGTGAGCCTTAGCTGGATGCAAAGACCGGCAGATGACCCGACAGGTGAAAAATATAACGATCTGAAATCTACGTTTGACTGGGTCTTCGCAACCCCCAACAACCCGGTCTGGGTGGATGGGCATGGGTGGTTAGCCGTGGAACGATTGTTTGAGCCCTCAGGCCGGCGTCGTCGATCCCAATTGCTTCACCCAGTCGACTGGTATCGGCCATTGCTCAGGCTAGCGGACGGCAGTGCCTGCCACATCACTAACGTCAGTGATTGTTTCCGTACCGATCAACCTCAAGTGGTTTTTACGGAATACTCATACGAACCCTTGGAGGGTGGCGACTCAGGGGATTTCACTGTATCGCCTCCGAAGCCTCTTGACAATCCAGTAGCGTTTGACCTTGAAAACTGGATTGACCCGGAAACGGACGAACCCGTTTTATTTACCACCACGGTATACAACATTGAGGTCGAAGACTGGCATACATATTTCGTTGGCACAACAGGGCTTTGGGTTCACAACACCAATTGCAACCGCTCCGAAGAAGAGCTGCTTGCCTTTGCCGGCTCAAAGCAACTGGGCGCACAGGATATCAATGCGCTTGTGTAGGGCGCGCTTGAGTACCGAGAAGCCGCCAACTTCAATGGCGCGGACGGCTTTAGCTGCACCGTGCCGTATGGTGACGTGCTCAGCCATGTGGCTATTGCGAAAATCGCGCTTACTGCCGTCAATAGGGTGTATGGAGGCTGACTGACGGGTTTTGCGACTGGTTTTTTGACGATTGAACAATGAAACACATCACCTTCTATCTCGACTTCATTTCACCCTACGCCTACCTGGCGTTTGAACACCTGCCGGATGCACTGGAAGGCCTGAGTTATAGCGTCAGCTATAAACCGGTGCTTTTTGCCGGCATGCTCAAACATTACGGCCAGCTTGGCCCGGCTGAAATCGCTCCCAAACGTGACTGGACTTACCGTCAGGTCTTGTGGCTGGCGCAAAAAATGGGTGTTGATTTGCAACTGCCGCAAAGCCACCCCTTCAATCCACTGCCCTTGCTGCGGCTGGCTGCGCAATGCGGCATGGCTGCTGATCAGGGTGGGGCAGGAGCAGACGGTTCGGTTGCTATCAACCGTTATGTCTGTGAAAACATTTTTCGCCATGTCTGGCTGGGCGGTGCAGAGGCTGCTGACCCGCAGCGGCTTGATGCGCTTGCGCAGCAACTGGCATCGCAGCAACGTTTGCCGGCTGACGAGGCCAAAACTGCACTGAAAAACAATACGGCTGAAGCCATTGCGGAAAACGTGTTTGGTGTGCCGGCTTTTGTGGTCGATGGCCGTGTTTTCTGGGGTCTGGATGCCTTGCCGATGTTGCGTGACTATCTGCTGGAGTCACCCTGGTTTGGCGGCCCGGACTGGGAATCTGTGTGTCAGGTTTCTGTTGGCGTTTCGCGTCGGGCTGAATGAAGCTTCGTGATTTTCTTCGCGTTTTCCCTAGGTAGATTCGCATGCTGAAAAGTTTTTACCGGGTTTCCCCTTGACTTGTCAGCCCTGTATAAGTTTGGTGAAAGCTTCTGTTATTTTCACGTCAGAGCTAGGTCAGCCCCACCCAAAATAATGAAGGCAGCTTCCGGCTCGGAGGCAGCACATTATTTTTGGAGACACAACACATGGCTACAGCTATCGACAACAGGCCGATGTCAGCGGAGCAGAAGAAGGTTATCTTCGCCTCTTCGCTGGGCACGGTATTCGAGTGGTACGACTTCTACCTTTACGGTTCACTCGCCGCCATCATCGCCAAGCAGTTTTTCAGCGGACTGGATGCGGGTTCTGCCTTCATCTTTGCCTTGCTGGCTTTTGCTGCCGGTTTTATCGTGCGTCCATTTGGCGCGCTGGTGTTTGGTCGGCTGGGCGACATGATTGGCCGAAAGTACACCTTTCTGGTCACCATCGTCATCATGGGCCTGTCCACCTTTATCGTGGGTTTGCTGCCCAACTACGCGACCATTGGTGTGGCTGCTCCGGTCATTCTGATCGCGCTGCGCATGCTGCAGGGCCTGGCGCTGGGCGGTGAATACGGCGGTGCTGCCGTGTACGTGGCCGAACACGCTCCAGCCCACAAACGTGGTGCCTACACCTCATGGATACAGACCACGGCAACGCTGGGCCTGTTTTTGTCGCTGATGGTGATTCTGGGTGTGCGTACCGCGATTGGCGAAGCCGCTTTTGCTGACTGGGGCTGGCGTGTTCCCTTCATCGTGTCGATTCTGCTGTTGGGTGTGTCGGTTTATATCCGCCTGTCAATGAACGAGTCGCCAGCTTTCCAGAAAATGAAGGCCGAGGGCAAAACCTCCAAAGCACCTTTGTCCGAGTCCTTCGGTCAGTGGAAAAATCTGAAAATCGTGATTCTGGCCCTGATTGGTTTGACTGCTGGCCAGGCTGTGGTCTGGTATTCGGGCCAGTTCTACGCCCTGTTCTTCCTGACACAGGCACTCAAGGTTGACGGTCCGACTGCCAATATCCTGGTGGCTTATTCGCTGATTCTGGGTACACCGTTTTTTGTGATTTTTGGTTCGCTGTCTGACAAGATTGGCCGCAAGCCCATCATCATGGCCGGTTGCCTGCTGGCGGTGCTGACCTACTTCCCGGTGTTTACCGCGCTGACCAAGGCTGCCAACCCTGACCTGGCTGCTGCGCAGGCCAAAAACAAGGTCATTGTGACGGCAGATGCCAGCGAATGTTCCTTCCAGTTCAACCCGACGGGTACGGTCAAGTTCACCAGTTCTTGCGACATCGCCAAGCAGGTGCTGGCCGGTGCTTCGGTCAGTTATGAAAATGCACCTGGTGCCGCTGGCGCACCAGCCACCATCAAGATTGGTGAAACCGTGATCACCGGTTATTCGTCCAAGGGCTTGTCTGCTGATGATGCCAAAAAGAACGATGGCGAATTCAAGAAGGCCGTGGCTGATGCACTGAAGGCAGCTGGTTACCCGACCAAGGCAGATCCCGCCAAGGTTGACAAGGTCATGGTCACAGCGATCCTGTTCTATCTGGTGATTCTGGTCACCATGGTTTATGGCCCGATTGCTGCCATGCTGGTGGAGCTGTTCCCAACCCGCATCCGTTATACCTCCATGAGTTTGCCGTATCACATTGGTAACGGCTGGTTTGGCGGCCTGCTGCCAACCACTGCCTTTGCCATCGTGGCCCAGACCGGCAATATGTATAACGGCTTGTGGTACCCGATCATCATTGCTGGCATGACCTTTGTCATCGGTACCTTGTTTGTCAAGGAAACCAAAGACGTTGACATCTACGCTGACGATTAAATACTGTGGTGGCGACAGGCTTCAAGCCTGTCGCCAAACCCGGGAGCTACCGAGAGCTACTGACAGTTTGAGAAATGTTTCAGGCCCCCGTCATACCGGCTGGGGCTTTTTTTATGAGGAGTTTTGAAATGTGGAAGATTGTGCTTGGATTTATTGCCTTTGCCGGGCTGGCCCTGTATTTGCTCAGCAAGGGCGGTGATATTGACATGAGTGGTGAAAAACATGGTTTGCGGGCACCTGTCCTGCAGTCTGTTGCTGTTTTGCAGGTTTCATGAACAGCTATTTCTGGACGTTTGTCAATGCAAGGCGTGACCATAAAACCGGTGCCATTCTTGATACCAGGCACTGTCAACAGGTGTAACAAGTGGCCGCTGGAGTCTCCTAAACACTGATGCGCGGGCTAAAAAAATGGGGTAAATTGAATCAGGACGAACAACAAAATTTATAAACCGTCATTCAATAAAAATCACCGCGTGCTGCGAGTCTGGGCGCAGCATTTTTTGGAGCCTGGTCGATGATTTTCATGAAAACGGAGTTGGGGCAAACTGCCCTGCAAAACCGATCCCTTGGTTTGACACAGCGTCAACGTACTGCTTTCATCATGTTTGATGGCAAGCGTGATACACCTGAAGTTCTAAAAGCCACCGCTGGCATGGGCGTTACGGCTGAAGACGTGAGTTATCTGGTGACCATGGGTCTGCTGGCCCCTATCCAGGGCCGTGCTGTGCCCGCAGCAGTCACCACACCGATGCCTGCGGTAACTGCAGCACCTCAAGCCGGGGCGGTACTTTCGCATACTGCCGATGGTCACCCTACGGCAAATGCCCAGGCGCGTTATTCAAAAGCCTACCCGGTTGCCACCCGTCTGACAGCTGCCCTGGGTCTGCGTGGTTTTCGGCTCAATCTGGCAGTTGAGGCCGCTGGTGACCTGGACAAACTCAAGGAACTGGCACCCAAGATCAGGGAAGCCGTGGGAGCTGAAAAGTTTCTGGAACTTGAAAACGCGCTGTATTACTGAGGCTGCCTGGGGCCAGCTGGCAATAATCAGCCGCCATCAGCCGCCATCAGCCACCATCAGCGCCGGAATTTCCCGTCAGTACCAATGATGGACAAGTCGGCAAAATCAAGGCCGCTGTGGTCTGTGGGGCTGAAGCTGACTTCCAGGCCGCCGATATCGAGTTTTCGTATTCCTTCAAGCGCTGCCTGAATTTTTTCGCGGCTGGGTTTGGGTCCGGCCCTGCGCAGGCCTTCAACCAGCACTTTTGCTGCCGCAAAACCCTCCAGCATGGCGGGTGACACATCGTTTTGACCTTGTGCCTTGGCCAACTCCTGTGCTTCCTTGACCATCGGGTAGGCAATTGAGCGCTCGGACGGAAAAACCTGGGTAACGATGACACCACGGCCCTGGTCACCCAGGCTTTTGACAAAACCGCCCGAGGCGTTGTTTGACAAGGTCACGATTTGTGCCGCCGATCCGGCCGCCCGAAAAGCCTTGATGCCCTCAACCACTGCACCGCCCGACGCCACCATCATCACGGCCTGGGCGTTGGACTGGAAGACCTTGGGTGCAATCGGGCCAAAATCAGGTTTGGATCGGTCAAATTTTTCCAGCAATACCGGCTTGATATTGGCCGCAGTCAGGCCTTTCTGGGCACCGGTCACACCATCTGCACCAAAACTGTCATCGGCATAGATGATGGCTATGCGTGTGATGCCCATGGAGTTGAGGTGGGTGATGGCTTTTTCGGCTTCACGCTGATAGGTGGCCCGAACGTTGAACACGTTTTTGCGGACCGGCTGGTGCAGCACCATGGCGCCACTCGAGGGGCCAACCAGGGCGATGTTGTGTTTCTCAAGCAGCGGAATGATCGCCTCGGTATGCGGTGTACCGCGTGTCAAAAACATCGCGACCACGTTCTGTTCTTCAATCAGCTTGCGGGCATTTTCAAAGGACAGTTTGGGGTCAAATTTGTCGTCGAGCGAGACCAGCTCGATTTTTTGTCCGTTGACACCACCGGCCGCGTTGACCGAGTCGATATAAAACCGGGCACCGTCCGTGGTTTCCTTGACGCCCGCACCGACCGGGCCGGTGAATCCTGCAGTCTGGCCCACCAGAATCTGCGCGTTTGCGCTGGCAGCAAGCAAGGCCACAACCATGGCGCTGCACCATAAGCCAACTTTTTTCATGTTTGTCTCCTGAATCAATGGTTTACGCGTCAAAGTTGAACATGAAAGTGTGAGAACCACGAGATGGAAAACGAGCATGCGCAGTGGTCTAAAAATTGAAAGTAGATGCAAAACAGGTAAGTTGTGCAAAACAGGGGCATTGGAATGGCCCGTCGATTTACTGAAGGGCCTGTCTAGAATGTTTGACCTCTTAAGGAAAGCACCGATACATGTCCCAGGGAACCATCCGCATTCGCGGCGCGCGCCAGCACAATCTAAAAAATATTGACCTGGACATTCGTACCAATGAAATGACAGTCGTGACTGGTCCCAGCGGCTCGGGCAAGTCCTCGCTGGTGTTTGACACCCTGTTTGCCGAAGGTCAGCGGCGTTATGTGGAAACCTTTTCTGCCTACGCCCGCCAGTTTCTGGACCGCATGGACAAACCCGCCGTGGACAAGGTTGAAGGGGTGCCGCCTGCCATTGCGATTGACCAGACCAATCCGGTGCGCAGCTCGCGCTCCACCGTCGGCACCATGACGGAGTTGAATGACCATTTAAAACTTCTGTATGCACGCTCGGCACAGTTGTTTGACAAACAGACCGCGCAGTCCGTACGCCACGACACGCCTGAATCGATTTATGCGGAGCTGATGTCGCGCACGGCTGATTCGGATGCGCGCGTGGTCATGACATTCCCGGTCGAGCTTCCAGCCAATACTTCAGCAGAGCAGGTTGAACAATGGCTGTCTGCAAGTGGTTTCACCCGTGTGCATGCCGAACGTGAAGTTGCCACACCTGCTGGCCCGCACAAACTGCTGGATGTGGTGGCTGACCGCTTCCGTATCCAGACGATTGAAAAAGCCCGTGCGGTGGAGGCGATTGAAACCGCCATCAAACGTGGTGGCGGCAAACTGAATGTCTATGTTCAGCAGGCGGGGGATGCCGCAGAAGAAATGTGGCGTTTTTCCACCGGCCTGCATTGCCCCGAAAGTGACACCCGTTACACCGAGCCGACGCCCTCGCTTTTTTCCTTTAACTCCGCCATGGGTGCCTGCACCACCTGCAAGGGTTTTGGGCGCGTTATCGGGGTTGACTATGGGCTGGTGATTCCGAACGACAAACTCACACTGCGCGCCGGAGCTGTCAAGGTCATGCAGACACCCGCCTGGCAAGAGGCGCAGGACGACTTGATGAGGCATGCCGAAACTGCAGGCATTCCGCGTGACACACCCTGGTACAAACTCACGCCCGAGCAGCAGGCCTGGGTCATCAACGGTTCGCCCAGCTGGAACGGCAAATGGAACCAGCACTGGTTTGGCATCAAACGCTTTTTTGAATACCTCGAAAGCAAGTCCTACAAGATGCACATCCGTGTGCTGCTGTCCAAATACCGCAGTTACACCCTGTGTGAAGCCTGCGGCGGTGCGCGCCTCAAACTTGAGTCATTGCTCTGGCGGCTGGGCAGCAAGGCGGCGGCTGATGCGGCCTTGCCACCGGCCGAGCGTTTCATGCCGGTGGGTGTGCAGTGGAGCCGCATGCAGCTGGAGGCCATGCCTGGCCTGAGTCTGCATGATCTGATGCGCCTGCCGATTGACCGCCTGCAGAAGTTTTCTGCCAGCCTGTCAATTTCAGCTGTTGGCGATGATGCCGAGCAAAAAGCCCTCAAATCGCTGTTTGAAGAAATCCAGACCCGGCTGAAATACCTGTGCGATGTAGGTATAGGCTACCTCACACTGGACCGCCAGAGCCGCACACTGTCGGGCGGCGAGGTGCAGCGCATCAATTTGACGACCGCTCTGGGCACATCGCTTGTCAATACCCTGTTTGTGCTGGATGAGCCGTCCATCGGCCTGCACCCGCGCGACATGAACCGCATCACCCAGGCCATGCACAGGCTGCGTGATGCGGGCAACACGCTGGTCGTGGTGGAGCACGACCCGGCTGTCATGCTGGCCGCTGACCGCATGATTGACATGGGCCCTGGCCCCGGTGAAAAAGGCGGCCAGATTGTGTTTGACGGCACACCTGATGACCTCAAACACGCCGACACCCTGACTGGTGCCTACCTTGGTTCACGCAAGCGTGTCGGCATAGGCATGAAACGGGCGGTGACCGACAACACCCCGCGCCTGATTCTGGAAGGCGCGCGTGACCATAACCTGAAAAACCTGACAGTAGACTTCCCGCTGCAGCGCCTGGTCTGTGTGACCGGTGTCAGCGGCTCGGGCAAATCCACGCTGATGCAGGACATTCTGGCCCCCGCCTTGCTGCGCCAGTTTGGCAAGGCGACCGAAACGCCCGGCCTGCATGACCGGCTGATGGGCGCTGACCACCTGACCGATGTGGTGTTTGTTGACCAGTCGCCGATTGGCAAGACCGCCCGCTCGAATCCGGCAAGTTATGTCGGTGCGTGGGATGCCGTGCGCGAGCTGTTTGCCCTGGCACCGCTGGCAAAACAGCGCAGTTATACGGCGTCCAAATTCAGCTTCAACAATGGAGACGGCCGCTGCCCGACCTGCGGCGGCTCGGGTTTTGAGCATGTCGAGATGCAGTTTTTAAGTGACGTGTATCTGCGCTGCCCGGACTGCGACGGCAAACGTTACCGGCCCGAGATTCTTGAGGTCACGATTGAACGCAAGGTGGTGGGCCAGTTGTTGCCACGGGTGCTGAATGTGTCCGACGTTCTGGAACTCACCGTCAGTGAAGCCGTGCAACTGTTTGCACAGGACCGCGAAGTCGTGCGTGCCCTGCAGCCCATTGTTGATGTAGGGCTGGAATACGTCAAACTCGGCCAGCCCGTTCCCACCTTGTCTGGTGGTGAGGCCCAGCGCCTCAAACTCGCAGGCTTTCTGGCTGAAGCCAGCAAAAGCGCTGGCAAGACCCAAAGCGCCAGCAAACAGGCGCTGGCCTTGCGCAAGCCCGGCCGTGGCACGCTGTTTTTGTTTGACGAGCCGACCACCGGCCTGCATTTTGACGATATCGCCAAACTGATGCGTGCCCTGCGCAAGCTGATTGATGCCGGGCATTCGCTCATCATCATTGAACACAATCTGGACGTGATCCGCTCTGCCGACTGGCTGATCGACCTGGGGCCGGAAGGCGGCGAGGGTGGCGGCCTGCTGGTGGCCGAAGGCCCTCCGGAGCAGGTTCGCGAGCATCCGACCTCCCATACCGCGCTGGCCCTGCGTGAATACGAAGCCACCATGGGCCGGGTTTACGGGGTTGAGGAAACCCGCCCCCGCATCTGGAAAACCCGTCCGGTTTTTTCCAACCTGATCCAGATCGTCAACGCCAAGGAAAACAATCTCAAAAGCCTGTCAGTGGATATTCCGCGTGGCAAATTTAATGTGGTGACGGGGGTTTCGGGCTCGGGCAAATCCACGCTGGCCTTTGACATTCTGTTCAACGAAGGCCAGCGCCGTTACCTCGAATCGCTCAACGCCTATGCCCGCAGCATCGTGCAGCCGGCAGGCCGGCCCGAGGTGGATGCGGTGTACGGCATTCCGCCCACGGTGGCGATCGAGCAGCGGCTGTCACGCGGTGGCCGCAAGTCAACCGTGGGCACCACCACCGAGGTCTGGCACTTTTTGCGCCTGCTTTATGTCAAGCTCGGCATTCAGCATTGCACCAAAGAGGGTGCCGCCGTCATGCCGCAAAGCCCTGAAAGCATCGCCGCCCAGCTGCTTAAAAACCACCGGGGCCAGCATATCGGCCTGCTGGCACCCCTGGTGATTGCACGCAAAGGTGTATATACCGAGCTGGCCGACTGGGCCAGGCCACGCGGCTACACCCATTTGCGAATCGACGGCGAGTTTTTGCCGACCACCAACTTCCCGCGCATTGACCGCTTCAAGGAGCATACCGTCGAGTTGCCGGTAGCCGACATCCACGTCAGCCCTGAAAACGAGCCCCTGTTGCGCGCTGCGCTGGCCACGGCACTGCAGCATGGCAAGGGTGTGGTGCATGTGCTGGCACCGCTTGACGGCCTGCAGGGCGCGATGATCGCGGGCACCTCGACAAAAGCCATTGGCAAACTCGAAGCCTCGTCCACCAAACGCGCTTGCCCGGTCTGCAGCACTTCCTACCCCGAACTGGACCCGCGCCTTTTCAGCTACAACAGCAAACACGGCTGGTGCCCCGACTGTGTGGGTACAGGTGTCAAACTCACCAAAGAGCAGCGCAAGGCTTTTGATGATTCGGTGCGTGACGACGACAACAAGGGCCGCGAACAGAGTTTTGCCGAACCCGACGTTGAAGACGTGGTGGACGCCGTCTGCCCCGGCTGCGCAGGTACCCGCCTGAACAAGCAGGCCAGGGCCGTCAGGTTTGCGGGTGTGGGTATCGCCGACATCGCTCGCCTGTCAGTTACCGACGTGCGCGCCTGGGTTGAAAAACTCGCACTGGTGGGCCGTGAAGCCGGTATCGCCCGCGATCTGGTGCCCGAGATCAAAAGCCGGCTTGAGTTTCTGGAAGACGTGGGCCTGGGTTACCTCACGCTGGACCGTGGCGCGCCCACCCTGTCAGGCGGCGAGGCACAGCGCATTCGCCTGGCCGCGCAGCTTGGCTCCAACCTGCAAGGCGTTTGTTATGTTCTTGACGAACCCACCATTGGCCTGCATCCGCGTGACAACCAGATTCTGCTCAGCGCTCTGGGCAAACTCAGTGACCGGGGCAACACTCTGGTGGTTGTCGAACACGACGAAGACACCATACGCCGCGCCGACAACATCATTGACATTGGCCCCGGCGCTGGCAAACGCGGCGGCAATCTGGTCGCTCAGGGCACAGCGGCGCAGCTGTCAGCCGTGCCTGAATCATTGACCGGGCGTTATCTGGCGAACCCGCTGATTCATCCACTGCATGCGCGGCGGGAGACGGTCAGGGGGCAAGACAGCGAGGTGGATTTGCTCCCTCTCCCGCCTGCGGGAGAGGGAGGGGGTGAGGGTGACCCTGCCCCCACAAAACCCCTGAGCAAAGCCAAACAAGCAGCCTTAAAAGCCGCAAACCTGAAAGCCAACGCCGCAGCAGCCAGCTCCGCCCACAACGCAGCGCCCGCAGCAGTCAATCCAGTCACCTCCTGGCTGGGCGTGGTCAAGGCCGATCTGCACAACCTCAAAAACGTAAGCATCAGTGTGCCGCTGTTCCGGCTGGTGGCTGTAACCGGTGTTTCAGGTTCGGGCAAATCAACCCTTGCCCGCGATGTGTTGCTGACCAATGTGTACGCCGCCGTCATGCAGCGCTCCACCAAGGCCGGCCGTGACGAGGATGATGCAGGCAAACACCCGGCCTGGACGGGCTGCGATCGTATTGAGGGTTACAAGATCGTTGACCGCGTGCTGGAGGTTGACCAGACGCCGATCGGCAAAACCCCGCGTTCCTGCCCTGCCACCTACATCGGTTTCTGGGACACGATTCGCAAACTGTTTGCCGATACGCTGGAAGCACGTGCACGGGGTTACGCCGCCGGGCGTTTCAGCTTCAACACCGGCGAGGGCCGCTGCCCGACCTGTGAAGGCGCAGGTGTTCGCACCATAGGCATGAGTTTTTTGCCCGACGTCAAGGTGCTGTGCGAAACCTGCCATGGTGCACGTTTCAACCCTGAAACCCTGGCCGTCACCTGGCGCGGCAAAAGCATTGGTGATGTGCTGAAGATGGAGGTTGACGAGGCGGTAGGATTTTTTGCTTCCATGCCCAATATCGGCCACCCCTTGCAGTTGCTGAAAGATGTGGGACTTGGCTATCTCACGCTGGGCCAGCCTTCACCCACTCTGTCAGGCGGCGAAGCCCAGCGCATCAAACTGGTGACCGAATTGAGCAAGGTGCGCGACGATATCACCCGGCGCGGGCAAAAAGCGCCGCACACGCTTTATGTTCTGGACGAGCCGACCGTCGGCCTGCACATGGCCGACGTTGAAAAGCTGATCCACGTGTTGCACCGCCTCGTCAACGGCGGTCATAGCGTGGTGGTGATCGAGCACGACCTGGATGTGATCGCCGAAGCCGACTGGGTGATTGATCTGGGGCCGGACGGTGGCAATGCAGGCGGCACCGTGGTGGCCTCAGCGCCACCAGAGGAGGTGGTCAGGCTGGCAACGCATACCGGCAATGCGCTGCGCAGTGTGCTGGCGCGCATCCAGATGTGATGTGAAGTTTGCAGCGTCACAGCTTTGGGGCCACCGTGCTGCGTTGGATGCCTGGCGAGGAGGACGGGAGATAGGCCGATCAAGGCCAAGCAAAGCAGGTGCCACCGGCCGCCATGCCGCCGTTTGTTTGACAGCCTGATGCTCTGCCGACCTACAGCCGCAAAGGTGACGGCACTACAAGTCATCCGGCAGGTGCTGCTTACTCTTTAGCGCACATCAACACCCTCTGGAGACTTTCATGAATGACCGCATTTTCAAAATGGCGCTGTGCGCTGCTGCTGTTTCTGCGCTGGCTGCCTGTGGTGGTGGCGGCAGCGGAACCGACGACCCGCAACCCAGCACTTCGGACGCGCTGGTCACGGTCACGTCGGCCAGCGTAGCTGCACGCAATGGCTTGTATGTCAGCAGCAATGCCGGCCTGTCGGATGTTGACAAGGTGTACGACGCTTCCAATACGACCTGCGCATTTGCCTTCAATGGGCTGGTCAGGGCTGGCGACAGCGGCACCCCGCTATCTGGAAAGATCAGTTACCGGGAAGGTGCC
Organism: Pseudomonadota bacterium; assembly: GCA_040384925.1. GTDB lineage: Bacteria > Pseudomonadota > Gammaproteobacteria > Burkholderiales > Burkholderiaceae_C > Polaromonas. The sequence goes on along the minus strand of JAZKIK010000014.1, from coordinate 2,834 downwards.
ACCACTCTCAGCCGGCTTGAAGTCTCAGTGAGCGGCGAGGTCTATGCAGCCGGTGCAGTCGATGACAGTACGGTTGACAGGAACAACAACCAGATCAGGTTTGGAAACAAGACGCTTTCGTCTACCGGAGGTGACACACGAACCCTGGTCGTCTCGGGTGCCGTACCCATGCGTCCGGGGCGTCCTTCGGGTTGCTGATGCCGGGTGGTCCGGGGGGCGTCTGGCTTCCGCCCGGTCGAGCCTGAAGCCCGGATGCGCAATTTCATCTGGCCCTTTTCTGGATATGGCGTCGATACCGCCAGAAGCTGCCTGACAGCCAGACTTTCAGCAAACTTGTGATATGCCAGTAAAGGTGCTGGCGGCTTCGGTGGCTGGCGCGTTGCGCTTCATGCAGGGCCAGCAGGTCTTCCATGACCTGTATGTGCCAGCCCGCGAGCCGGGTTCTGGCGCATATATCGAAATCTTCCCCGTACATGAAAAAACGCTCATCAAAACCCTGTATCTGCGAATAAGTCTCACTGCGAAATAACATGAACAGGCCTGGTATCCAGTCCGGTGTACGGGGCCTGACATAAGCGGCGCGTCTGCGGGAAATGATTTCCAGCGGTGTAATGATGGCGCGATGTTGTTCTGGCTCGTTTTTGCCTGGTTCAAGAATGCGCGGTGTCAGCAAGCCGCTGCGGGCATCGGCCTGGGTGAGCATGGGCGTGAGTACATCGCTGTTCAGCCGGATGTCTGGATTCAATATCAGAAACCATGGCGTCCTGCACTGTTTGAATGCCTGGTTGTTGTTCGCACCAAAGCCTTTGGGTATCTGGTTCTGAATACGTGTCACAGAAAAACGCCATTGCCTGCCCGCCAGCAAATCAGGTTCAGGAATATTGTGGGTTAAAACCAGATCTGCGATGAGCAGCGGACTGTGTTGCTCAAGTTGCTCCAGCAGAGGCAAAATCAGCGAGAGCTGTCCGTGGCTGACTATGGAAACAGTGAGCGATTTTTGGGGTGCGATTGGCATGGGTTATCAGCTAGGTCGTAACTTGGTGGGCTGTTGCTGCAGCTTCATCTTCATCTTGTTGCTTGACTTCTGCAATGCGATTTATATGACCGGAACAACTGCGCATGGACTTGAATCCGCGCAGTATGCCTGCAGGAAAAGCTGCCGCCAAATGATGCAATAACTTTCAGGTCAATGCCTGCGTGGCTTTGCCAGATAGACTGGTCAGCAGGCAAACCAGGCTTCTTTCCGGTGTTCTTCTGGCAGTTTTTGTGTGATTGATCGGAATGGATCATTCTGGAAAGAACGGGAAGTTATTATGGAAACAACACTTGGCAACAATTGGCAAGCGCTTATCAAGTAAAATAAGGGAAAATTTTGGTGGGTTATGATTTTTTTGCTGGTGATGAGTTCGACAGTATCACTGATTGCCACAGTATTTCTGATTCGGCAGTCAAGGATGAGCGCTCCTGTTTATGGGGAAAAGCCCCAGCGATTTCACGCGGGTGAAGTTCCGCGTGTAGGTGGTGTGAGTATTCTGGCTGGTGTGGTTGTCGGGTGGATTCTGGCTGCTGCTACAAGCCATTTTCAGAACTGGTTGAACGTTGGCATAAGCTGGTCTTTTTCCTTTTACTGGGTAGCTGCTGCTTTGCCAGCGGTGCTTGGTGGTATTTTTGAAGACCTCACACAAACCCTGTCGGTACGCTACAGATTGTTGTTTACGGCTTTTTCTGCTGCCCTGGCCTGTACCTTGCTGGATTTGTCGGTTCAGCGACTGGGGCTTCCGGTGTTTGATGGCTGGCTTCTGATGGTTCCGTCGGCAGGCATTGGCCTGGCTTTTCTTGCTGTTTGTGGCTTGCCTCATGCGTTCAACATTATTGATGGCTACAACGGTCTGGCCGGCACGGTTGCCTTGCTCATCTGTGTCTCGGTAGCTCATGTGGCACTTCAACTGGGTGACAGGGAACTGGCTGCCATGGTCATCTGTCTGATTGGTGCGACGGCTGGATTCTTGTTCTGGAATTATCCGCGCGGGCTGATTTTTGCCGGTGATGGAGGTGCGTATTTGTGGGGTCTCGTGATAGCCATTGCGTCCATTCTGCTGGTGCAGCGGCATGAACAGGTTTCGCCGTGGTTTCCCATGCTATTGTTAATCTACCCGGTATGGGAGACGATTTTTTCCATTTATCGAAAACTGGTACGTGGTGGTTCGCCTGGTGTAGCCGATGCTCTGCATTTTCACCAGCTGATTTACAGGCGGATTGTGCGTGGAGTCTTTCATGATGATGAGTCGCGGCGCATGCTGATGCGAAACAATCGTACCTCTCCTTATTTGTGGAGCTTCACTTTGCTTGCGGTTGTGCCGGCGGTTCTTTTTTGGAACAATACGCCGGTTTTGATGGCTTTTTGTACCTTGTTCGTTCTGACCTATGTTTCGGTTTATATTGCCATTATTCGTTTCAAGGTTCCCGGCTGGTTGCGACACTAGAAGTGTGTTTTTTTTGTAGTCTTAATTTTTAAGGATAAGTAATATGAGTAGTCTCGTTGACATTCAATCGCAGATTGAAAAACTTCAGAAACAGGCATCGCAGATCAAGGCCAAGGAGTTTGACAAGACCGTGCTGGAAATCCGCCAGAAAATGGCCGCGTTTGGCATCACTGCCAAAGACTTGCAGGCACCAAAAAACGCTAAAACTCCGGCACCTGTACAGCCCACCAAAAAGCGTGCTGCTGCAGGGCCAAAAAAGGTTTCGAGCACACCAGTGCCCGCCAAATATCGCGGTGCAGAAGGCCAGACCTGGAGTGGTCGTGGCCTGACCCCACGCTGGCTGGCTGCACT
>JAZKIK010000013.1:0-7760 GCA_040384925.1 Pseudomonadota bacterium | reverse complement strand
CGAGTAAAAACGCGCTGAAGTTGTGTCCTGGTTTTTAACTTCTCTCCAAAAATAAAAAGAGCGCCCTCAGACGCTCTTTTTATGGTTTCAGACCGTTTCAGTCTGACCTTGGATTTACTTCACGGCGTCAAAGCTGGCTTTTGCCTGGGCATGACAGAACGGTGGTTCATAACTGCCGTGGTAGCTGCCGTAATAAGTGGCAAATGCCGGGCTGGTCGGGTCGGTTGGGGCTGGGCCGTAGGTGGCTTGAATAAACGCATCAACGTCAACCGAACTGACATTTGTCAGCTGGCGGCTGTCAAAGTCGGCTTTCATGGCCACCTGATGCAGGGCTGGTGGCACGGTTGGGTCGCCTGCACCGCCGCACAGCAGCACCCTGGACTTGGGGTTCCAGCCGAGCAGGTCATTTTTCTTGCCAGCCAGGTACAGGGCGTTGTTGTTGTTGGTCTGGGTATCGGCAATAAAGGCTGCCTGGAACAATGCGTCGCGGGCCTGCGCTGGCGACACGGTCGGGCCGCCTGGCAGTTTGCCTGTGGTGACCAGTGTGGTGGCGTTCAGGGTCGGGCTGGGCAACAGGGTTTCGATACCTGTGGCGTAGGCCGGTTTGAAGGCGGCGTTCACATCGCTGTAGATATTGCCGTAAACCTTTTGCCATGCCGTGACCAGGTAAGTCACAAAATACTGGTAACCGGCAATCGCCGCACCTGACTTGAATGAACCCGACAGGTTGTAGGGACCGGCCAGATGGGCACCGGCCACCACATTGATTTCTGCACTGTTGTCACGTTCAATCGCGCGGTGGGCCGCCATGGATGAGTGTCCACCCTGTGAATAACCCGCCAGCATGACCTTGCCACTGCCCGTGATGGTCGAACCGGCAGCGGCGGCTGCATTGCGTGCGGCACGAATCGAGTCAATGACCGAGCTGGCTTCAGAATCTGCGTGCAGGTAAGGGTGGTATTTGTAGTTTGACTGGGCAAAGCCGAGGTAGTCGGTTGCCACCACGTTAAAGCCCTGCGCTGCGTAAACGGCCGCCAGCAGAAAGGTTTCGCTGTCGCTGGGGTTGGCCAGGGTGCGCGGCTTTTGCATGTCGGTGCCTTTGGCATAGGCCAGCAGCGCGCCGTTGGGTGTGCAGGCACCCGTCGGTACGAGCAGGACACCCGAGGCGTTGGTGCTTTCGCCGACCACACCCACTGTGTTGTAGTTGAGTGCCACCACCTTCACATCACAAACGGCTGGACCTGAAATGCCTATCAGGCCGCTTTGGGTGGCGGCACCGGTAATCTGTGCTGCAGTCAGTGTGGTGACCGTTGTGGGTGTGCCAATCAACTTGCCGCGCGCTGCCGTGGCAGCGGCAATGCCTGAGGGCAGCACGCTGTTTCTGAGGTCTGCAAAGGTTTTGCCACCGGCAGTCAGGCTTTGGCCAACGGCGTCCAGCACCTTGTCTGTGGCGTCGCCAATAGCGAAGATGCCGCTGATCGGGTCACCGGCTGGGGCTGAGCCGACCTGGCCAATGACCAGTGCCTTGACGTAGGCCTTGGCTGAATCAAGCCCCAGGCGCAGGGTGGCGGCCTTGGCGACATCAAAACTTGCAAAAGCTGCTGCGGGGTCCGAACCCAGGGCGCGTGCAACGACCAGATCGGTCAGCGGTGTGACGTTGATGCGGCCCGATGCGCTGGCGTAGCTGTAAAGGGTGACGCTGCCATTGCTGACCTGTACCAGGCAGGGTGCGGTTTGTGGGGACCTGATTTCCAGTGCAAAACTGCCGTCGGCGTTGGTCCGGCCGGTGATGGGGTCACCGCTGACACATCTTGCCGTGATGGAGGCGTTTGCCAGCGCTGCACCAGTGGCAGCAAGCCCGGTGATGGCACCAGTCACAACGGGAAGTGGCGCAACCGTATCACCACCGCCGCAAGCCACCAACAGGGATGCCGCGCCCAGCGCAGCCAGTTTGAACCGGATTTGTCTCATATTTTTTCGCTCCTGAGTTTATAAAAGAACGACCGTTCTTTTATTCATGCATGATGTTACGCCTGCAGTTTTGCCGGGCCAACGGGGGTAACTACCAAGCGCGCAACAGGCTGGAGCGAAGCTGTCATCAGCGGGACACAGAACCAGATGGAACTGGTTTAGACCGTGAACACGTTCTTAGGTGTCCTTTTGGGAAATCTGCGTAGATGCAGATTGCGGCTACGTTTGAATCCGGTTTTAGGCGCGGCGCAGCATGCCGTCAAGCCGGCTGTCCCATTTGGCGTCAGGCAGTGCGGTGGCCAGGGCAGAGTCGGACAAGGAAAACGTTGAGCGCAGCACCTGTGCCAGCACGCCCCGGTAGTCATGATGGACCGGCAGATCACGGGCCTGGTTGAGGTTCTCGCGTGTCAGGCCGGTCCATTTGCCATGCCACTTGCCGCCGCTGACCTTGTTGCCTATCAGCCACATGGCGTTGCCATAACCGTGGTCTGTGCCCTTGCTGCCGTTTTCTGCACTGGTACGGCCAAACTCACTCATCACCACAATCACATCGCCGGGTTCTGAAAAGTCCTGCCGCAATTGTGTCAGGCCCTTGCCCAGATTGCCCAGGTTTTTGGCCAGCGAGCCGGTGACGTGGCCCTGGTTGGAGTGGGAATCCCAGCCACCGGCAGACAAAAAACCTATCGACAGATTGCGGTCATTGCGCATCAAGGTGCCCAGGTGCTGGGCATCCAGCATCAGGCCGACCGGGTCAGGTGCGCCGTTGCTGGCGGCTGTCATCTGGGCAAGCCTGGCCTCGGCGCTGGCAGGTGTGCCGTCCTTGTCGAGCTTGCGGTCCATGGTCTTGGGGGGGGGCTGCATGGCCATTTCACGGCGCTCGGCGGCGGCGGCTTTTTCGGTGCTCAGCTCTTCGGCACTTTTCAGGCGGCTATCCGCACCCTGGCGAAACGCCTCGCTGACAGCGTCCTTGCCGCCGTACAGATCCATCAGCACCTGTCGGGTCTTGGTGTTGGCCAGCACGCCGGTGCGTTCGGCAGCCTGGCCCTTCGGAATCAGCTTGACTCTGGTTTGACCACTCAAAATGGTTGGGTTGGCTTCGCCAATACCCAGCGCCGTTGTGGTTTGCGGATGCAGGGCCGCAACCCTGTTGAGCCAGCCTGATGCGCCACTGGTCTTGCCTGGCTGGGCAATTTCCATGTGGTATTGCGCATCGAAATGTGAACGGTTGGGCGCGGGCAGGCCTGCTGCAGGCACAAAAGCCAGCACACCTTGTTGCCACAGCGGCAACATAGACGAAAGGGCCGGGTGCAGGGCAAATGTGTTGTCCAGCTTCAGTGCGGTCTGTGCGCTGCCGTCAGGTGCCGGAATGGCAATCGTGGGCCGGATGTTGTAGTACTCGCGGTCAGCATATGGCACAAAGGCTGAGAGGCCGTCATACGCGCCGCGCAAAAACACCACCACCAGACGCCCTTGGCTTTTGCTGCCTTGGGGTGCAGCCTGTGCCCAGACGTTTGGCATGCCTGCGGCACCCAGGCCTCCCAGGACCAGGCCGCTGCCCAAGGCCTGCAGCAACTGTCGGCGCGAAAAACCCGGCGCATTGTGTAAGTTTTGCATGATGAGTTCCTTCGTGGATGGCTTTATTTGCTCATGAAGTCGGGGCTGGCCAGCGTCAGGCCGGTGCGTGCCGCAGGTGCCTCACGGGCGATACGCTCGCGGCTGGCCTTGCTTAAAAAGGGTGCCAGATAGGTGGGTTCCGGCATTTTGCCGCTGATGGCAATCGCGTAGTCGGCACGGCGTGTCAGGGCTTCAGGTGCCAGCCAGGTGGCAGCGTCGGTTTTGTAGCCATCAGGGGTTTGCCAGCCGTGCATGGGCTGGCCGGCCTGCTGCAGAAAATTCAGTGTCAGCTGGACCTCGCGTGGTTCACGGATACCGCCGCCAGCCGTCAGGGCTGAGCAGGCATAGTCCAGCGGGGTTTTGAACAGCGTGTTTTCGGCGCGCCAGAACTCTGGAGACTCGACCAGCGTGCGCATCACGGCACGGATGTCACCCTGTGTTTTGCTGAACGTTGCAGCCAGACTGTCAACCAGAGCTTTTGATGGTTTGTCGGCCACAAAAGTGGTGGCCAGCCGAGTCGCGATGCGCTGGGCTGTGGCCGGGTGCCGGGCCAGCATGCGGATGGCTTCCTCACCTTCACGCACGCCGCCGGGTGGGAACTTCTTGCCCAGCAGCACTTTTTCGCCCTGGTCATGTGATTTCTCGACAAATCTGAAACCTTCGTCATGTGGTGTGTCCACTGTCCAGCCGGTCAGGATGCGTGCCAGTTCGCGTACATCCTTTTGGGTGTAAACGGTGTTCACACCCAGGGTGTGCAACTCCATCAGTTCGCGGGCATAGTTTTCATTGAGGCCGCGTGCATTGCTTTGCACCTGGTCAAGATAAAACAGCATGGCGGGGTGGCGGGCACTGGCCAGCAGCAGGTCTTCAAATTTGCCAAGTGCGTTCGGCCGAATTACTTCAATAACGTAATTGCCCAGATAGGGGCGCACCCGGTCCTTGCGGGTGTAGACATTCAGATGGTTGAACCAGAACTCGGTCATTTTTGACAGCAAGGCCTGCTCCATGGCCGGGTTGCTGCACGACATCAAACGCCAGGTAGCCACACCCTGCTGCATCTCGCCTGCGTACTTGGAGGGGTCTTCAGCACCCGCCATGGCCATTTTTTCCTCTTTTTGCTGCTCAGGCGTGAGTTTTTTGGTGGCTATGCGTGCCTGTTTGGACGCCCGCATGGCCAACGCGATCTGGTTGATGGACTGGTTGAAGGGTGCCAGGTCAGCCGGGATATTGGCAGGCCGCTGGCTGGCCGCATGTGCCGCATCGATCTGTTTGAGCGCCCAGCCTTTTGGGTCAGCCTGCGCCGCCTGGGCCGAGGCGGCTGTGGGTGCATATCCAAGGCGGGAAGTGGCGCGCCATGCCGCCGCCGTGTTGCTGTCGCCTGGCGCCAGTTGGGCCAGTGCTGTGCTGCAGACCAGGGCTGCCACCAGCAGCGTGGCGGCCGAGCGGGCAAAACGGGGTTGGCAGGTGGCGAACTCAAATCGGTGAATGCTCATAAAAGCTCCTGTGAACTGCGTATCTTGACCTGTGTAAGGTGTCAGCCTTGTCGGTGGATGGCGGCTTTACACAGTTTTACGGTCAGATGTTAGTTGCCTTTATTGGTTCCGCATCAGTTGTCAACACGGCTACATGGCAGGCAAACGCCGCTTAAGGGCGTGGGTGGCACTGGGTAATCTTGTGCCTGCAGCTTCGCTCGATGCAGGAATCAGTGTGACATCAGGGGCAGTTCAGCCGCGATGTAGCAGCCCGTCCAGACGTTTGTCCCAGCTGGTTTCTGGCAGGACCATGGCCAGGTCAGACTCCGGCAGGGCAAAAGTGGCCTGCAGTACCTGGGCAAGTACAGCACGATAGTCATGATGGGCGGGCAGGTCACGCGCTTCGTTGAGCTTGCCGCGCGCCAGGCCTGTCCATTCGCCATGCCAACGGCCGCCATTGACGCGATCACCCATCAGCCACAAGGCGTTGCCCCAGCCGTGGTCTGTGCCTTTGGTGCCGTTCTCGGCGCTGGTGCGGCCAAACTCGCTCAGTACGACGATCAGGTCACCGGGTTCTGAAAAATCCTGCCGCAGTTGTGTCAGGCCCCGTGCCAGATTGGCAAAGTTGTTGGCCAGATCACCTGTGGCATGGCCCTGATTGGCATGGGTGTCCCAGCCACCAGCTGACAAAAAGCCCAGGGCCAGATGGCGGTTGTTGCGCATCAGCGTGCCCAGGTGCCGGGCGTCCAGTTGCAGACCTTGCGGGCTGGCTGCGCCATTGTTGGCGGCAAGCATCTGGGCCGTCTGGGCATTCTGGGCCTGGCGTTTGTTTTCCAGCATGGCCATGCTGCGCCGGTTGTCGGATGCCACTTTTTCAGTGTTCAGTTCCTGGGCGCTTTGCATTCGGCTGACTGCGCCTTGCCTGAAGGCTTCACTCATCCTGTCATTGCCTGCATAGAGCTTCATCAGCGCCAGGCGGGTTTTGTCATTGGCCAGCACGCCGGTGCGTACCGCAGCGTCACCACGCGGAATGAGCCTGACACTTGCATCACCCGCCAGAATCGCCGGATTGGCCTCGCCCACGCCAATCGCTGCAGGCAACTGGCCATCAAGCGTCGCCAGTTTGTTCAACCAGCCGGGCGTTGCGCTGCTTGTCGTGTTCTGTGCGGTTTCCATCTGGTACTGCGCATCAAAGTGCGAGCGGTTGGGTGTCGCCAGCCCGGCTGCCGGAACAAAGCTTAGAACACCTTGCTGCCAGAGCGGCATCAGTGGCGAAAGGGAAGGGTGCAGGGCAAACGTGTTGTCAAGCTTGAGTGCGGTTTGAGCGCCTCCATCGGGCGCAGCAATCGCAATGTTTGGGCGCAGTGCGTAGTAATCAGCGTCCGAATACGGAACAAAGGCAGACAGTCCGTCATAAGCACCGCGCAAAAATACCAGCACCAGACGCCCCTGGCCAAGCCGGGTGGTCCCTTGTGGCGCGGCCTGGGCCCAGACATTTGTCATGCCAGCCATGCCAAGCGCGCCGGCCCCCAGTGCCGTGCCGCCCGCCAGCAGGCTTCTTAACAGCTGTCGGCGGCTGGCCGGGTTTTCAGTCTGGCGCTGGCTTTTCGGGTTATTCATCATCAATCTCCTGCTTGCCTGGAATTTGCCGGGCATTTACTGGTTTTTGCTGCAGTTGGCCTGGTGCAGATGCTTCTGGACGGGGCTTATTTGCGCATGAAGTCCGGGCTGGCCAGCATCAGCCCGCTACGGGCACTGGGTGCCTCGCTGGCAATATTTTCCCGGCTGTTTGCGCTCAGAAAAGGCTCAAGATAGGATGGTTCCGGGATGCGGCTGCCCAAGGCCATGGCATAGTCGGCGCGGCGCGTCAGGGCTTCGGGTACCAGCCAGGTAGCGGCGCTGGTTTTGTAGCCGTCGGGTGTCTGCCAGCCATGCATGGCCTGACCGGCCTGTTCCAGAAACCCCAGTGTGAGTTGAATATCGCGTTTGTCCCGGACACCGCCACCAGCTGTCAATGCTGAACAGGCAAAGTCCACCGGCGTCTTGAAAAGCGTGTTGTCTGCGCGCCAGAACTCGGGCGAAGCCACCAGCGTTTGCATGACGGCCCGGATGTTGCCGCCCGTCTTGCTGAAGCTGTCTGTCAAGCGGTCAACCAGCGCCGCCGGTGGCTCGTCAGCCACAAAAGTCATGGCCAGGCGGGTGGCGATTCGGCGAGCCGTTGCGGGCTGGCGCGCCAGCAGGCGGATGGCGTCTTCCCCTTCCTGCACACCATCGGCGCTGAAGTTGTAGCCCAGCAGTTGTTTCTGGCCCTGATCGTGCTGTTTGTTGTTAAAGACAAAACTTTCGCCCAGATTTGGCACCACCGTCCAGCCTGTCAGTATGCGGGCCAGTTCGCGTACATCGTTTTGTGTGTAGCCGGTGTTGACGCCCATGGTGTGCAGTTCCATCAGTTCGCGGGCGTAGTTTTCGTTCAGACCTCGTGAATTGCTGTAGGCCTGGTCCAGGTAATAAAGCATGGCCGGATGGTGCGCGCTGGCCAGCAGCAGGTCTTCAAACTTGCCGAGCGCGTTGGGTCTGATGACGTTGATCACATAGTCACCCGTAAAGGCACGCACAGACCCCTTGCCGACAAAAACATTCAGATGGTTGAACCAGAACTCGGTCATTTTTGCAAGCAGCGGCTGCTCCATGGCCGGGTTGCTG
>JAZKIK010000012.1:0-3250 GCA_040384925.1 Pseudomonadota bacterium | reverse complement strand
GCATCGAGCTGTCGGAGCACCTCAAGGTGTCCGATCTCGGGAAGCAGGTGGTGGGGCAGTGGTGCGTTCATGGGGTGTCCGTTTTTTTGGTTGCGCGGGCTTTTGCCCGCTGGTCTTGCAGCCGGCCTTCGATGCGGCCCGCGGTACTTTGCAATCGGGTCAGCATGGTCTTGCGCAGTGCGGCCGTGAGCAAAGCGGCCGGCAGCACAATGCTCAGGCTGCCAAGCAAATGTTCGCCGTCACGCAAAGGCATGGCAAAACCGACAGCTTCCGGGTCAACCTCCCCTTCGGTCACGCAATAACCGGTGTCACGAATGCCGCGCAAGACCTTGTTCAGTTGCGCAAAGTCGTCAGGCAGGCCAGCAGCGACCAGGGTTTTGCGTTCAGCCGCCCACAGCTGCTTGAGCTGCGGCTGGGGCAAACAGGCCAGAATGATTTTTGAAGTCGCGCCCCGGTACAGCGGCATGGCGCGGCCACGCTCGTAACTCACACTCAAAGCGCCATGGCCAGGGTTTTGCACCCTGGCCGGTTTGGCCTGGTGCAGACACATCACCTTGTTGCCATGAAAACGGCAGAGCAGGATGGTGCCGCCGGTTTCATCGGCCAGTGGGCCCAGCAGCTCTTCAGCCGCCTCCAGCAGCGGGTCAGCCAGGCGAATCTGCCGGTCCAGTTCCACCACCATGGGGCCCAGCACATACCCACGGTCGGCCACACGCTCAAGCATGCCCGCACTGGCGAGCTGGCCCAGGTCGCGGTAAATGCTTGCGCGTGAAACGCCAAGTTCCTGCATCAGCCATTCAGGCGTAATGACTGGGCGCTCCAGGCTGAAGGCCCCCAGGATGCGCAGGATTCGATGGGTTGCAGGCATGGTCGTGTCCCTTTTTTGCAGGAATCAGCTGCGCAGAATCGCCTTGCCCCACAAATTGAGGGTGCGTTCTTCATGCGCCCACAGCCCCGCCTGGCGGCCAGCTTCGCAATGTTCAATTTCCGACGAGATCTCGGCCAGATTGCCGTCCGGGTCACGCACCATAAAAAACACGTCATTGCCTGGGCCGTGGCGGCCAATGCCCCAGACGATGGGCACCCGGATCGCGGCCATGTGGTCACCCCAGGTTTTCATGCTGGCCCAGTCTGGCGCTTCGAAGGACTGGTGGTCAAAACACGATATCGGTGCAAAAAACAGCGCCAGCGCGTGGTGCAAGGCGTCGGTGCGTAAAAAGCAGGCACGCAACTGGCCTTCAGGGTCTTTTACAGCGTCAGACAGCACAAAACCCAGCCGCTCCGTGTAAAAAGCCAGCATGACGGGCAGATTGGGCGTGCGCAGTGCGAAGTGCTGCAGAGTGGCTGGCGGCAGTCCGGCCTGGCTTTCGACAGACGCAAGCTCTGCGGGCTCCGAAAAGACAATGACATTGCCATCCGGGTCTTTCAGCGCAATGCTGCTGGCAGCTTCACCTGCGGGTAATGGCTGTTGATCCAGCCCCTGAACCCTTGCGGAAAACGCTTGCCAGGCTTCAGGCTGACCGAAAACATAGTGTGCGTAAGCCAGCTGATTGGCTGGGCCTTTTGAAATCTGCACACAACGCCCTGGCGCGCTGCAATGGTAAGAAGTGCTGCCGACAGGCTCCACAACCATGCCATAAGCCTGACTGTAAAACCGGGCAGCGGTCAGAGGGTCGGGTGAATAAAGATGAATTTTTTGCAGCGCGGCTTGCAGTTCCATGGCGACAACTCTTGTGATGAATCAATGTCATCACTGTCGCTTTGTGTCAGCCGCGAGTCAAACGAAAATCTCAGCCGGTGAGACTGGAGCGCCATTTTCAGGAATCAGCGAATGGCATACAAATCCAGCTGGCCTGCTGCAACAGACCTGTTCAGTACGGAATCAGAGAGAAATGTCGGTTGAAAGTCCGTCCACCGCAGATTCACTGGCCGTGGTGAAAATCATTGCCGCATGCGCCAGTGTGGCCTGGTCTGTCGGGCTGTATTGCATACGCAGATAACTTTTGCCACGCATCAGCATCAATATAAAAGGCACTTGTGCGTCAGGTGCAGGCTCTGGCCAGGACATCATCAAGGCTGCCAGATTGACGTCGATCAGCACCTCTGCATGGCCGCGGTCATCGGCCAGCACTGAATATCGCTCCCAGAAGGCGGGACTCAGCGCGTCCCAGCCCACTTCTTCATACATTGCCAGCCAGCGCATTTCTTCGGGCAGATTCGGGTCAGCCGTGGTCTGCAGGGTGTCGGTGTACATCTGGTAGGCGCGTTTTTCAAGCGATTCCTTGAGCGCCCGGTTCATCACCAGGACCGACACATCCTCACTGATTTCAAGCTCGGCACGCGCCCGCAGTTCTTCACCATGGATGTAATTGCGCGAGGAGCGGCCCCGCTCCAGCTTCCAGGGCTTGCCGAGCAGGCGGCCCGTCATGACAAAACCCTTGCCGTCGGAAGAGCTGGCATACGACAGACCCTGCGACCGGGCCCATTCAGCCGCCGCATTGTCTGTGCTGCTCAATGGTGCGGTGGAAGTGGCCTGCGCAGCTGGCTTTTCGGATGTGCCAAATACCTTTTTGAGCCTATCAAACATGGTTTGGGGTTTTCTCTTAAAGTGCAGCAAACATCATAGTTGTAAAGGATTCGGACAAGTGATCAAAGTTTACTCATGGCCTACGCCAAACGGCCACAAGGTCCACATCATGCTGGAGGAATGCGGTTTCAAGCTGGGCCGCGACTGGGAGGCGATTGCTGTCAACATCGGCACCGGTGACCAGTTCAAACCCGAATTTCTGGCCATCAGCCCGAACAACAAGATTCCGGCCCTGGTGGACCCGCATGGGCCTGACGGCAAACCGGTTGCGCTTTTTGAATCAGGTGCCATTTTGCTTTATCTGGCCTCAAAAACCGGCAAGTTCCTGCCAAAAACCGACAGGCTGAAGTTTGAAGTACTGCAGTGGCTGATGTTCCAGATGGGCGGTGTCGGCCCCATGATTGGCCAGACCCATCACTTTCGGCAGTACGCACCTGAAAAGATTGACTACGCCATCAATCGTTATACCAATGAAACCAGACGCCTCTATGGTGTGATGGACAAGCGGCTGGCGGTCAGCAAGTTTATCGGCTGCCATCAGTACAGCATTGCCGACATCGCCATCTTCCCCTGGCTGCGCAACTGGGAAAACCACGGAATCGACTGGGCCGATTACCCGCACCTGAAAAAATGGTTTGACCTGATTGGCGAACGCCCCGCCGT
>JAZKIK010000011.1:7633-8812 GCA_040384925.1 Pseudomonadota bacterium | reverse complement strand
AGAAACAAAAAACTGCCGGTGGGCCGGTTCGGGTCACTCAAACCCGAACGTGAGCGGCGGATTGCATTGGCCACCGCACCAATGGCCTCGGCCTGGCCGACTACACGTTCATGCAGCTTGCCTTCCATCTGCAGCAGTTTGTCGCGTTCGCCCTGCATCAGGTTGCTGACCGGGATGCCGGTGGAACGTGCCACGACTTCGGCGATTTCTTCAGCGCCCACCTGTGTGCGCAGCAGTTTGGGTGTATTGCTGGTGCCGGGTTTGGCTTCGCTGTCCTGTGCGGCTTTGAGGCGTTTTTCAAGATCAGGCAGCTTGCCGTATTGCAGCTCGGCCACCTTGTTGAAGTCGCCCTTGCGGGTTTGTTCTTCAATCTGGAACTTGATGCGGTCGATTTCTTCCATCACGTCCTTGGAGCCCAGGGCCTGGGCTTTTTCGGCCTGCCAGATTTCGTCCAGGTCTGAAATTTCTTTCTGCAGTTTGATGATTTCGTCTTCAATCAGGCCAAAACGTTTTTGCGAGGCTTCGTCTTTTTCACGGCGCACGGCTTCGCGCTCGATCTGCAGCTGAATCAGCCGGCGGTCGAGTTTGTCCATGACTTCGGGTTTGCTGTCGCGCTCTATGCTGATCTTGCTGGCCGCCTCGTCAATCAGGTCAATTGCCTTGTCGGGCAAAAAGCGGTCGGTGATGTAGCGATGGCTGAGCTCTGCCGCTGCAACAATGGCCGGGTCGGTGATCTGCACACCGTGGTGCAGTTCGTACTTTTCTTTCAGGCCGCGCAGGATGGCGATGGTGGCTTCGACTGTGGGCTCGCCAACCAGAATCTTCTGAAAACGACGTTCCAGAGCGGCGTCTTTTTCAATGTACTTGCGGTATTCGTCGAGTGTGGTGGCGCCAACACAATGCAGTTCACCACGCGCCAGCGCGGGTTTGAGCATATTGCCGGCATCCATTGCACCTTCGGCCTTGCCAGCGCCCACCATGGTGTGCAGTTCATCAATAAAAACAATGGTCTGGCCTTCGTCCTGGGCAAGCTCCTTGAGCACGGTTTTCAGGCGCTCTTCAAACTCACCCCTGAATTTGGCACCGGCCAGCAATGCCGCCATGTCCAGGCTCAGCACACGTTTGCCTTTGAGTGAATCAGGCACCTCTCCGGCGACGATGCGCTGGGCCAGGCCTTCA
>JAZKIK010000011.1:0-7623 GCA_040384925.1 Pseudomonadota bacterium | reverse complement strand
GTTCGCCAATCAGCACCGGATTGTTTTTGGTGCGGCGCTGCAACACCTGGATGGCGCGGCGTATTTCGTCGTCGCGGCCAATCACCGGGTCAAGTTTGCCCAGGCGGGCGCGCTCGGTCAGGTCCAGGCAGTATTTTTTGAGTGCTTCGCGCTGGCCTTCGGCATCGGCGCTGTCAACAGCCTGCCCGCCGCGCACGGCGTCAATTGCGGTTTCAAGCGATTTGCGGCTCAGGCCGTTTTCACGGGCAATCTTGCCGACATCGGCCTTGCTGTCGGCCACGGCCAGCAAAAACAGCTCGCCAGCGATGAACTGGTCGTTGCGTTTGATGGCCTCCTTTTCAGTGGCCTGCAACAGTTTGGCCAGCTCGGGGCCGACTGAAATCTGGTCCTGGCCCTGAACCTGGGGCAGCTTTTTGACAGCGGCGTCAGCCGCCTGGCTCAGGCCCTTGACGTTGACGCCAGCTTTTTCAAGCAGCGCACGCGGGCCGTCGTCCTGCCGCAGCATGGCCGACAGCAGGTGGGCAGGTTCTATGTAACCGTTGTCATTGCCCAGGGCAAGTGACTGGGCGTCGCTTAAAGCCTCTTGAAATTTGGTGGTGAGTTTGTCTTGTCGCATGAATCAAGGCTCCTGAAAGACTGTAAAAAATTCTTGAAGAAGATTTAAGGCCATTGACCCGCGATTCAATAGGGGTTCAGGGCTTCACACTTGCGCTGGATCAAGCGCCTTAAAATTAGCTGCATGAATATTCACCAGGTTTCAGTTACTTACCTGAATGAACAAGACAGATTTCTTGTTCGCATCAACACCCGTGAAGGGGAAGAGATGCGCCTGTGGCTGACCCGGCGGCTCAGCCTGGGCCTGCTGCCGCTGTTGGTAAAAACATCGGCAGACCAGATGAAAAACCAGCTGGCACACAACCCGGTGGCTGGCTCACTGGACGAGCAGCGCAGGGTCATGCTGGAAAATTTCCAGAAAGAGGCCGCAGCCCACAGCGGGGACTACAACACGCCTTTTCAGGACAGGGCAAAAGCCTTGCCGCTGGGCAAGGAGCCGCTGCTGGTAACAGAAATTGCCATCACCGTGCTGCCCACAGGCCAGTTGCAACTACAGCTGTTTGAAAAGCTGGGTGACAAGACACGCCATGTGCAGGTGATGATGGAAGCCCAACTGACCCAGGGTTTGATGCATCTGCTGGGCAAGGCGATACAGAAATCACAATGGCTTGAGGTGCCGCCAGAAGCCGCCAGCTTTGGCACAGATGCGGCGGATACACCGGGTTTGCCGGGCGAGATTGACAAAAAACCCAGATACCTCAACTGAGGCCTGGCGCTGGCACTGGCGCAGTTCAGGCGTTGCTGGCCACAACACCCCATTTGGCCAGCGCCGCATCGTCGCTGACCCGGGCGTCAACCCAGCGTGCGCCTTCGGGGGTTTGTTCTTTTTTCCAGAACGGGGCCTGGGTCTTGAGGTAGTCCATCAGAAACTCGCAGGCCCTGAAGCTTTCGCCCCGGTGGGCAGACGTTACCGCGACCATCACCACCTGATCAAGCGGCTGCAGCAAACCGACACGGTGAACCACACGGGCCCCAAAAATATCAAACCGGCTGAAAGCCTCATCAATCATGGCTTCAATGGCTTTTTCGGTCATGCCGGGGTAATGCTCCAGCTCCATGCTGCTGACATCGAGGCCGTCGTTGCGATCGCGCACGGTGCCGGTAAAGGTGCAGACGGCGCCAATACGTTTGTCGCCGGCACGCAGTGCGGCAATCTCGTCAGCAAGGCTGAAGTCTTGGGTACAGATCAGAACGCGGGGTGAAACCATGGCGCAATTTTGCCACCGGCAGCAAAAAAGCCGGGCGCTTGCGCTAAGATTTAGCCATGTCTGGATCCGCAAACCCATTTTTCACCCAGCAGCCTTGCCGCTGCGGTGTTGACAGGGTGTGCGCCAGCAAGTCAAAAAAACCGTTGCTCATTTGACCGGGGCTGCGGTTCCGTCGTCGAATGAGCGATGGAACCGCCAATTCATTCCCCGGTTTTGCGGACACCACCTCTTGTTTTGATGACGGACCTAATGATTGGTCTGCTTTTTAACCAGGAAGTGTTTCTTCATGCCTCCCATGCCCATGACTCTCCCAGCAACTGCTACAAGCGGCACGCCTGACGCGCCACACAACACCATGCTTCACGACTTTTCAGGTCTCTGGATTCCGCTTGTCACGCCGTTTGACAAAGGCAAGGTGGATGAGGGCGCACTGAAGCGGCTGGTGGCGCATTACCTGCCGACCGGCATCAAGGGCCTGGTGGTGTGTGGCTCCACCGGCGAAGCGGCGGCGCTCGATGATGAAGAACAGCTGGCCGTATTAAAAACCGTGATGGCCGAGGCACCTGGCTTGCCAGTGGTCATGGGTTTGTCTGGTTACCACCTTGGCAAGACGGCTGCCCGAATCAGGGGCCTGGCTGGCCTGGGTCTGGCAGGCATTTTGCTGCCTGCGCCCAGTTATATACGCCCCTCACAAACCGGCTTGATTGAATGGTTTACCCAACTGGCCGATGCCAGCGATGTGCCCTTGATTGTTTATGACATTCCCTACCGCACGGGCGTAAAGATCGAGCTGGAAACGCTGCTGGCACTGGCTGCACATCCAAAAATCCGCGCCATCAAGGACTGTGGCGGCGATGCAGGCAAAACACAGGCATTGATCAGGGATGGTCGCTACCAGGTGCTGGCGGGTGAGGATGGGCAGATTTTTTCAACACTTCAGCAAGGCGGCTGTGGTGCAATTTCAGCCGCCGCGCACTTGCACACGAGGCGAATTGTCAAGGTGATGGACCTGGTCAAAACCGGTCAGACCCACGAAGCCCAGATGCTTTGGGCACCACTGCAGCCACTGATTGAAGCCGTGTTTGCAGAACCCAACCCAGGGCCGCTGAAGGCCTTGCTGGCCAGCCAGGGTTTGCTAAAAAACGAGCTGCGCAGCCCCATGACTTGCGCCTCTGACGCGCTGGCGGCGCGACTGACACAGCTGGACGGGCAGATCAGCTGAGCTGAGCTGAATCAGAAGATGATCAGCCGCCGGTAACCGGCGGAAAAAAGGCGACTTCGCAGCCCTCTGTGAGCGCTGCGGACTCCTCACTCATCACCTGGTTCAGCGCCATGCGCACTGCCCTGGCCCGCGCCAGGCTGTCGGCATAAACATCACCGGCTGCCAGCAATTCGTCACGCAAGGCGGCCAGTGTGGTGGCCGAGGTTTCGCGCAACTCGCTGCCATGGCCTATGGCCTCGCGTATGGAGGCAAAAAATTTGATGGTGACTTTCATGCAGAACCCTGAAAACCGGAAACCTAATTAAACAAGAAGCGATGACATAGGGATAAAGCGCACAAGGTCGCCATGGGCAATCGTCTGGCCCGCCGGGTTGTCCAGCAGCCCGTCACCCCAGACGGCAGAAGTCAGCACACCCGAACTCTGGTTGTCAAACAGATCCAGCCCACCAGCAGGGTTTTGCCTGACCCGCAAAAACTCGCGGCGTTTGTCGGCTTTTGCCCAGGTGAAATGGGCGGGCAGCGCGATGGATTCGGAAGCCACTGCAGTGGTGCCTTGCAAGCGCAGGATAAAAGGCCTGACCAGCAGCAAAAAGGTGACAAAACTCGACACCGGGTTGCCCGGCAGGCCAATAAAGTGGGCTGCCTTGTCAGCCTGGCCGACCTTGCCATAAGCAAAGGGTTTGCCAGGTTTGATGGCGATCTGCCACAAATCAAGTTTGCCCAGGGCCTGAACAGCGGGTTTGATGTGGTCTTCTTCACCGACGGATACACCGCCGCTGGTCAAAATAAGGTCATTACTCTGGCTGGCCTGATCAAGCGCGCTGATGGTGGCGTCCAGCCGGTCGGGCACGATACCAAGGTCGGTCACCTCACAACCCAGGCGAATCAGCAAGGCCCGCAAAAAGAAGCGGTTGGAGTTGTAAATGCTGCCGGGTTTCATGTCGGCGGGTGCCACATCGCCTGGCATGACCAGTTCGTCACCGGTTGAAAACAGCGCCACACGCACTGGCCTGGAGACCTGCAGCCGGGCAAAGCCAATGCTGGCAGCCAGCCCGAGCGCGGCCGGCCCCAGGCGGGTGCCGCGCCTGAGCACCACATCACCCGAGGCCACATCCTCACCCCGGCGGCGAATCCATTGCCCGGCCTGGGGTTGAAGCTGCACCCGCAGCAAGGGAAAACCGCCGTCTGCGGCGGCCTCTTCACTGCAGTCTTCCTGCATGACCACTGCGTCAGCGCCCGGTGGAACAGCTGCGCCTGTAAAAATACGCGCGGCAGACATGGCCGCCAGTTCATGGCCGCTGCTGCCGGCCGGAATCCGCTGATGAACCTGCAGCGCTGTTGCCGCATCCAGCCAATCACCGCTGCGCAAGGCATAGCCGTCCATTGAACTGTTGTCATGCGCGGGCACGTCAAGGCTGGAAACCAGATCCTCGGCCAGCACCCGGCCATCGGCATCAAATGTTGAAACCTCTTCAGAAGGCAATGGCGGCACGGCGTGAGCCAGCAGTTCAGCCAGGGCGATATCCAGCGGTTTGAGCGGTGCGCGTGCAGCGGGTTTGGTAACAATGCTCATGAGGGAAAAGTCCGTGACGGGTACTGTAGTCGGAGCGGGAATCCTGAAAAAACCGGAAAAAAGCTTCAGGCTGGCCGGTTTTCAAACGAATACACAAAACGCTCCTGATTTTCAATCAGGTAATCGACCACCGCATCGGCATTGTCCAGATCCAGCACTGGGCGCTGGGTGATTTCGGGCAACTGCTCAGGCGCATCGGTGGCAATGGCGACGATGAAGTCGTCGTCCATATAACGGGCGGGTTTGCCGGGGTAGTCGGCGGAAGGGGCACGCCAGACTTCGATTTTCAGCAAATCGCTGTCCTTGAAGCCTTCCACCAACACCCAGTCCACACCGTCCCACAGCTCGGCAATCAGCTGATGAACCGTCATTTCGGATGGTTTTTCAAATTCGCGCATCAGTGCAAGCCGGTTTTTGGAGGCAACAACCACCTCGAAAGCACCCGCCTCGCGGTGGCGAAAGGTGTCTTTGCCGGGGTGGTCAATGTCAAATTTGTGGTGTGCATGTTTGACCACGGACACCCGCAGGCCGCGTTTTTTAAGCGTCGGAATCAGCTGCTCAACCAGCGTTGTTTTGCCAGAGCCAGAGTATCCGGCAAATCCAACCACGTTCATGAAGCGCTTTCGATGACTTGTTGACTACAGAATAAATAGCGGCTCATGCTTGCAGAGCGGTCACAAAACCCTGATTCAATGGACATTTTCGGAAATATAGGCCTTGATCTGCTGCACATCGGCTGGCATCAGCCTGACACGTTTGGGCAAGGCTTCAATACCTTCAAACTTGGCCGGGCGGCTTGGCGATTTGCCCAGCGCCTCTTCAATCGTCGCTGCAAACTTGATGGGCAAGGCGGTTTCCAGCACGATCATGGGTACACCGGGCGTGATGTTTTCACGCGCGACCTTCACACCATCGGCGGTGTGAGTGTCAATCATGGTGCCAAACTGCTCGTAAACCGCCCTGATGGTCGCCAGTCTGTCGGCGTGGGTGCTTTTGCCGCTCAAAAAACCGTAGTCTTGCGCTGCAGATTTGAAGGCAGCATTGCCGCTGAGGTCAAAACTGCCGGTTTTGCCCAACTGCTCATGAAACAGCGTCCTGGTCAAGGCACCATCACGCCCCAGCAGGTCAAACACAAAACGCTCGAAGTTCGACGCCTTGGAAATATCCATGGACGGACTGGAAGTTTCATGGGTGTCGGCGCTGCCGCGCACACGGTAAACCCCGGTGCGGAAAAACTCGTCAAGCACATCGTTTTCGTTGGTGGCGACCACCAGTTTGTCAATCGGCAGCCCCATCATGCGGGCCACATGGCCGGCGCAGATATTGCCAAAATTGCCCGAAGGAACGGTGAAGCTGACTTTTTCAGAATTTGAGGTGCTTGCCTGGATATAACCCGCAAAGTAATAGACAACTTGGGCCATCAAACGCGCCCAGTTGATCGAATTGACCGTGCCAATCCGGTGCTGGCGTTTGAAGTCCAGGTCATTCGAGACAGCCTTGACAATGTCCTGGCAGTCGTCAAACACACCGTCAATTGCAATATTGTGGATGTTGGCGTCCTGCAGGCTGAACATCTGCGCCTGCTGAAAGGGGCTCATTCGGCCGTTGGGTGAGGTCATGAAAACACGCACGCCCTTTTTGCCGCGCATGGCATATTCAGCCGCACTGCCAGTGTCACCACTGGTGGCACCCAGAATATTGAGCTCCTCACCACGCCTGGCCAGTTCATACTCAAACAGGTTGCCCAGCAACTGCATGGCCATGTCCTTGAAAGCCAGGGTCGGGCCGTTGGACAGGGCTTCAAGGTACAAACCATGCTCAAGCGGACGCAAGGGCACGATCTCAGCCGTGCCAAACACCTCTTCGGTGTAGGTCTTTTCGCAAATCGCCTTCAGGTCAGCGGCTGGAATATCGTCGATATACAAAGACAACACTTCAAAAGCCAGCCCGGCGTAACTCAGGCCACGCCATTTGCTGAGTGTGCTGTCATCAATCTGCGGATAGTTTTCAGGCAGATAAAGCCCACCATCAGGCGCCAGGCCTTCAAGCAGGATTTCACAGAATTTGCGGGGCGTTTTGTCGCCGCGGGTGGAGAGGTAATTCATCAAGCCAGCTCTTCCTTGCGAATACGCACAATCGGGGCCAGCACTGTGCTCAGTGCCTGCATCTGGGCCAGTGCTTCGTTCATTTTTGCTTCAACACAATCATGCGTCAGGATGATGAGGTCGGTCTGGGTTGAACCTTCGCCGCCCACTTCATCGGCCTCGCGCTGCAGGACGGCGTCAATGCTGATATCGGCTTCGGCCAGAATGCCGGTGACTTTAGCCAGCACACCGGCCTCGTCAGCCACGTTCAGGCGCAGGTAATAACTGGTGACGACTTCGCCCATGTTCAAGACCGGTGTGTCGCTCATGGCGTCGGGCTGGAAGGCCAGCGGCGGTACACGCTGGGCGGCGTCGGCGCTGTGCAGGCGGGCGATGTCAACCAGGTCGGCAATCACGGCGCTGGCCGTGGGCTCGCTGCCTGCGCCCTTGCCGTAATAAAGCGTGGTGCCAACGGCGTCGCCGTGAACCATGACGGCGTTCATGGCACCCTCAACATTGGCAATCAGCCGTTTGGCTGGCACCAGGCTGGGGTGTACCCGCAGCTCGATACCGCTTTCAGTCTTTTTGGTGATGCCAAGCAGCTTGATGCGGTAACCGAGTTGCTCGGCGTATTTGATGTCCTGCGCGCCAAGCCGGGTAATGCCTTCGACATAGGCTTTGTCAAACTGCACAGGCACACCAAAAGCGATGGCAGACATCAGTGTGACCTTGTGGGCTGCGTCCACACCTTCAATGTCAAAAGTCGGGTCGGCTTCGGCGTAACCCAGGCGCTGCGCTTCCTTGAGCACGACGTCAAAGTCCAGGCCCTTGTCGCGCATTTCACTCAGGATGAAATTGGTCGTGCCGTTGATGATGCCGGCAATCCATTCGATGTGGTTGGCCGTCAGCCCTTCGCGCAAG
>JAZKIK010000010.1:518-2013 GCA_040384925.1 Pseudomonadota bacterium | reverse complement strand
GGTGTCGTCAAGTACCGGACGCCAGAACGCGAAATTGCTGCCGCTGGCACCCTGCACAGCCAGCATCACGTTTTCCAGCGCCGTGAATTCATGAAACACCGAGGTAATCTGGTAACTGCGGGAGATGCCCCGGCGCGCCCGCCGTTGAACCGACTCACCGACCAGTTCCCTGCCGTCAAGCATGATGCTGCCAGCCTGTGGCATCAGCTCGCCAGACAGCTGATTGATCAAGGTGGTTTTGCCCGCACCGTTCGGGCCAATGACGGCGTGCAGTTCGCCCGGCTGCACATCCAGGTTGAAATGGTCGGTGACCAGCAGGCCGCCAAAACGTTTGACCAGCCCGCGCACCGAAAGCGTGGCCCCTGTAATGGCGGAGCTCATGCCTGCTCCTTGTCGCGTGCGGTGAGGATGCCGTACAGGCCATCCTTGAGTTTTAATGCCACCAGCAGCGCCATCGCACCCAGCACACCCAGCCAGTGGTTGCGCACAAAGTCATCCAGTACAGGCCAGCCGATGTTGAAGGACGACAGCAGCTCTTCCATACTCAGCCACAAAATGGCACCAACTACCGGGCCAAGCAGCGTACCCAGGCCGCCCAGCACCGCCATGACGATGAGGTCACCCGACACCACCCAGTTCATGTACGAGGGTGAGACAAAACGTGTCATGTTTGCCAGCAACACACCGGCCAGAACGCAGACCAGCGCCGACACCACATAGGCTGTCAGTTTGATCCGCGCCACCGGCATGCCCAGGGCCTGCAGGCGGCGCTCATTGGTACGGCTGGCGCGCAGCACCATGCCGAAGCGCGCGTGTACCAGCCGGAGAAAAACAAACATCACCAGAACCAGCGCCGTGAAAATCACGTAGTACAGAACCACGTTGTTGTTCAGGTCAACAAACCCGAAGTCACTGCGATTGCTGATGCTGAACCCGTCGTCGCCGCCATATTGTTTGAGGCTGACCGACAGAAAATAGAACATCTGGGCGAATGCCAGCGTGATCATGATGAAACCCACACCCTTGGCACGCAGGCACACCAGCCCGATCAGCGCGGCCAGCACCGCGCCAGCCCCCAGCGCCACCGCCAGGTGAACCCAGCCGCTTGTTATGCCGTGGAAGGACAGCACGCCCACGGCGTAAGCCCCCAGCCCGATGTAGAGCGCGTGACCAAAACTCACCATGGAGCCGTAGCCCATCACCAGATTGAGACCGGTCGCCGCGAGTGCAAAAATCATCATGCGGGATACCAGCGTGACATAAAAGCTTTCGCCCATAAAGTGTGAGATCACCGGCACCAGTGCCAGCAGCGCCAACAGGGCGCTGGCAAAGCCCAGCCGCAGGCTGATGCGTTTTGCAGGTGCTGCGCTGCCTGTGGCTTCGGCGATTTGAGGAGTCATGAGGTGTGTGAGAGTTTCAGCCATGTTTCACCGGGAACAATCCGGCCGGCCGCACTGCAAGCACGACAGCCATCAACAAATAAATCAGCATGGAG
>JAZKIK010000010.1:0-508 GCA_040384925.1 Pseudomonadota bacterium | reverse complement strand
TTATCAACAAATCTTTCATTTGCGAATTCTGGCGCTCCATCAATTCGCGCATCAGGCCTGGCATGAAGGCGCGTCCCATGGTGTCAACAATGCCGACAATCAGCGCGCCATAAAAAGCCCCGCGAATCGAGCCAACACCACCCGTGATCAGCACCACCAGCGTGAGGATAAGAATGGGTTCGCCCATGCCAGGCTGCACCGACAAAATAGGCCCGGCCATCACGCCTGCAAGCCCCGCCAGTGCGGCACCAGCGGCAAACACCAGTGCATTGAGTCGGTGAATGTTGACGCCAAGCGCCGACACCATGTCGGCATCGGTGGCTCCTGCACGTATCAGCATGCCGATACGGGTGCGGTGTACCAGCCAGTACAGTGCAAGCCCCACCAGCAGGCCCACCACAATGATGACCAGGCGGTAGGCCGGGTAGGCCACACCGAACAGGTCCACCGTGCCAGCTACTGCATCAGGCACGTTCATGAAAACCGGCGACTGGCCCCAGCCGAAACG
>JAZKIK010000009.1:24180-26425 GCA_040384925.1 Pseudomonadota bacterium | reverse complement strand
AGCACTTCGGGTATGCGCGGGGTCAGCTCGCCCAGGTCAATGCCCCCAACTGCGCCACTCGCTGCCTTGACTTTTTGCAGGTTCAGGCCATCGGGTTTACGGCCAAAGGCGTCGCCATAGGGCCCGCTGCGCAAAGCCACATCCAGCACACGGTCCGGCCCCTTGAGGCTTCCCATGGCCTGAATTACCGCTGATGCGTGTTCGCCAAACAGCCGTGCCGCATCACGCGCAAAGTGTTCGTCGTCAAGTTCAAGCGCCGTCACCTCACAACCCTTGCCCTGAACAATGCCGCAAAGCCGCATCAGGGTTTCCCACTCGTCGGGCTGACCGGCGGGGCGCTCGAAGACCGGCGCGCTGTAACGTGCGTGGTTGCGCCATGAAAATTGTGGAAAAGCCACGTCGTAATGCATGTCTTCCAGCGGCGACGGGCCGGGCAGGATCACGTCGGCATGGCGTGAGGTTTCATTGAGGTAAATGTCCATGCTGACCATGAAGTCAAGCTGATCCAGCGCCTGGGCCAGGCGCGGGCCGTTGGGGCTGGACAAAACCGGGTTGGTGGCGATGCTGATCAATGCCTTGACCTGGCCAGGGCCGGGCGTTTCAATTTCTTCGGCCAGGCAGGTGATGGGCAGCTCGCCCATGATTTCAGGCGCGCCGCTGACCCGGCTGTGGTGGCGGCCGGTGCTGATGCCTTTGCCCGAGCCGGGTTTGCCAGCCGTGTTGGAGGCAAAAGCTGCGGCTTTCGGAAACATCGCGCCGCCAGCTTCGTCAAGATGGCCGGTCACGATATTCAGCACATCCACCAGCCAGCTGGCCAGCGTGCCGTATTCCTGTGTGCAGGTGCCAATGCGGCCATACACCGCAGCGCGGGGTGTGGTGGCCAATGTGCGGGCCAGCTGGCGAATCGTTTGGGCCTCGACCCCGCAGCGTGCGGCAACGGCGTCGGCAGAAAAAGGCAGAACGGCAGCTTCAATTTCAGCCAGGCCCTTGACCCATTCAGCCAGACGGCCGAGCTTGACCAGCTTTTCATCAAACAGCGTGTGCAGCATGCCCAGCATCAGAAAAGCGTCGCCACCGGGCCGAATGAAATGGTGCTCGTCAGCCACGGCGGCGGTTTCGGTGCGGCGTGGGTCAATCACCACCAGCTTGCCGCCTCGTGCCTGCATGGCCTTGGCCTTGGCCTTGAAGTCAGGCACAGTCCACAGGCTGCCATTGCTGGCCAGCGGGTTGGCACCCAGCATCAGCAGATAGTCGCAGTGTGTGATGTCAGGCACCGGAACACTCAGCCAGTGGCCAAACAGCAGGCCGCTCGACAGCTGTTTGGGCATCTGGTCAAGCGTTGAGGCTGAAAACACATTGTGCGTGCCGATGGCCTTGGCCAGCCGTGCAAAGTACAGCAACAGACCAATCTTGTGCGCCGACGGGTTGCCTGTCGTCACCGCCACACTGTTTTTGCCATGCGCAGCCATCAGCGGTGGCAAGCGGCGATTGATTTCTGCAAAAGCCTCGTCCCAGCTCGCCTGGACAAACATGCCATCGCGTTTGATCAGCGGTGTGCGCAGCCTGTCAGGGTCTTCATGCAGGTCTTTTAAAGCCACCCCTTTGGGGCAGATGTAGCCGGCGCTGAAAACATCAGCATCATGGCCCCGTATGCTGATGACCTTGCCGGAACGCACCTTGAGTTCCAGCCCGCAACAGGCTTCGCACAGCGGGCAGATGCGGTGATGGATGGTGTCAAGGTCTGACTGCAGCCCTGTATCGGGCGCGTGCATTTCGGTTTGCTGGCTCATGGGAATGTCTCCGCTTGTGGTTTTGTACGGCTGTGGCTTTTCTCCCATTACGCCTTGGCGGGCCGTTTTTGCCAATCACGCTGGTGACATGGGGCTTGGGTGGTCATACGGGTCGGCAAATGGATTGAAGACACTGAAATAGTGATCAAAAGCTGCTGTTGCTCAATATTTGCAGATCTATTTTGCTATACAAATAGAAGCAGATGCGGTAATTTTTTCCGCAAACTCATCTGTCATCACGGAAGGTTTTGGCCAAGGCTTGCGGAACTGGGTAATTGCTGTCACGCCAAGCGGGAGCTGTCGGTTCCCGCTTGCCTTTGGCGCAGGTCGCTTCGTGGTGTGCCAATGGCTGATGCAAGCCCGGTTGAAGTGCCGCTAGTTGCGTTCGCCCAGGCCGCGTCCAAAAAGCACAAGGGTCTGTTCAAGACTTGCCAGGCCTTGCTCAAGATCCGGCG
>JAZKIK010000009.1:15151-24170 GCA_040384925.1 Pseudomonadota bacterium | reverse complement strand
CGGCGTTGGATTACTCAACCAAAGGCGAACCTCACCGGAATACAGAAAGAAAAATGATCTTGCAATACGCACCGGGTCTTCGCTTTTCACGACCTGTCCTGTTTCGATGGCTTGCGAAGCCAGTCTTTCGAGCTGGCTTTGTATCCTCTGGCGATTGGCAAGAAACTGGTCGGCCTGTTTGCCCTCCGAGAAAAAAACAAGCTCACGCAGCAGTATTCTTGCCAGATTTGCTCTGGGATGAAAAGCCTCGTAGAAGCGGGAAAAAACCGCAAAGGCCTGCTGCGTGAGTGATTTTTTCAGGTTGATGTGTACAAAGGCTTCCTCAACTATTCGATCCAGATCGTCATTGAAGATGAGAAACAAGAGGTCACGCTTGTCGTTGGCGTACATGAACACAGTGCCAATGCCGACATCTGCCAACTCCGCGATCTCGCGAGTCGTTGTTGCGTCATAACCCTTGGTGTCAAATAATTCGAGCGCAGCAGACCGGATGCGGGAAATCTTGTCGAGTTTGTTTCGTTCACGCAGCCCCAACCTGACGGGCTTGTCGTCTGGCAGGATGTCAGTTGTCGTTAAAGCCATTGATTTTCAATTTTGGACTGCAGTCATAGATGACCATGATCATAGCAACGTACCGCACCCAGAAGTACTGCGGCGAGAACCCCATCACCCTCCGTACTTTGGCGTAACCACTTTTATGCCACCCGGCGACACGCCGGGTTTAAAAAGATCTTTGACCCTGAACACCACGACCTCAGACACAGGCTTGGCAACTACCTGCGGCCAGAAGCCGGTCATGTGTACCGCTACTGTTTGGATGCCATCAGAAGACGTGGCGGATGCCCACATTGATACCTGACTGCCCTACGCCGGGCAGAGGGTTGCTTCCAGCTTGCGCACCACTGAGGGAAGTTATTGCCGCGCTACCGTTGTTGATTCGTCCGATTTGTCCGTAGATCGCAGTGCGACGGGACAACTGGTGGTTGACCAGTGCCGCCAACATGGTGGAGTTGCGTTGTGATGCCCCAGGAAAGCGCAAGCCCATGACTTCTGCCGCCACTGTCGTTTGTGGGGTGACCGGATGGGAAACACCCAGGAACCATAAATTGCTGCGCGGCGCAGCGGCCAGGCCATCGTTGTTTCTTCTGATCACGCCAGCGCCGACTTTGCTTGAGCCGAGCATTACATAGGCATTGACTGTCAGGCGCTCGTCTGTTTTGACACTGCTGTTCAATCCGCCAAAGACGGTGTCCGGTGCGGCACCCAGAGTGCGGCCACGCTGCCGGTCAAAGGCCAGCGTGGCACCCCAGCCGGGTGTGTTGTATTTGGCCATAACCGAATACGCACGGCATGCCTGGCTGTCGCCTGGACTTTCACCAGGACAATTCGTGCCTGCCGGGCTCGGGCCTGCATTCACGGTATCCCGGCCGCGGCTGTAGGTCGCACCCAGGTCCCAGGCACCGAAACGCCCGCGCCAGCCGATGGCATTGTCATGGCGAGCATTTGGGATATAGGCGTCGATGGCACCGATGCCAATGGAAGTCGCTCCCAGAACCTCGGCATCTTGCCCGGCGAAGAAGTACATTGAGTGCAATCTGCCCAGCGTCACAGTTCCCCACGGGCTGGCCAGGCCGACGAATGCCTGTCGTCCAAAAAGCCGGCCACCCTGATTGAGTGCGCCGGTGTCCGGCGCAATCCCCATCTCCAGAGTGAAGACAGCGCTGAGTCCGCCCCCCAGATCCTCATTGCCTCGAAAACCCAGACGTGATGGGATGGAACTGGTATTGCCGGGCATGCGGAACAGGCCCGTCCCGGAAGGGCCAACCTTGGTCAGGTACTCCACACCCACGTCCAATATGCCGTAGATGGCTACCGGCGAAGGAACTGCCGCACTCTGGGCGGCCACATCAAAGACGGGAAGGGCAAAGCTGGCGCACAGCGCCGCAAGGTACTGGGGTTTCATGGGGTCTCCGGTGGGATTTTTGCTTTATTGGCCGCTGGGGCGCGGCCACCGTTTACTCAGGCAATTTGACGGTCTGCAGGAGTTTTGCCTTCGACCTGGCATCGTCATTCAAGCGCTTTGTGAACGTGGCCCGATCAAGATAGGTTGCGTTCTGCGACTGGGCTTCGGCAGCCGTTTGGTAGGCCGATGACTCTACTGCTTCACGGCATGCAACTTCGAGTTTTGAAATCGCCGCTGGCGGCGTATCCGCGCGTACAAACAGACCGCCATAGGCCGATGCAAGCACCTGCGCGCCAACCTCCGCCGTTGTGGGTACATCGGGATAGGCCCTGGAGCGCTGCGCGGCAAAAACCAGCAGCGGACGAAGGCTGTTTTGTTTGATCAGCGCGGTCGTCACCAGCCCCGACTGCACATCCCCGGACAGCAGTGCAGGCGCAAATGCTGTTTCACCACGGTAGGGGATGTCTCCCACGACAACGCCCAGGTCCTGCCAAAGCTCTGCGGCCATCAGGTGCGGCGACGAGCCGACACCCGAATGTCCGTAATTCAGCTTTCCGGGCTGTGCTTTGGCCTGATTCAGGAACGCATTGAAGTCCTTGATCCCGGATGAATTCGGTACCGCAAGAAAAAACACATTCTCGAAGGTCTGGCAAAGCGGTACAAACGAGTTCATTGTGTAGCTGAGCTTTTTCCCCCGGTTCAGCTGTATCGTCAATGGCGTAACGGGCGTGAATGCAAGAGTGTGTCCGTCAGCCGGAGCCGCAGCCACGGCCTGCATTCCCAGCACCAGGCCAGCCCCCGTCTTGTTGTCAATCACCACCGGCTGTTTCAAGCGGGCAGTCAGTTGAACTCCAAACGTCCGTGCCAGCGCATCAACGGTCGAACCAGCGGGCAGGGTGACGATCATGTTGAGTGGCTTGTTTGGGTAGTCCTGCTGCTCCGCAAAACAGACAGCGCAACTCAGAAGGCCTGTGACAAGAACACCGATACCGAATCTTGATGTGAGCATGATCTTGACTCAATCTGTTTAACGAACAGCCGAAAGACTGGCATCCTTGCGATCAATGACCGCCAGACCTGCGGCTTTGAGCAGTTCATAGATGGTGTCGATCTCGATCTGTTTTGGTGCTGGCATTGGGGGGCGCATCAAGGGACTTGGAATCAGTCCGCACAGCCAGGTAGCGACCTTGTAGCGCACGTGGAGCCGTCCCATATCGGCAACGTACTCATGCAACTGTGACAAGCCACCTTCCCAGATCTTGCAGGCACCATCAATGTCACGCCTGTCCCATGCATCCAGGTGATCCAGCATGGGATCCATGCCGTAGTTCCAGAAGCCGCTCAGCGTACCGTCGAACATGTCTGTCGCCCGGTATTCGTGAAAGCGCGAGGCCAGCGCGGCCATGACAGAGACGCGGCGCGGCAACTTGCGCAATGCCTTGCCGACAATCCGGAAACCGTCGTAGCCGTAAGTCATCTTCCAGCCAACGATGTTCGGAATCTCGTTGCAGATGGCCACCACGGCCTCCACAGGAAGACCCGGCGTGAAGGGTGCCGAAGAACCTGTGACCGGATGGGTAATGATGGGCAAATCGACGACGCGATCCTGGGCCTTGATCTGATCGGCCCAGACTTCCGGGTATTGGGTGGCGTCCCAACACGAAGTAATGTCCTGCGCGCCGCCAGGAGGCGTCACAAAGATGCCATCAACGCCCAGCGCTTTGGCGTCGCGCGCCGTATCCACGACCTCAGACGTTGCAAGTGCCCATGTACCTGCAATCAGAGGCACCGCACCATTGTTTTCTTCCATGGCTATTTCGAGAACCCGACGTTTTTCTTCCCGCGTGAGGGTAAATATCTCACCAGCTTCAGGGTTGATGCACAGACCGCCACGTTCGCGAAAGCGAGGGTTTTTCAGAAAGTGCTGGATGAACTTGCGGTAGGCCTGCTCATCAACTTTAAGGTCAGGGGTGAACGGAAGCAGCACTGCTGCGTAGCAGACATCGCCGAGAGATTTCATGACAGTATCCTTTTAAGAGCAACGTCAAAGCGTCTGCCTTGATCGGTGTTGCTCTATTATGACTGTGCTCATTTATGATTGATTACAGTGTTTTCCCTTGTTCTCGGATCAGGTGCAGACTGTCGCTTATCGCTTGCCATGGCTCAAGTCCACGTATGAGCAGTCCTGACCATCACACCCACCTATGGTTGGAAACTGCAGTGATGGGGTGGTTTTCGCTGATTGCTCCGTCGGGTCCGGGGCTTGCATTTCGGTCTGCTGGTTTGTGGGGGCTGGTGCGGATTCCAGGCCTACAGCGCAGCAAGCGCGCGCAAGTGCTGCATGGTGAAGTCATCGGCCGGAAAAAAAGTTTCCAGCGCCAGCTCCTGCAGCGTGACATCGACTGCCGTGCCAAAAATTGTGGTGGTGCTGATGAAGGCCAGTACGCCAGTCTGTGTTTTCAGGCGTAGTGGCATTGCCACGCCCAGGTATTCCCCTTCCAGCCGGTCGGTGCTGCTGCCCTCGGGCACGGGGTAGCTGCGCAGTTCTTCCAGCAGTGCGGCCAGAACCGGGTCTGCCGTGCTGCTGATTTGCTGGCGCAGGCGTTCAAAAATGTGGCTGCGCCATTGTGTGAGGTTGACGATTTTTGTGGCCAGGCCCAGCGGGTGCAGGCTCAAGCGCAAAACATTGAGCGGTGCCTGCAGAAGTGAGGCATCCACCCCAAGCAGAAGATGGGGTATCAGGCGGTTGGCGGCGATCAGGTTCCAGTGCCGGTCAATGGCAAGCGCGGGGCAGGGCTCGTGGCTTTTCAGAATCAGCTCCACCGCCTGCTGCGCCTGGCCCAGCGCGGGGTCGGCCAGCGGACGCTCCCGATAGAGTGGCGCAAAACCTGCCGCTACCAGCAGGGTGTTGCGTTCACGCAGCGGAATGTCCAGCCGTTCAGACAGGCGCAGCACCATTTCACGGCTGGGTTCCGAGCGGCCGGTTTCGACAAAACTCAGATGCCGGGTCGAAACATCTGCCACATGCGCCAGCTCCAGCTGGCTCAGTCGACGGTGCTGACGCCAGAAGCGCAGGTGTTCGCCAAAAGACCGGCGTGTGTGCTCGTGCGCAAACTGTCTGCAGGCCTGTGGGGAGTTGTGTGTCATGAAAGCATCCTAAAGTTTTGGAGGATGAATTTCCATTACCTCCAGGGTTATCGCCTTGGCTTGCATTTGGCGGAATCATTGGCCTGCGCCGCGCTGACTGATGACCCAGCGTGTCGACAAGATCGTTTTGCAGTCATCGTTTTACCAAGGAGTTTGTAATGCTTTCAATTTCTTCACCACGGTTTTTACGCCATGTGCTGCGAGTCGATGCCGTGTCGTGCCTGGCCTGCGGTGTGCTGCAGTTTGCTTTTACCGGGCAGATGGCGACCCTGCTCAACCTGCCGCACGATCTGCTGCTCTACACCGGGGAATTTTTGCTTTTGTATGGCTTGGCCGTGGGCGTTTTATCAGCCCTGCGGGACATGCCCCGTGGACTGGTCTGGTGTCTGGTGGCCGCTAACCTGGCCTGGGCTGTGGCCTGCGTTGTGTTGCTGCTGAGCGGGCAAGTGCAAGCCAGCGCTATGGGTGTGGCCTATGTGCTGGTTCAGGCGCTGACCGTTGCCGTGCTGGCCGAGTTGCAGTTTTTTGGTTTGCGTCGAGCGCCTGTCGAGGTGGCCTGGTGACTGTGGAAAGCTTCATTTGAGGCGGGTATTTCAGTGTCGGGGGCTAGCGGAACGGCCGGTTGTCGTTGCCCCCGTCGCGCATCTAGATGGCTGTTAGTGGCGGTCTGAACGCGCACAAAAATGGCTTTTGAACGCGGTTTTTGGACGGCCGGTGGCAAAATTGAGTGTCTCCTGTGGGGTGATACCCGACGGCCACGAGAGCCCGCTTCCGGATAGGTCAATTTACTGGTTTTTGAGGCCGATCATGGGGCGGTTATTGGGCAATAATATGGGTCAGGCAGCTGCCCATGCCTCCTCCCTCCGCCGGGAAAGTACACCACATACAGGGCTCAAAAACACTCACGAACCAACTGTTCGAGCATGGCGCATAAGGAGGGGTTGCGACGTCTGCTCGCAACAAGGGGTTTAACCATGACACTTTCCGTACCCATCTACAGCTTGAAACGGCTGGCCAAAAATCTTTCGCGAGAAAGAAAAATACCGCTGCATGCGGCCTTGAAGCAAATCGCCCAAGAGGAAGGATTCGCGAGTTGGAGCCTACTTGCGGCGCGGCTATCCGTCGAAAGTCCAGCGCGCGAATTGTTTTCCCGATTGAATCCGGGAGACCTAGTATTGTTGGGAGCGCGGCCGAATCACGGCAAGACCTTGTTTGGGCTGGAGCTTGCGGTTAAATCCGTTCAGTCTGGTCGATGCGCTTGGTTTTTCACCCTGGAGTGGAATATCAGTGACCTACTAAACGGGCTACGGACACTGGGTATAGATCCATCGGCCATGGGCGAGAAGTTCGTGTTCGACAACTCCAACGCCATATGTGCAAGCTACATCATCGATCAGCTCGCTACTGTAAAAAGCGGCTCGGTGGTAGTCATCGATTATCTTCAGCTTTTGGATCAGAAGCGAGAGAATCCCGAGCTTGCCGTGCAGGTTCGATCCCTCAAGACATTTGCCCGTGATCGGGGATTGATCATCGTGTTCATCTCCCAAATTGACCGAACTTACGACCCGGTAGCAAACCCGTTGCCTGGTCTCGCTGATGTTCGGTTGCCGAACCCCCTTGATCTCACGCTGTTCGACAGGACTTGCTTCTTGAACAACGGTGCAATTAAAGTGTCAGCGGCCAATTGACGCGTTGCTGGTTTCCGCACCACTGCTGGGTGTGAACAGAACAACGATGCTTCGTGTAGGTGGGCTTTGATTCGCCGCCCGAGATTCGCATTTGGCACGGTGGTCGATTGGGCGATTGCTCCCGGGGATAAAATCAGCGTCGCATTGCGTCCTTTGGCTGTTGACGCGAATGTCGGATTTGGAGCAGGTCAATCGCAAATCGTTATTCCCGCTATGCGTCTGTTCCCGATTCGACAAGGTCGGGACAGGCCAACCTAAGGGCGAACGATTCATATTTCATGCAGCCGGATCAATATACCCTCAATGCAAGCAATCCCGTCTCTCGAAGCAGGCCAGTTTCGCCAGCCTCTACACATCCGACCAACGTCTGCCAAAATGCCTTGAAAACTGGGGGTAGTGATTACAAATGGCTTCTGCACTGCCCCCTGTGCCGACCCTTCGAACAACAGGTAAATTACAGTGACGAACGCTATCGCTATCGCTGACGGATGACGTGTCGCCTTCAACAACAAGCTGCCAACGAGCCTGAAAGAGCGGGCGTAGATTCAATTGCCGTTGAACAAGCTGTCTGGAGTGCAATGAAAAAACAACGCCCTTGGATGACAGATGTCAAACGGCTTCAGGACTTATCCACGGTAAAAGTAATATGTGGCTTCCGCACTCCGTACACCCCCGAGACCGTCCGAATCCATACGATTTCGTCACCATTTGAGATGAGGCTTCCATACATCTCAAATGAAAATCTCGGTGTGATGAAGTCAGACGTGAGTAGTATCTTCTGCTCCTGTTCCAAACGCTCCGGCGTCTCAGCGCTGATGTTTTTCAACAGCAGTGAAAAACCTGTAGCCACAGCCTCCCTGAGTTGAGCTGATGTACTGTCGTTAAGCTGAGAAAGCTCACTGACCGTGTATTTTTGTGGAAGCTGGTACATATACCTGCCTGTCCATTTTTCAGCTCCCGTCCCTTGTTCGATGATCAATGCGGATGCCAAAAGAAGCATTTCACCCTCAGTCTTTGACACGTACAGGTAGGGCGTGATGCTGCGTTTGGGCTCCGTTGTACCAGGGGACATGCTCAAGCCCTGGCTTTTGGCTACCTCCGCAAAGATTTCCCTGGGACGGACTGACACCTTGCCCCGCAACTGCTCTGCATCCTTTTTTGTATTGCTCTCGATCATGGCGATGTTGGCTGCGACTCCAAACGGACCCAGCAGGCCCAGGGCAGCGCCACCGCCGCCGAAGTTCTGGTGGTACACAATGCCTTTTTCTGTGTCCAGGTGTTGAGTGACGTGATTTGTGTTCTCGATCTGGGGCGACAGTGCCAGGCTGTAGCTGGCAGGAACCGAGGTCTGGGGTTGAAGTGACTGCAGGCGTGGGGCGGTTCCGCATGCCACCAGCAATAAAGGAGCAAGCGCACAGCAAACAACTCTTGTGATATTCATTCTGATTTGAACCTGTTGTGAAGAAATGTAAATTATCGTTTCACTTTTAGGATTGAGCGGCTGTTTTTTCCAGGGCGAAGTACCTGCCAACTGTTGCTTGTATGACGGCACAGTCGCTGACCTTCACTGTGGGAAGCAGTTTCACGTGCCTGAACTGCGCCAGGCCATCCCTCTCCCATCCAATGCAGGCAAACACCACCTCCTGAAGCAGGCCAGTTTCGCCAGTCGCAACACACGCGCCCCATGCCTGCCAAAATGGGGTCTGATGGTTTTATACAAGGAGTCCTCAATGGCCACATCTCCCACGAATCCGAAGTCTTCAACGCCGTCCAGATCTGCAAAAGCTGTTGCAAAAACGGCACCCAAGCCTGCTGCAAAAGTAGCCAAAGCCGCCAAACACGCTTTTGCCTCCACCCTTAAAAACTTCAAGACCGCTTCGGGCAAGGCGGGCAAGTTTTATTCATTGCCTGCACTGACAAAAGAGTTTCCGTCCATTGCCCGCTTGCCGGTGTCGATTCGTATCGTGCTGGAATCGGTTTTACGCAACTGTGATGGCAAACGGGTCACACCTGAGCACGTGGCAGAACTGGCCAACTGGCAGGCTGTGGCTGAGCGCACACAGGAGATTCCGTTTGTGGTCTCGCGTGTGGTGCTGCAGGACTTTACTGGCGTGCCGCTGCTGGCTGACCTGGCCGCCATGCGCAGTGTGGCCATCAAACTGGGCAAAAACCCGAAACGCATCGAGCCGCTGGTGCCGGTTGACCTGGTGGTTGACCATTC
>JAZKIK010000009.1:0-15141 GCA_040384925.1 Pseudomonadota bacterium | reverse complement strand
CATTCGATCATGGTCGATTACTTCGGCAAAAAGAACTCGCTTGACCTGAACATGAAGCTTGAGTTCAAACGCAACAACGAGCGTTACGAGTTCATGAAATGGGGCATGCAGGCCTTTGACACCTTTGGTGTGGTGCCGCCTGGCTTTGGCATCGTGCACCAGGTCAATCTTGAATATCTGGCACGTGGCGTTCACAAAACGGCGGCTGATGTGTATTACCCCGACTCGCTGGTCGGTACCGACAGCCACACCACCATGATCAACGGCATTGGTGTGGTCGCCTGGGGTGTGGGCGGCATTGAAGCCGAAGCTGCCATGCTGGGCCAGCCGGTGTATTTTTTGACACCCGATGTGGTGGGTTTTGAACTGACAGGCCGCCTGCGTGAAGGCGTGACGGCGACTGACCTGGTGCTGCGCGTGACCGAGCAGTTGCGAAAAGAAAAAGTTGTCGGCAAGTTTGTTGAATTTTTTGGCGAAGGCACACGCACTCTGGCGCTGCCAGACCGCGCCACTATTGGCAATATGGCACCTGAATATGGCGCGACCATGGGCTTTTTTCCGGTAGATGAAAAAACCATTGACTACTTCAAGGGCACGGGCCGCACCAAGGCCGAGATTGAAGCGTTTGAAGCCTACTTCAAGGCCCAGGGCCTGTTTGGTGTTGCAAAAGCCGGTGACATTGACTATTCACAGGTCGTCACACTGGACCTGGGCGACGTGACGCCCAGCCTGGCCGGGCCGAAACGTCCGCAAGACCGTATTGAACTGGGCAATGTGTCCACGCAGTTTGCGTCGCTGTTCAGCAAACCCAATTCTGAAAACGGCTTTAACCAGCCTGCAGCCATGCTCAACACGCGGCATCTGGTGCGCAGGACTGACGAGGGCCGACTGGACACCATGCCGTCCGCGCCGCCCACGCTGCCAGGCGCGCCGCGCATGGTGATGGAGATGGAAGGCAACAAGCCAACCCTGGCGCATGCGCGCGAAAGCGGTTCGGTTGAAGCAACGGCGCAAAGCGCGCCGCCGGTCACCGCGCAGGGCATCAGCATTGGCAATGGCGATGTGCTGATTGCCGCCATCACCAGCTGCACCAACACATCCAACCCCAGCGTGCTGTTGGCAGCGGGTTTGCTGGCCAAAAAGGCGGTTGAAGCGGGCTTGAAAGTGCAACCGCACATCAAGACCTCTCTGGCGCCGGGCTCACGCATCGTGACTGAATACCTGACCGAAACCGGGCTGCTGCCCTATCTTGAAAAGCTCGGTTTTTCACTTGCTGGTTACGGCTGTACCACTTGCATCGGCAATGCCGGTGACCTGACGCCCGAGATCAATGAAGCCATCAGCAAAAGCGATCTGGTTTGCGCAGCTGTGCTGTCGGGAAACCGCAACTTTGAGGCACGCATTCACCCCAACCTGAAGGCC
Organism: Pseudomonadota bacterium; assembly: GCA_040384925.1. Lineage (GTDB taxonomy): Bacteria > Pseudomonadota > Gammaproteobacteria > Burkholderiales > Burkholderiaceae_C > Polaromonas. Next base: position 13,719 of record JAZKIK010000009.1, on the reverse strand, counting down.
AATTTTCTGGCCAGTCCACCGCTGGTGGTGGCCTACGCGATTGCCGGTACGGTGTTGCGTGACCTGATGACCGAACCCGTTGGCAAAGGCAAAAAAGGCAAGGACGTTTATCTGGGCGACATCTGGCCGACCAGTGACGAAGTGCAAAAACTGATGAAGTTTGCAATGAACGGCAAGGCCTTTCGCGCCAACTATGCCAAGGTCAAGTCCGAGCCCGGCAAACTGTGGGAAAAAATCAAGGGCGTGACGGGCACCAGCTACACCTGGCCTACATCAACCTATATCGCCGAGCCGCCTTTCTTCAAGGACTTTGCCCTTGAAAATGTGGCTGTTGCTGCCGATGAAACGGATGCAAAAGCAGCACCCAACAGCGTCAATGGCGCGCGCATCATGGCGCTGTTTGGTGACTCGATCACGACAGACCATATTTCACCTGCGGGCTCCATCAAGGCTTCATCACCTGCCGGGCAGTGGCTGCAGGCGCATGGTGTGCAAAAAGCCGATTTCAACAGTTATGGCGCAAGGCGCGGCAACCATGATGTGATGATGCGCGGCACCTTTGCCAATGTGCGCATCAAAAACCTGATGATTCCGCCAGATGCCGAAGGCTCGCGTGAAGAGGGCGGCGTGACCTTGTTCCAGCCCGGTGGCGACAAGATGTTCATCTACGACGCCGCGATGAAATACATGGCAGAAAACACCGCCACCGTGATTTTTGCGGGTGAAGAATACGGCACCGGCTCATCACGCGACTGGGCCGCCAAAGGCACCCAACTGCTGGGCATCAAGGCCGTGGTGGCGCGCAGTTTTGAGCGCATTCACCGCAGCAACCTGGTCGGCATGGGTGTGCTGCCGCTGCAGTTCAAGGCTGGCGAGTCGTGGCAAACGCTGGGACTCACGGGCGCTGAAGTGATTGACGTGATTCCGCATCCTGAACTCAAGCCGCAAAGCGATGCCACCTTGCGCATTACCCGCGCTGACGGATCGCAGCAGGAAGTCATCGTCACGCTGCGGGTTGATACACCGATAGAGGTCGATTACTACCGCAACGGCGGCATTCTGCCTTACGTTTTGCGGCAGTTGCTGGCGGGTTGAGCTCCATGGCTACCAGGCAGGCCATTGTCAGCGGTGGTGGCATAGGCGGGCTGGCGGCAGCGCTGGCCATGTCACGCGCTGGCTGGGCTGTGCAGCTGTTTGAACAGGCCGATTCGTTCAGTGAAGTGGGCGCCGGCATTCAGTTGGGGCCCAATGTCATCAAGGTGCTGCACGGCTGGGGCCTGGCCAAAGCGCTGAACAGCGTGGCGGCTTTTCCCGAAAATCTGCATGTGCGCAGCGCCGTCACGGGTGAACAGCTGGGCCATCTGCGCCTTGGCAAAACCATTGCAGGGCGTTACGGCGCGCCTTACGTCACCATTCACCGTGCCGATCTGCATGCCTTGCTGCTGGATGCACTTGACCAGACCGACGCAGACTTGCAGCTTGACTGCGCAGTACAGGGTTTTGCCGATTACCCCGATGGCGTCACCGTGCAAACCGCCCACGGGGGCGAATTTGAAGCCGAGCTGCTGATAGCCGCCGACGGTTTGTGGAGCACCGTGCGCCAGCAACTGCTGGCCGACGGCCTGCCACGCGCCACCGGCCACCTGGCCTACCGCGCGCTGGTGCCACAAGGCACGCTGCCGGAAAGACTCAGAACCCAGAACGTCACCGTCTGGCTTGGCCCCCATATGCATGTGGTGCATTACCCTGTGCGGCGCGGCGAGCTGCTCAATATTGTGGCGTTTGTGAACGGCGACATATCGGTTGACGAAATCGCCACCTGGGACCACAACGCCAACGCCGCAGACCTCGACGAAGCCCTGCAAGGCACACCAGCCGCCCTGCGTGACCTGATACGCGCCGTGCAGTACTGGCGCCTGTGGCCCATGCGAGACCGCCCCCCTATCAGCGGCCCGGAACAACAGGCCCAGGGCCGGATCGCCCTGCTGGGCGACGCCGCCCACCCCATGCGCCCCTACCTGGCCCAGGGCGCAGGCATGGCTATCGAAGACGCTGCAGAACTTGGGCAGCTTCTGCAAAAGGTCAGCACCCAAAACACCTTCCCCCTGCTCGACGTACCTCAGGCCCTGCAGCAGTTCGCCGAACACCGCTGGAGGCGCAACGCCAGGGTGCAAACCAGAGCCATTAGAAACGGCGAAATCTTCCATGCCGATGGCGCAGTGCGCCTGGCGCGGGATATGGCCATGAAGCTGCTGGGGGAGAAGCTTCTGGATATGCCCTGGCTTTATGGAGGTGCGGTGAAGATGGTGTGAATTTACGTTTTTAGCGGCAAAAACGCAGCTCAGCCTACCGCCCGCACTACCAGCACCGCCCCCGAATCCAGGCTGGCCAGTCGCACCACCTGTCCAGGCGCAAGCACCAGATCGGCCTTCAACAAGGCATCTGCAGCCGCAGCCTCCCTTACCCACCGAACCCTCACAGTCTTGCCCTGCAGCCGCAAGCTGATGTCAAACGATGGCCATTCTGCGGGTACGCAGGGTGACAGGCATAGCTCGCCTTGCCTGATCTTCAGGCCCAGTATGTTTTCGAGTGCTGCGCGGTAAAGCCAGGCGGCTGAACCTGTGTACCAGCTCCAGCCGCCGCGGCCTGTGTAGGGGGCGGCTCCATAGACGTCGCCTGCCATCACGTAGGGCTCCAGTTCGTAGGCGGGGCCGCGGGTGGGGTGCTGGCTTCGGTGGGCCGGGCTCAGGGCCTTGAAGCTTTGCCAGGCGGCTTCATGGTCGCCGGTCTGGGCCTGGGCCATCATGGCCCAGACAGCTGCGTGGCTGTACTGGCCGCCGTTTTCGCGTACGCCAGGCGGGTAGGCCTGGATGTAGCCTGGGCTGTTGGCCGAGTCTTGCAGCGGCGGGGTCAGCAGGCGCAGCAGGCCGTCTTCGGCGTCGCCGGAGCTGACCAGCTGCTCGTTCATGGCCTGCATGGCGGGCCGGGTGAAACTTTCGCTGGATGCGCCTGACAGCACGGCCCAGGCCTGGGCGATCAGGTCTATGCGGCATTCTTCGTTTTGTGATGAGCCCAGGGGTGCGCCATTGTCAAAAAATGCACGGCGAAACCAGGCACCGTCCCAGCCGTGGCTGTGCAGGGCCTGTATCCAGCCTTGCCTGGCATTCAGCCAGGTGCTGGCGCGGGCTGAATCGCCTCTGGCTTGGGCAATCGGGGCGAATTTTTCGGCCACGCTGCACAAAAACCAGGCCAGCCAGACCGATTCGCCCCGACCTTCGTTGCCGACGCGGTTCATGCCGTCGTTCCAGTCGCCGGTGCCCATGAGTGGCAGGCCGTGCTCGCCGGTCCTGAGGCTACGGTCCAGTGTGCGGGCACAGTGTTCGTACACGGTGGCGTTCTGGTCGCTGGTTTCGGGAGCGTAATAAGCGTCTTCCGCACCTTCAGGGATGGTTGCGCCCTGGATGAATGAGACGTTTTCTTCAAGCACCGAGCGGTCGCCAGTTACATCGACGTAGTGGGCACAGGCAAAGGGCAACCACAACAAATCGTCGCTGAAGTGGGTTCGCACACCTTCGCCACCAGGCGCATGCCACCAGTGCTGTACATCGCCTTCGGCAAACTGGCGTGAGGCGTTGAGCATGATCTGCTCGCGCAGCTTTTGCGGAGCCACCACGGCAAATGCCATGCTGTCCTGCAACTGGTCACGGAAACCAAAGGCACCACCGGCCTGGTAAAACCCGGCTTTTGACCACAGGCGTGAAGTTTGCGTCTGGTACAGCAACCATTTGTTGACAAGTGCGTCAAACAGTGGGTCCGGGGTCTTGACTTCGATGTGGCCGAGCAACTCGCCCCAGAAAGCCTTGACGTCTTTCAGGGCCTGCTGCACGTCTTTTTCAAGCCAGGCTCTGGCCAGTTGTTCGGCCTGCATTGCATCGCTGGCGTGGCCCACGATGAAAGTGAAGTTAAAAAACGCGCCTGGCATCAGGCTGAAGTTGCTGGCAAGGGCACCGCAGGGGTCCAGGCCGCTGCCGCTGCGCTGGCCCAGAATGTCGGGCGGTACAAACTGGCCTGCAGCGTTAAAAAATTCGCTGCGGTCACAGGTCGATTGAACCAGACCCGTCACGCCAGCCAGGGCCAGAAAGGCGGTGGAGCCGCCAAAACCGGCGCGGGTTTCACGCTGCCTGGCCATCACGGCGGGCAAGGCGTCTGGCCGCCAGGTATGTACTGTCCGGCGCTCAAGCCGGTTGGCACCCATTTGCCATTCAAGCAGCGCCAATGCGCGCAGCTTGCGGATTTGCTGCCCCTGGTTGCGGATTTGCACATGGACCAGTTTGACGGCCTCATTTTTATCTGAAAAATAGGTACAGCGCAGGTCCAGCAGACCTTGTTCGCTATGAAACACAGAGTAACCCTGGCCGTGACGCACGCGGTGCCGCGCGTCCGACCGGGAATTGCCTGGTGTCAATGGCAAAAACTTGCCTGAGTCGATGTCCTGCAGAAGGTAATGCTCAAACGCCGGGTCTTCAACCGGGTCGTTGCTCCAGGTCGTGATCTGGTGCATGCGGCTGTTGACGGCCCAGGTGTAACCGGCACCGGTTTCCGACACCTGAAAACCAAACGACGCATTCGAGATGACATTGACCCAGGGGCGTGGTGGTTTATGGGCTGCATCCACCGTGAACTCAAATTCGCCCGTCAGTGCATCAAAGCGGCCTTCTGGTGTGCTGACAGGTATGGGCGGCGGTGGTGCAGCAGCAGCAGGGGCTTCGCTGGCCACCGCCCTTGCAGCCGCAAGCGCTATGGGCCGACGTTTGCCCCAGACTTCACGCAGGGCGGCAACCTGGGCGTCAAGTGAGCGGCCATCTGCGGTAAACACCACCTTGGCCAGACCCGACATGGCGGCTTTTTCCGAGGCTGACACCTCGTGGTCGCGCAGCAAAAAGAAGCCGGCACCGTCTGCGGGTGGAAAACTCTGCTGCACCTGCTGGTTCAGCCTGTCCTTGAGGGCCAGAATTTCGCGCTGCAGTGGCGACAGATAGGAGTTTGCTTCACTGTTCAGCACCAGCACATCCACTGCCATACCGCCAAAACTCCACCATGGCTGCGCACGCAGCAGCGACTGCACCAGGCTTAAACCTTCGCTTGAATGAATACGCACGAGCAGCATCGGTTTGTCGCCCGATATGCCAAAACGCCACAGCTGGCGCTGGTCAATCGGGCCGCTGTCGGCAGAGCTGCGTGCGCTGGTGTACATCAGCGCCGTGGTCAGGTCTTGCAGTGCAGCGTTTTCGTCCAGGCTGGTGCCCAGGTCACGCAGGCGCACCTGCGCCAGCGTGGCGGCCATGCGAACGGCACGGGCAACATGCATGGGCTGCAGGTATTTGTCGATACGGCCAGCCAGCTCGGCGCTGCTTTGTGACACGGTGGTGGCAAAACTCAGCTTGGCGATGCCGCCTGCGGCAATATGCACCTTGACACGCAGGCAGGCCACGGGGTCCAGGCCGTTGATGGGCTGGCGCTGCTCGTCACCGGGCGACTCCATCCAGGCCTGTGTGTCCAGCAATGGCTGGCTGCGGGCCGTGTTGCGGCCCAGAAAAGTCCGCCGGTCGGCAATGCAGTCGAGCGAAACAATGTCGGCATCGGCTTCAGCCAGAAAATGCGCTGCCGACAGTGCCATGTCGCCATGCAGGCGCGGGCGTCGCGACAAAATCATGGCACGCCATTCGGGGCGCCAGGTGCTTTCAATGAACAGGTTTGAAAAGGCCGGATGTGCGTCATCAGCCCGTGGGTCGGCCAAAACCACTTCAAAACATGAAATCACTTCATAAGTGACGGCGTTCGGGCTCAGGTTGTTGATGACAACCGTGCGTATTTCAGTGTCGTCTTCAGGGCTGACCAGCACCGTGGTGGTGGCTTCCAGCTCGCGGCCTACGGCATCAAACTGCACACGGTCGGCCAGAAAACGCGAGCGGTAGCGCCAGGCCGGATTGGGCGAAGGGTGGGCAGTCAAAGAGCTCAGGCTGGCACCGTCTTCACTGCGCAAATAAATAAAGCTGCCGTACTGGTCACGCAGCAGGTCATCGCGCCAGCGGTTGATGTTGTGGGTACGCCAGCGACTCAGCCCCGCACCGTTGGCACGCAGGGCCACGCTGTAGACACCGTTGGACAGCAATTGCGTAGGCTGCCAGCGTGTGCTGAGCGGGTGTACGTTGCGTGACTGGAAGGGGTTGGCAAGGTCTTCACTGCGGATGTCCGGCATGCTGCGCGGGTCGGCGGAGGTGACGATTTGCCTTGGTGCCCGTTCATGCAGCAGGCTTTCATAGGCCAGCACCAGCGGCGTGCCTGAAAACCAGCGCCGTGGTGCCTGCCTGCACAAGACATTGCACAAGGCCACCAGCGCCATGCCCTGGTGATGCGCCATATAGTTTTTGACCAGACTGAAAGCCTGTGCATCAGGCTGGCGCGAGGCCGTGTAGTCAAGCGCATCAACAAAACCAAAGTCGCCACGCGCGCCAGCCTGTTGCAGGCGCCGCAGGTTCCTGATCGCTTCACGCGGGTTGAACATGCTTGCCATCACGCTTGCGTAGGGAGCAACCACATGTTCATTGGCAGGCAGGCGCTTGAAGGCCAGGCGCGGCACGCCAAACGGCGAATATTGATAGGCCAGGGAATGGTCTTGCGCAAAATAGGCTGATTCGGAAATACCCCAGGGCCGGCCTTCCTTGTCGCCATAGGCCTGCTGCTCGGTCACTGCCGCCAGGCCAGAGCGGTGCAGCAGACCTTGCTCTGGCTCCTGCATCACCAGTGAGGGCATCAGGTATTCAAACATCGAGCCAGACCAGGATTTAAGCCCCGGCGACACGCCTACCGACAAAAAGGCCCGGCCCAGCGCCATCCAGTGGCGGCGCGGCACATCGCCCTTGGCAATTGCCAGAAAGCTCGCCAGCCTTGATTCAGAGGCCAGCAGATCGTAATAACTGAGGTCCAGCGTGTGTTCATGCACCCGCAGGCCGATGTGGAACAAATGCCGTTTCGGGTTGTACAGCCCGCTGAAGTTCATGTCCATGCACAGGCGATTGCATTGTGCGGCCAGCTCCTGCAGTGCTATTTTTTCGTCAGGCGTGGTGTCTGCCATCTGTGCCAGGCTGTTGCAGGCACCAGCTACCGCCAGCAGGTGGCCGGCCAGATTGCCGCTGTCAACGGTGGACACATAGGCGGGTTGCAAAACTTCAAGCGTCTGGGTCTGGTACCAGTTCAGCAAATGGCCATCATGTTTGGGCAGGCGTTCCACAGTCGTCAAGGTGGCGCGCAGTTTTTTGATCAGGACGCTTGTGGTGATCCAGCCAAACTCGCGGGCACAGGCTATCGAGAGCAAATACAGGCCGATATTGGTCGGTGAGGTGCGGTGTGCGAGTGTCGCTTCCTGGTCAAACTGCAGATTGTCGGGCGGCAGGCAGTTGTCGTCCGGGCCCACACAGCGCTCAAAAAACAGCCAGGTGTCGCGCGCCAGGGTCAGAAGATAGGCACGGTCGCCATCTTCGAGCTGATCTTCAGGTGCCAGACCCGCCGAATATTTCATGGCTGCCGGTTTGCTGGCCCACCATGCAGCTACCGGCCCCAGCGCCCACAATACAAACAAAAACACCCCAGCCTCAGGGTGTACACCCAGCAGCGACACACCGGCCAGCACCAGGCACAGCAGCGAGGTGCCCGCATGGTTGCGCACAAAAGGCCACAAACTGTAGCGGGCTGCGGCCTGGGCTTGTGCAGCAGTTGTCCACTGCAGCAGGTGTTTGCGGCTGACAAGCACCCGCCACAGTGTTCTGCCTGCTGCATCCAGCTGCAAGCTCGTTTTGCTGACCAGTTGCGTGAACTGCCAGGCACTGGCGGCAAATGCGCGCCACAACTCTTTCATGCCGACATCAAAAAAGTGGCGCAATGAAATGCTGCGCCGTGTCGGCACCAGTCCGGCCAGCGCACCCAGCATGGGCCCGGCCAAAAACGCCGCCACCACCATGGCCACGGCCTTGAATAGCGGCAGTGCGCCGGTAAAAACCACCAGTACCAGCAAGGCGAATGAGGCGGGTACGACCAGCGAGCGACGCAGGTTGTCCAGCATCTTCCACAAACCCAGGGCATCCAGGCCGTAGCGCTGCGGGCTGAAGATCAGTGGCAGCAGTTGCCAGTCACCACGCGTCCAGCGGTGATGGCGCGATGCGTCCACCGTCGCGTGATGTGGGTGATCTTCAATCAGCACCACGTCGCTGACATAAGCGCAGCGCGCAATCGAGCCTTCCAGCAAGTCATGGCTGAGAATGCTGCATTCGGGAAAACGGTCATCAAGCACAGCATGTACGGCCCTGACGTTCAGCAGCCCTTTGCCAGTGAATGTGCCCAGGCTGAACATGTCCTGATAAAGATCAGACGTCCCACTGCTGTAGGGGTCAATACCGCACTGGCCGGCAAACATGGCGTGAAAGGGCGAGTTTTCTTCAGGTGTGGGCAAGGGCGTGACCACGCGCGGCTGCAATATGCCGTAACCGCCGCTGACACGGCGGTTTTCCACATCAATATGTGGCGCGTTGAGCGGGTGCGCTGCAATCGACACCAGCTCGCGCAGCGCGCCGGGTGGCAGGCCGGTGTCACTGTCCAGCGTCACGATGTAGCAGGTGCCGGGTGCGATCCGCATGCCATCTGCAAACTGCAGCTCGCCAGCCGGGTTCAGGCGGTCAGCCTTGCCAGTGGCGATATGGCGCACCAGCGCTTCAAGTTTGCCGCGTTTGCGTTCCCAGCCCAGCCATCTGGCTTCGGTGCTGCACCAGCTGCGCGGACGATGAATCAGCAAAAAGCGTGGTGGCGCGGCTTGTGACTGGCCGGTATCACTGATGATTTCTGGTGCGGCAGGGTATTCAAGATTCAGCGCATCGATCAGTGCCAGGGCCTCGCTCCGCAGTTTTTCATCACCGGGCACGCTGGCGTGGTCGGCATCTGCCCAGTCTGTCAGCAAGGCAAACTGGGCATTTTTTTCAAGACTGGCCAGCCAGTGCAGGCGCAACTGCTGTACCAGGTTACGGGTGGATGCTGTAGAGGTCAGCAGGCACGGAATCACTACCAGCACGCGGTGGTCTGCCGGAATACCCGCAGAAAAATCAAGCCGAGGCAATGACTTGATGCGGCCTGACTCGGCAATCACGCGGTGCAAAAGCGCAGCCACGGCTTCGGACGCTGGCCAGGCCAGCAGGGCCAGCGCCAGCCAGTTGATCCATTCCAGCGCGGGCAAGACCTGTGCCGTCAAGGCCAGAATGGCCGCCGTGCCGGCAAACCAGGCCAGCAGATAGGCAGTCAGACGTCGGGATTGCCCCCAGACGTGGCTGCGGGGTGCTTTGGTCCACTTTTTGGAGACACCTCGGGCCTTCAATGTGGCGTTCAACGCGGTTTCTAGCGCAACCCGGCCTGGCCCTATCAGGTGATAGGCCGCCGTGTTCTGTCCACCAGGTGTGGCGGCACCGTCAAACTGCCTGGCAGCGCTGACAACGGCATTGGCCACATCACGTTCGCTGATGTCGTGATCACGCGCAACCTTTTCCATCGCCTGCGTGATCTGCTGGCGTGTCATTTCGCTGTCCATCTGAAAGCTCGGCAGTTGCCGCAGCACCTGCAGCGACCGGCTGACAGGCTCGATCAGTTCCACCCATTCAAGCTGGCCAATCAAGCGCAGGCTGCTGATGATGTTGCTGATGGTCAGGTTGGTCTCCACCTGGGCCGACTGGCTTTCTGCAATCAGCGCCAGGCCGTCGGGGCTGTGCTGGTTGGTCCAGCGAACCAGCGTTGCAAGTGCGTCCGGGGGCTGGTCAGGCATGCGTTGCCACAGCTGAGTCAGGTAACCACGTTCAACGCCACGCTGGCGCATCAGCGTGGCCAGGCTGTCAAGGTCGCCATCGCTCAGATATCGGGCTGCTGGACTGCCTGCAGCTTGTGACGCACTGTCCCATACAGCGTGTGCCAGCTCGCGTGCGACCTTGCTCAACGCAATGCGGTCAGCGACCCGGCGCAGATTTTCAAGAAGCACTACACGCAAGGTGGTCGGCAGGGCCCATAACTCGCCCAGGCTCAGTTCGCTGACCTCCTGGTAGGCATCCAGAAAGGCGGTAAAAAGATGCGGGTCGAGCACGCTGTCGGTGTGGGCCACATAGGCCCAGGCAATGCCGTAAACGCGCGGCAGGCCTTCAAGCGGTTTGTCTGCCAGTTTGGGCAGGTGAGCGTAATAAAGCCTGGGAACCCCCTCATGAATCTGTTGCAGCTGCGCTTCAACCAGGTGAAAGTTGTCCAGCAGCCACTCCGCCGCGGGCGTTACATACTGGGCGCTGCCGGATGCCTGCGCAACATAGTCATAGGCCTCGCGCAGTGCCCTGATATTGGTTTGCACACGCGGGAAAAACGAGGCTTCCCGGCTATAGGCCGACACCTTGCGCACAGCCTGGGCTGCGGCCAGGCTGCGACCATGCTGCTCAAAGCGCTGCACGCCAAAAAGCTCGGCCCGTATTGGAGCCTCGACTTCACGCGGCAGGGATTTCAGCAGTTTTTTTGCGTAAGGACTCAGTGCTGCAAGCTGGTCAACTAATAGGAGCGTCACTCTTTCAGATGGCGCTGACAAGACCAAACAGGGTCACCGCCATCAGCGCGGCCGTCACCAGTCGCGCAAACAGCAGCGAATGCGCTGACTCAAACGCGGTTTGCAGGCCGAAAAACCGGCCACGCGAGTGCGCGCAGTCATCCATGTGTGAGGCCAGCGCCGCCATATCGCTGGATACAAAATCGCCATCATTGACCGGGGTAAAAAGGCTAGAGCTGGAAACGCGTGACGTGGTGTTGATGGTTGTCATGATGCAGTGCTCCGTGGCTGGTCAGAATCGATTGTTGGGAACCGTCTTGCTGTGGTGCTTGTAGCCACAGTCTTGACGCTGTAAATCATCCTACGCACGAAGCCCAGGCTCTCATATCAGCTACAGCCTTGATTGCTGTAGGACGAAACCTGTAACGGACACTGCACCAGAGCCACTGCTTGCCATGCTGGCCAATGTTGAATTGCCATTTTTATCAATAACCAACAAGTGCCTGTGCATATGCGCAACAGGCACCTTGGTTAAAAAAAGATATGTCAGGCTGCAGAGCATCCCTAGCGCTGCTTGCTGCCGCATTTATTGAGTATTGGTCAGCACGGCAAGCCGCGTGATGCCAGCCTTCTCAATCAGTGCCATGACTTTTGCCACACTGCCGTAGTTCACTGCTTCATCTGAACTCAAATGCAAGGTCAGGTCTGGCTGGGCGGCGTGCAGGGTGCGCAATCTCGGTTCCAGTTCGGCCAGGCTCAGCGGTGTTTTGTCGATATAAGCCTGTCCTCTGGCGTCAATGCTGACAGAGACCGGTTTTTTCTGTTCCGCTGCCTTGGTGGCCACGGTTTTGGGCAGATTCAGTTTGATGGCGTTGTTGAGCAGCGGCGCAGTGACGATAAGCGCCACCACCAGCACCAGCATCACGTCCACCAGCGGTGTGACGTTGATTTCTGACAGCACTTCATCACCGTCACTGGAAGTTGAAAAAGCCATATGGAAATTCCTGATATTTTTGGTTCAAGATGTCTGCTGTCAGGCGACAAGGCCGGGTGGGATCAGGGCCGGGTCAAACGTTGTCGGTATACGTTCATGGGGCACCGTCGTCGCTTGTGCAGCGGTGGCTTGGGCCTTGCCACGCGGAATACGGTAACCGCTCTTGCGCGACAGTGAGATCAGGTCCGCGCCCAGCTCGTCCAGGTCAGCGCCTGTGACTTTAAGGCGGCGTAAAAAGAAGTTGTAGGCCAGCACGGCCGGCACCGCCACGGCAATACCTACACCGGTGGCAATCAGCGCCTCGCCAATCGGGCCTGCCACAACGTCCAGGCTGGCCGAGCCGGTTTTGCCGATATCGGTCAGTGCATGCATGATGCCCCAGACCGTGCCAAACAGGCCAACAAAAGGCGAAGTGCTGCCAATGCTGGCCAGCACGGCCAGACCGCTTTCAAGCTGGCGCCGCTCTTTGTGGATTTGCTGGCGCAGGGCGCGCTCCAGCAAGTCCTGGCGGTCACCTGTGTGTTCCAGGTCGCTGCCGGTTTCACTGTCTTCACGCAAAACCTGCAGTCCGGCAGCGCTCAGGCGCGCAGCCGGGCCGTCGCTGGCCTGCGCCAGGTCGGCGGCAGTTTGCAGGTTGGCGGCTGACCAGAATGCTTTGGTAAAACGCCGGTTGTGCCGCGATAGCCGCACATGCTGCACGGCCTTGACCAGAATAAGCGACCAGGTGGCAACGGAAAATGCAAGCAGTGCCCACAGCGTGGCAGGGACGATCAGTTCGGTGGAAATAGTCATGGGCTTCCTTTGAGTCAAAAAATAAAAAACGGAATGAATTTCAGGACATCCTGAAATCAATCGGTACGGTGGACCAGGCATCGACCGGGGTCTTGCCCTTTAGCGCAGGTGCAAAGGTCCAGGCCTTGACGGCGGCCAGTGCGGCTTCGTCAAGCAGCGGTTTGCCACTGCTTTGTTTGAGTTCCACCGTGCCAACCTGGCCGCTGGCCAGCACATGCACCCGCAGCAAGACCCGGCCCTGCAAACCCTGGCGCTGGGCTGCCTTGGGGTAGACCGGTGGCGGGTTGTTCAGGTAAGCGGCGTAGGCGTTGGGTTCGGTAACGGGTTCTTCTTTGGGCGGTGCAGGTGGCTCTGCAACAACTGCCGGTGCTGCAGCTACAACCGGCCCTGTGGTTTTTGCAGCCTGCAGGTTTTCTGCAACCGTGGGTACATCGGCTGGCACGGCTTCGGTGGTCGCTACCTGGGTGCGTAATGCGGCCGGTGTTGTGGCGGCCTGCTGAACCGGTTTGGGCGCGTCCAGTTTGCGTGGGGGTGGCTCCAGCGGTTTGGGTGCTGGTTTGATGGCTTCGGGAATGACAGGCGGGGCAGGGCGGAGTAATTCGATTTCCTGCGTGGCCCTGGTCACCAGACGCGGTGCATCGCTGGCCTGCAATACAGACCAGACCACAAGTGCATGCAGCACGGCGGCAAAGGCGACCAGGCCGAGGTTTTCACGGCCACTCGGAAAACTTTTGGGGTGTCGCACAGGGGTCGATGCCAACTGCGCAGGCGCAGGCGGCACTGGCCGCGCTCTGGGGCTGGCCGTTGCGGGCTTGCGGGCTGGAATGGCTGCTTGTGCGCCGTTGAATCGCAATGTCTGTGCAGTGTTCATGGCTGGGGGTTAAAGCTTTGGAACTGGGTGAAACGTGAATCAGCTTGACTTCGCAAAGCCCGTGCCATTGAAAAAGGCCTGAAAAAGCCGTGTTTGACGGTTTTGCTGAAGCCTTGCCAACAGTGCTGTTGAGCAGTCAACAGTGCATCAACAAAAAAGCCGGTTTCAGGCCTTCAACAAGCCCTTTTACCCCTCAAAAAGCTGGCTTGTTCTTTGCGCCAAGGCTGCTTCCGGCGGAATAAGCCGCCCGGTTTTTATTCATGTTTTTATTGAAAGTATTTTGTGATGAAGAACAAGGAGTCGTATACGGCCCGTCCGGCAATCAAGCCTCTGGTACTGGCTTTGAGCCTGGCTTTTGGCTGCACGGGGCTCTTGCACGCCGCCGACGAAACCCGCTCGGTAGCCGACCTGCAGGCAGAAAACACCAGACTGCGCCAGGAGATTGAAGCC
>JAZKIK010000008.1:8825-17521 GCA_040384925.1 Pseudomonadota bacterium | reverse complement strand
CCAGCGGCACCAACGCCGTGCGTTACGGCACCATGCGTGAAAACGTGCTGGCGCTGGAAGTGGTGACCGCCAGTGGTGAAGTGATTCGTACAGGTACGCGGGCCAAAAAATCGTCCGCTGGCTACGATTTGACGCGGTTGATGGTCGGCAGTGAAGGCACGCTGGGTGTGATTACCGAAGTCACGGTACGGCTGTACCCGCTGCCGGAGGCGATTTCAGCAGCGATCTGTTCCTTTCCGAGCATTGAGGCGGCGGTTCGCACGACGATTGAAGTGATACAGATGGGTGTGCCGATTGCACGGGTCGAACTGATTGACCACAACACGGTGCGCATGGTCAACGCGCATTCAAAACTCAATCTGCGTGAAGAACCCATGCTGCTGATGGAGTTTCACGGCTCGCCGAGCAGCGTCAAGGAGCAGGCCGAGCTGGTGCAGGAGCTGGCCAGCGGCCACGGGGGCAATGCATTTGAGTGGGCCAGCACACCCGAAGAACGTACGCGGCTGTGGACTGCGCGGCACAACGCCTACTTTGCTGCCATCCAGTCGCGCCCTGGCTGCCGGGCTATTTCAACCGACACCTGTGTGCCGATTTCACGCCTGGCTGATTGCCTGCTTGAGTCCGTGGCCGAGGTGGACGCCAGCGGCATCCCCTACTTCCTGGTTGGCCATGTGGGTGACGGCAATTTTCATTTTGGTTACCTGATTGACCCGGAACAGCCCAAAGAGCGCGAGGTGGCCGAAGCATTGAACCACAAGCTGGTCAGCCGCGCGCTGGCGCTGGAAGGCACCTGCACGGGCGAGCATGGTGTGGGCCTGCACAAGATGGATTTTCTGGTGACGGAAACCGGTGACGGCGCAGTCAACATGATGCGCACCATCAAACGTGCTTTGGACCCGAAAAACATCATGAATCCGGGCAAGATCTTTTCGCTTTAAAAAAGCATGGCAGGCCAACACATCCCGCCTTTGCCGGAATGACAAGACCGGACTTTGGGATGTGGCAGCCGCTTCGTTTGCTGTTTTTTGCGCTGCTGGTTTTTTCAGCACTGGCGACACAAGGCTTTGCCCACGCCAGCCAGCCCTGCGACCCCTTGCATGACATCAAAGAGGTGCGCCGCACCGTACTGGCTGCAGATGGCCAGACCAGCACAGCGGTGGTCAGCGTGCCAGACCGGCTGCCGCTGGCGCTGCGCCATGAGGATGTGCGTATCCATTACGAGATTGACGTGGGCGACTGTGCCAGGTCAGGGCTGGCCGCACCGGCTTTGTGGATATTTCGGGTGGGTGCACCTTACCGCATAGAGGCCGATGGAGTGGCTCTGACGCTGCTCAGTGCCAACCAGCGCTCCAGAACTGGCCCTTTCATGCTGTCTGGCAGGGCTGAGGGCAGCAGCAACAGCATTTACAACGGCCGTATTCCGGCGCTGTTTTCGCTGCCACCAGGGGTGCGCAGCATCCGGCTGGAGCTGCAGACCCTGCCCTACATGCCTGCCGGGCTGGTCAGGCTGGTTACCGGCCCGACCCATGCGCTGCTGCCACTGCACGTCAGCACGGTGCATGAAGTGGTCGGTTATGCCGATGCGGCTTCGGGTGTGGTGCTGGTGCTGGGTTTGCTGGCTTTTTTGCTCTGGCTGCCACGCCGCCAGGGCATGAATTTGCTGTGGCTGGCCATGGCCTGCGGCCTCTGGGGTCTGCGCGGCATCGTTTATTACGACAACACCGTACCCGGCCTGCCAATACTTTATGAACAGCTGAACCCCGTCAACGCCTTGCTGTCTGCGCTGTTTATTGCGCTGGCCGTGTTGCATCTGCTCAGCAGGGAGCGCACAAGGGCGCGCAGGGTGCTCAGCAGCATGACCTTGCTGATACTGGCCTCCTTTGTCATCACCGGGCTGCTTGGCCATGGTGCCCTGGTCGCCCGCAGCCTGGCGCAGATCGGCGGCACAGGCATGATCTGTTGGCTGGGCTATACCATCTGGCAACGGCGGCGCCTGGTGGCGGCGCGGCACGTAGGCGCCATGATGGTCTGCCTGCTGGTTTTGCTGGGCAGCGTGGCGCACGACCTGATGGTCGTTGCCATGGTATTGCCGCCCACCTCGCACTCTTATGTGTTTTGGGGGTTTTTGACCGTGCTGGTCGGTTTTGCCCTGATGTCGGGTGAATACGTGGTGCTGACACTGAACCGGGCCGAACTTGCCAATGAAGAGCTGGAGCAGCATGTGGCCAGCAAAACCGAGGAGCTGCAGCTGAGCTACGAGCGCCTGCGCAGCAGTGAACACGACGCCGCCCGTGTGCAGGAGCGCGAACGCCTGCTGCGCGACATGCACGACGGCCTGGGTGCACAGCTGATGACGGCACTGCGTGGCGTGGAGCGCGGCGCGCTGGCTCCGCAGCAGGTGGCGCAGTCACTGCAGGACAGCCTGGACGAGCTGCGCCTGCTGATGGACAGCACCGACCAGAGCCACTACCTGCCTGGCGCGCTGGCCGCCTGGCGCAACCGCTGGGATGCCCGGCTGGCAGCGGCCGGTGTCAGGCTGGACTGGCATATTGACGATTCGCTGGACGCGGTGCAGCTCAGCAGCGATGTGGTGCTGCAGGTCATGCGCATACTGCAGGAAGCCGCCACCAACATCGTCAAACACTCACAGGCCCAGCACATGACGCTGAGCGCCAAGGTCCAGGGTGGTGAGAAAGATAAGGGCAGCCAGCTGATGTGCATAGAAATTGCCGACAACGGCATAGGCCTGCAAATGGATGCCGTGCGTGCCGGTGCGCGTGGCCTGAAAAACATGCACTACCGCGCCAGCCAGATTGGTGCAGAGCTGACGGTGGCGGCGCAAATACCACCGCTGAAAGGCTGCCGGGTGGTGTTGCGGTTGCCACTGGCGGCCTGATGGCTGCTGCCTCAGGCTACCAGCCCACGCCGCACCGCCTCCATCGCTGCTTCGGCCCGCGATGAAATGCCCAGCTTGCGGTAAATGTCACGTACATAACTGCTGACGGTTGAAGGTGTCAGGCCCAGCAGTGGGGCGACTTCTGGTGCGCGGTAGCCTTTGGCAATCAGGCGCAGCACGTCTGCTTCACGCTCGGTCAGCTTGATCAGCGGGACATCAGCCTCCGGCATGCGGCTGGTGCCGAGACTTGCCATGCCGCCTGCAGGCATGGCCCTGAAGTGCCTGAGCACACGCAGCGCAATCGACGGTGACAACGCGGGTTCGCCGATTTCAATACGCTGCAGTTGCGCCACCACCACTGCATCAGGCTGCGATTTGAGGATGTAACCCGAAGCCCCGGCCCGCAAGGCGGGGAAAACATGGGTGTCGTCATCATGAATCGTCGCCACGATGATGACCGCGCCTTCACGCGCGGCGACCAGCTCGCTGATCAGTTTTTCACTTGTGCCATCGGGCAGCCCCCAATCGACCAGCGCCAGGCCGTAGGCATGGCTGCGCATGTTTTCACGCGCTTCCGCAAGGGTGGCGGCGGTGTCCACACGCTTTACTACAGGCAGGGCACGCGGCAGGATGTCGGCCAGCCAGCGCCTGGGCTCATCAAGGTCTTCAACGATCAGGGCGCGTTCAAACAGTGGGGGAGAAAACATCTGCCAAGTCTAGTGCCCACCTCGTGCCGCCACAACTGCGGCGAGGGCTGGCCTGCACCCTTGTTCATGGGGTGCCTGTGACTGGAAAAAACGAATAACCTGCGCCGTCCAGCAGTTTCAGATTCTGTTTTTAACTCTTCTATTTGGAGCAACTTCTCATGACCCGCTTGCACGCACCCACTTTCAGCCTTGTATCTGCCTGTCTGGCCGCAGCCGGTCTGCTAAGCGCTTGTGGTGGGGACTCGTCAGCCCCCGCTGCACCGGTTGTCGCCACCACCACGGTGTCCGGCACGGTCGTCAAGGGCCCAGTCACTGGCGCCAAGGTGTGTGCCTACAAGGCTGTTGCCGCTGGCAAAGGCGAAGAAATCAAATGCGCCACCACGGCTGCGGGCGGCCTCTATTCAATGGACCTGCAATACGAGGGCGATGTGGTGATTGAAGCCACAGGTGGCACCTACACCGACGAGGCCACCAACACCACCAAAACCCTCAGCGAGCCGCTGCAGGTGGTGGTGGCCAGCAAGGGCGGCAGCACCACCGGCATGGTGACGCCGCTGACCTCGGTGGCCTACAGCATTTCAAAAGGGCTGACGGGCGGTGTCAACAGCAACAACTTCACGGCGGCAGGCAACACGGTGGCGACGCAGTTCAAGCTGGGTACAGGCGTCAACATCGCCACCCTGGCACCGACGCTGGGCGAAGCTGCAAACGCCTATGGCAAGGCGCTACAGGCACTGTCACGGTTTGTCGCCAACGGCGGCAACCTGGGCAGCTTTTTGACCTGGACCAATCCGAGCAGTTTTCAGGGGGTCTACAGCAGCGCCTATGCTGCTGCCAACGGTGTCACCCTGACCTTTGATTTCAATCCGGCTACAGGCACCGGCACAACAGTGGTGACAGGTACGGGCGCTGGCGGCGGCTCAGCCACTTGCGCCGTCAATGTCAGTGGCACCATTGCCACCGCAGGGGTGTCAGTACCGCTGAATGTGAAGTACTGCATCAGGGGTTTGCAAAGCGCGGCCGAATGCACCAGCGGAAATGCATCAATCAGCCAGTCGCTGTCGGGCGCATCTGGCCTGGCAGGCGCGGTCAATCTGAACTATAGCTACAGCAACGACTGCAGTGGCGCACTGGTCACCATCGATCTGAAGTAAAAACGGCCCACCCATGAAAAAGCGCCGGATGCGGCGCTTTTTTCATGGATGGCAAGGATTTGGAACTTAGCTCTGGATTGCACTCATCCTGCACAGTCTTTGGACAAAACATGCCGGTCAGGTGCTTTTTGCTAGCCTTGCAAAGCCTGGTTTTGTTGCACGGCCGCAACTTGCTACTGTGCTGCACCCTTGGCCACTGCAGCCGCCATGGCAGCTTATGCCACCGCACCGGCCACCCACCACGGCACTGTTGTCAACTGGTGCTGCGGCAGACCCCATGCAGGCGTCACTCCCCTGAATGTGGGGTAAGTCTGCAAGGTGTGATTCATGGTGACTTATTTCACAGTTTTATATGCAGAGCCTTTTTACATTTCCTTCCCTTGCAGCCAGAAAGCACGCCAGTCCAAGGCGCGCCCTTCTCCAGATTTGACTCAGCGAACCTGCACTGTCGTTTTGCGCAGACTATTGGGAACTCCGGCGTTGTAGGTGTAAACCGCAGAACCTGAAGCAAGCATCTGCCCGCCAACAAGCCTGGCTACCTGCGTGCCTCCAAAGGAGTTGTTGGACAGCATTGGGCCGACAAAAACGGTGTCTGCAGCAAGCCCACCAAGACCCGCGCCTGTCGGGAAGGTGCCCAGGAGTCGTGTCGTCCTGGCCGTGAGATCGAATGCAACAAGATTGCTGCCGGACATGCCCCGTCCACCAAAACCATCAAATGGCGTTACAAACAACAGGCTTGACGAGACAAAGCTGTTGGCAACCGAGTCGTACTGGCGTTCGTCGGCACCATATAAAAGACCGGTGTTTGCATCAAACAGCCGGGCCCCCGAATCGGTAACGACACTTGCCGCCGATGCCGAGTTTGAATTGTTTGCAACCGTCAACACATTGATGCCGCCAGGGAAAGCAGACAAAAACGAAACCGAGCTGGAGCCATCAGAGCGGAAGACGGACTGGGCACCACTGGATTTTGCAATCTCGATGATGCTGGAGGTGGCACCTTTTAATACCGTGGCAAAAACCCCCTGAATGCCGGTATCGGCAGTCAATACGGAGCCCGTGCCTGTGGCCAGCAGGCTGGTGCTCTGGGTAAGACGCGATACGGCCAGCATGCGCCAGGTGCCGCTGCCAGAGGTCGACGGGTTCGAATTCAGATAGACGTAGGCATTGCTGGCATCAAAACCTGCAGACTGCCAGCCGTCCGGGCCAGTCAACGCAGACAGATCTGCAAGTGTGGCTGAAGTGGCCGAACCCTTGACCGAGCGCAGCACGCCATTTTCGGTAAACAGGATCTGGTCATTGAGGTTCAGCACGCTGCGGTAAACAGGTGCAATAGCTGGTTGCGGTAAGGGCGTTGCATTCAGGTATTTAGCGCCACTGCCAACACCACCGCCTATTGAAAACAGTGATAGCTGCCCTGGAACGGAGTGATCAAGCCACGCCGTAGGCTGCCCGGTGCTTGCCGAGCGCAGGTAGCCCAGTATCTTTCCAGGTGCATAGTAGGTGAATCGGGGGGAATAATTGGCATCAAAACCAACAATCCACTGTTCATCGTCCCTGGACCCACATACTCCGTCGCCGCCCGCTGCCAGCACAGCGATCTGACTCAGGGATGGATCACTGAAATTCAGCGCGTCAATGGAGTCCTGACACAAAACCTTGGCTGAAGTCTGGAGTTGCGTTGGCCGCCGACCGTCGGCCAGAAGGGAGGTGCGCCGGATGTTGCCCAAGGGCGCATCAATATAAGCCACTGGTGTCAAACCGGAAAACTTCTGGCTCACACTGTCATAAATGCCACGCTGCAGGGTGACACCCAGGCTGGTTGGTACTGCGCTGGAATCCATCACATATTCGGCACCGGGGTCCGACGGATGGACAAGTGAAAGAGCAATCCGCAGGGGACTTTCGGAGATTGATCCCTGAATTTTCGGCACAGCGCTATAACTTCCAGATAGGGCCCAGGTAGCTGTTGTCGCCGGTGTTGGGACAGGGGTAACGGCGGCGGCAGAGTCGCCTCCTCCGCCACCGCCGCAGGCAACAAGAATGCCTGTCGTTGCCGCAACAACGGCCAGCTTGATGAATGTGCGAAGGTGCTTTGCGCAAATTGGCATGGGTTTTCCGGCTTTTTTCTGTTTGTGTGAAGCAGGAAATTCTAGGGTGCTATGAAGTCTTGCAAGCCCCTCATTGTGTGGGCTTGACTTTTGACGTGGTGGCAAACCAACGCCGACCTTCAATACCTTCGAATGCAGCTTATTTGCCGCCGCCCTGCCCACGCAAACGCTCGATCAGGCCATTGAGTTCATCCATGGAGCTGAACTGGATAGCCACTTCGCCCATGTCCTCACGCCTGCCATTGCGTTTGACCTGTTTTTTGATGCGAACTTCAACCTCGGCCATCAGCAGGTCGGCCAGTTCTTCTTCGACGCGACGGGTGTCGCGGGATTTTTCCTTGCCCACTTTTTGCGGTTTCAGCGAGAACTCGGCGCTGAGCTTTTTGACCAGGCTTTCGGTCTCGCGCACCGACATTTTTTTTGCCGCAATCTGGTTGCCTGCGGTGATCTGTGTGGCGCGGTCCAGCGACAGCAGGGCCCTGGCGTGGCCCATGTCTATGTCACCTGCCATCAGCATGGTCTGGACCGGATCGGCCAGGTTCAAAAGCCGCAGCAGGTTGGACGCAGCGCTGCGCGAGCGGCCGACAGCCTGTGCGGCTTGCTCATGCGTGAGGCCAAACTCCTTGACCAGGCGGTTCAGGCCCTGGGCTTCTTCGAGCGGATTCAGGTCTTCGCGCTGGATGTTTTCAATCAGCGACATCGCTGCTGCGGCTTCGTCGGGCACGTCGCGCACCAGCACGGGCACGCTGTCCAGACCGGCGAGTCTGGCGGCCCTGAAGCGCCTTTCACCAGCAATGATTTCGTATTTGCCGTCATTGTCCCCACTGGTCAGGCGGCGCACCAGAATCGGCTGCATGATGCCCTGCGCCTTGATGGACTCGGCCAGCTCGTACAGAGCGCCCTCGTCCATGCGGGTACGCGGCTGGTACTGGCCGGGCACCATGTCCACCAGGCGCAGCGATGCGGGCAGGCCTGGACTGGTCTGGCTGTTGGGGCCGGCGCTGGCACTGTTGATGGTGTCGGGGCCGGCTGATTCGCTGGCGCGTGGGCCCAGCAGCGCTTCGAGCCCGCGGCCCAGGCCTTTTGGTTTTTTGGTGACCATGTTTTATCCGCTCTTTTCTGATTATTCGGTTGATTGTTGTGGCGTCAGGCTGCCGCCCAGCGACTGCAGCACGCCGCGCCAGAGCGCATCGCGTTCTTCATAAGGTTGCAGGTTTTGTTTGCCGCTGGCACTTTCCCAGACAGAAGTCAGCACCAGCACAATGCCGGATGAAGGCTGCACATAAACCGTCTGGCCGTGTATGCCCTGCATCGCAAAAGTCCGCTCTTTCAGCGGCATCAGCCAGAACTGGTAACCATAACCAAAATACGGCGTGGCTTTGCGCGGCTTGAAGGCGGCGGGCTGCCGTGCCGTGTCGGTGGCGTCGAGAAGGTATTCACGCGGCAGCACCTGCAGTGTTTCGGCCCGGCCATTCACATCGGTTTGCACGCGGCCGTCGTTGGCCAGCAGCAGGCCAAGGCGACCCCAGTCGCGCAGGCTGGCGTTGAAGCCACCGAAGGTGTTTTCCTGCCCGTCGATGGACAAACCCCAGAACGCATCATGCTCGGCACCGATAGGCCCCCAGAGCCAGTCGCGGGTCAGCTCGGCGATGTTTTTGCCGGTGGCCGCCGTCAGGACGCGGCCCAAGACTTCCGTTTCAGCGCTGGCATATACGAATTTTTCTCCAGCGGGGGAATGCCGGTCAGCAATGGAGCGCAATACGTCCAGCGGTTTGCCCGCCCCTGCCGCGCCTGCGGCCGTCTCCGGAGAGAAGAAATGACGATGCTT
>JAZKIK010000008.1:0-8806 GCA_040384925.1 Pseudomonadota bacterium | reverse complement strand
CGCGCACCAGCCGGGCGATATCGTCGGTGCCGTCATAACGCTCGGTAAATGTCAGGCCGGAGCTCATGCGCAGCAACTGGCGGATTGTCGTCGCGCCGTAAGGGCTGCCGTCCAGCGCCTTGACATACTGCCCGGCCGTGTCATCAAGCGAGCCGATCGCACCCTGGGCTTGCGCCTGACCCAGCAAAAGCGAGGTCACGCTTTTGGCCATGGAAAACGACAGGAAACGTGCGTCGTCCTTGCGGCCGTAACGGTAATGCTCGGCGGCGATTTCGCCATTTTTCAGGATCAGCAGGCCTGTTGTACGCTGTCTGTCCAGGTAGTCAGCAAGCGTATAGCTCACATTTTTATAACGATAGCTGATCGGCGGAACGCCTGTGGCCAATGGCAGGGGCCCAAGCCCGGACGGGTGCTGAACCAGCCGCACACGGACGCCGGGCACCTTGTCCAGTGCTGACCAGGCGCCCACACGGTTGGGGTTGTTGTACCAGGTGGCGGCATTGCCGGACGGGTAATTCAGTGCTTTCCCCAACACGTCTTCATCGGGCTCGGCGCGGGCTGGCTGACAGGCCAATAGCAGCACGGCCAGAACTCCTGCGACAAACGCCACCGGTTTTTGCGTAAAAAAGCCTGACCGAAATGTGCGCGCAATAACACTCATATCGCCATCAGGCGCTGCAACTCAGCCTGGCCTTGCGGCCAGTCGCCAAGCCCGCTTTCTGCGTTGAGGTGGCCCCGCTCGCCTGCATCGACAAAACCCGTGCCCCAGGCCTGGGCAAATGCGCGAGCCCGTGCCAGGTCACAGAACGCATCATTGCTGCTGGCGAACATGATCGAGGTGAAGGGAAATTTTTGCTTCAGAACAGGCGCCCAGCCCGGCACCATCTGCCGCACGTCGTCGCGTTCGGTATCGGGCGGCGCCACCAGCATGGCCGCCTTGACACGGTCCGTATTGCCTGAATGCGCAGCCCATGCAGCCAGCTGGATACAGCCCAGACTATGGGCGACCAGCACGGCGGGCTCGTCGCAGGACAGCAGCACGTCCTCAAGCCGCGATATCCAGTCGCCACGCAGCGGACGCATCCAGTCATGTTGCTCGACCCGTGTATAGCCATACGCACGCTCCCAGCGGCTTTGCCAGTGATCAGGGCCGCTGTTTTGCCAGCCGGGCAGTATCAGGACATTACGGGGCTTCATTTTTCAAAATTCCTGTTTGCTATGATTTTTATAGCTTGCGCCATTACATGTTCTGTACACGGCTGACCATTTCTTCGGCAAAAGCCACAAAGGCCTGCGCGCCTTTGGACAAAGGATCAAACACGACACCGGGCACACCGTAGCTTGGTGCTTCGGCCAGCCGCACGTTGCGCGGAATCACAGTGTTGAAGACTTTTTCTGAAAAGTGTTCCTTGAGCTGTTCGCTGACCTGTTGCTGCAGGGTAATGCGCGGGTCAAACATCACACGCAGCAGACCGATGATTTGCAGGTCCTTGTTGAGGTTGGCATGCACTTGCTTGATGGTGTTGACCAGATCGGTCAGGCCCTCAAGCGCAAAATACTCACACTGCATGGGCACGATCACACCATGGGCGCAGCACAGGCCATTCAGGGTCAGCATGCTCAGCGAGGGTGGACAGTCGATCAGCACAAAGTCGTAATCGGCATCGACCTGGGCCAGTGCGGCCTTGAGGCGCTTTTCACGCCGTTCTACCTGCACCAGTTCAATCTCGGCACCGGCCAGTTCGCGGTTGGAACCCAGAATGTCGTAGCCACAACCGCCTTCAATCAGCCTGGGGCTTTGTACCCGCGCCTCGGCGATGCTTGATGATTCCAGCAACACGTCGTACACCGTGAGTTCAAGCTTGCGTTTGTCCACGCCCGAACCCATGGTGGCATTGCCCTGGGGGTCAAGGTCAATCATCAGTACACGTTGACCCACCTTGGCCAGACCGGCAGAAAGATTGACGGTAGTGGTGGTTTTACCGACCCCGCCTTTTTGATTGGCAATGCAGAAGATTTTGGCCATGGTGGTTTTATTTATTGTTGTTGAAAAAGAAGGTCAAATAACTGGCTATTTGGACAAGGCGAGTTTGATGCCAAAACCGATCAAAAACAGGCCGGCCGCTTTTTCAAGCGTGCCTGATATTTTGGGGCTGGACCGAATGCGTTCCGCCAGAAAGTAGGTCAACAGCACGGCTATCAAGCCGTACAAAAAAGTCAGCGCGGCAATCGTGACAGCCATCACACCAAAAGTTTTCAACCCCTGGTGATGGGCAGGGTCAACAAACAGCGGAAAAAATGCCATGTAAAAAACGATGGCCTTGGGATTGAGCAAGGTGATAAACAGGGCCTGTCTGAAAAAGTGATGGGGTTTGATTTGCAAAATGGGTGCATCACCGGGTTTGGCCAGCAGCATTTTGAGGCCCAACCAGCTCAAGTAAGCTGCACCCAGCCACTGCACTGCATGAAAAGCTGCGGGGTAAGCCGCCATCACGGCAGACACACCCGCTACCGCAGCCCATAACAAAACCTGGTCACCGGCAATCACACCGAAGGTTGCGCCCATGCCGCCAGATATGCCGCCCTTGCTGGTTGAAGTAATCAGCGCCAGATTGCCTGGCCCCGGAATCAGCAGGAAAATAATGATGGCGACAACAAAAGACCCGTAGTCAGCTATTCCGGTCGTGGCGACGAATGAGCCCAGCATGGTAAACCCCAAAAAAGATAGAGTTTGAGTTTACGACAGGGCTTTGTCTGATGGCCTCCAGGATCGGGGCTATTCAGTTGCTTTTTGGCCGCAACCAGTAAATACAGCGCTCTGCATCAAGGCCTGGCACCTTCAATTGTTCCACGTGAAACACTTCAGTGGTGGGTGGCAGGGCCAGCAACTCGTCTGCAGGGTGTTTGCCTTTCATGGCCATCCAGGCACCGTGAGGTGCCAATGCAGCAGCCGACCATTGCGTGAAGTCGTTCAGCGATGCAAACGCGCGTGAGCAGATCACGTCAAACGGTTTGTTGATGCTTTCTACCCGCGCATGTTGACCGGTCAGATTTGGCAACTTCAGTGCCAAGGCCGCCTGTTTGATAAACGCCGCTTTTTTCGCAACTGTGTCCACACAAGTCACCATCACCTCGGGGCAACAGATGGCAATCACCACGCCGGGCAAGCCTGCGCCAGATCCAACGTCCAGCAGCTGGCTGCCCTGCCCCAGCCCGGCTTGCGACAAATGGCGCTGCAAGGGCACGATGGCGGCCAAACTGTCGAGCAGATGATGCGTCATCATTTCAGCCGGATCACGCACTGCGGTGAGGTTATAGACTTTTGTCCACTTTGCAATCAGCTCAAGATAGTCCAGCAACTGGGTGATTTGCTGGTCGTTCAGTTTCAGTTCAAGCGCCAGTAAACCACGACGCAAATCATTTTCCGCTCCGATGACAGTCATGTTGATCACGCCTCAAGCTGGGCAGCAAGGGCTGATGACTCAGCTGAGGTGGCAAGTGGGACTGTGTTTTTCCAGAGGTTTTTCTTCAAATGAACCAGCAGCAATGACACGGTAGCGGGAGTAATGCCCGAGATGCGTGACGCCAGGCCCAATGTTTCGGGCCGGTGTTTTGCTAGTTTTTGACGCGCCTCAAAACTCAAGGCTGACACCTGCAGGTAATCCAGGTCAGCCGGCAGTTTGAGGTTCTCATAGTGCGAGGCACGTTCAACCTCTACTTTCTGCAGATCGATATAGCCAGCATATTTGGCCGTGATTTCGATCTGCTCGATCACACTTTTTGCCATGTCCGCAGGCAACAATGTTTCACGTGAAACATCAGCACCTTGCACCACTCCTACATGGATATCCGGGTTGGCATACTTGCCCTCACCCAGAGACATCAGCCCGGCATAGTTCACATCTGGCCTGCGCAACAAATCTGCAAAGTTGTATTCACGCTCAATCGCCTTGCCCAAAACACGTTCTGTTTCACGTGAAACAGCATCGCGTTTGCGGTTGAATGCATCCCAGCGCTCATCGTTGACAAGACCCAGTTCCCTGCCCTTTTCAGTCAAACGCATGTCGGCATTGTCTTCACGCAGCATCAAACGGAACTCGGCACGACTGGTAAACATGCGATAGGGTTCGGTCACGCCCTTGGTAATCAGGTCGTCAACCAGCACACCGAGGTAGGCTTCATCACGCTTGGGCAGCCAGGCTTGCTTGCCCTGGCACTGCAGCGCGGCGTTGATACCGGCAAACATGCCCTGCGCTGCGGCCTCTTCATAACCTGTGGTGCCGTTGATCTGTCCGGCAAAAAACAGGCCCTGCACCGCACGGGTTTCAAAGCTCGTTTTCAGGGCGCGAGGGTCAAAATAGTCATACTCAATCGCATAACCGGGCCGCAAGATGTGGGCGTTTTCCATGCCAGCCATAGAGCGCACCAGATCGTACTGGATGTCAAAAGGCAGGCTGGTCGAGATGCCATTGGGGTAAATCTCGTGGGTTGTCAGGCCTTCGGGTTCCAGAAAAATCTGGTGACTGTCCTTGCCGGCAAAGCGGTTGATCTTGTCCTCCACACTTGGGCAATAGCGCGGCCCCACGCCGTCAATCTTGCCGGTAAACATGGGGCTGCGGTCAAACCCGCTGCGAATGATGTCGTGCGTACGTTCGTTGGTATGGGTAATCCAGCAAGGCACTTGCTGCGGATGCTGGATCTTGCCACCCATGAAGCTGAATACCGGTACAGCGCCATCAGTACCACCCGGCATGCCGTCACCGGGTTGTTCGGTGCATTTGCTGAAGTCAATCGAACGGCCATCAATCCGTGGGGGGGTGCCGGTTTTAAGCCGGCCTTGTGGCAGCTTGAGTTCCTTGAGCCGCGCTGACAGGGACACCGCTGGTGGGTCACCCGCCCTGCCTGCAGCGTAGTTTTGCAGGCCAACGTGGATCTTGCCGTCCAGAAAAGTCCCTGCCGTCAGCACCACTGTACGCGCGCGAAACTTGATGCCAACCTGCGTCACCGCACCGACCACCCTGTCACCCTCGACCATCAGGTCATCGACCGCTTGCTGAAACAACCACAGATTGGGCTGGTTTTCCAGCATGCGGCGAATCGCGGCCTTGTACAAAATGCGGTCTGCCTGGGCGCGCGTTGCACGTACCGCCGGGCCTTTGGAACTGTTCAGAATGCGGAACTGGATGCCACCTTCGTCGGTAGCCAACGCCATCGCACCGCCCATGGCGTCTACCTCCTTGACCAGGTGACCCTTGCCAATACCGCCTATCGACGGGTTGCAGCTCATCTGGCCCAGCGTTTCAATATTGTGCGAAAGCAGCAAGGTCTTGCAGCCCATGCGGCTCGAAGCCAGCGCAGCCTCGGTGCCTGCATGGCCACCACCTACCACAATGACGTCAAATTCCTGGGGGTAAAACATATCAAACCTCTATCAATTCAGTTTTCAAACCAACCGCCGTGGCAGCAGCGGCCTGGCGGCGATCAGCCGTCACAAAAAGATCAACTCGCGCAGCTTGTGCTGTGCCGATGTGCAGTGCATCCATGCCACGCAGTGTCGCAAGCCGCATCGCAGAGATCGCGTAACGCTCTGCCTGGCTGGAAAGCGGTATCACAGCCAACTCATCAAAGTCAGCATGAATATCAGCCAGCACACGTTCATACTCCCCATCGCTGAAAGCACCTTCACGCCACTGGCGGGTCAAGGCAGATGCCACTTCCGTTTTGCAATGCACCGCCGCGCTTACCGCACTGGCCGAGGCCTGCAATTGAAGTACACGCTCCACACCGTTTTCACCGCTGTAGCGCTTGAACATGGCTGATGCATCAAACAGGATGTTCATCACCAACCACCTTCACGCTCTTCAACAATCATCTGAGCGCCAGATTTGCTGGGTGGTTTAAGGTAACGCAAGGGCTCAACCGGCATTTTCCAGCGCGGCACCTTTTTCGCCTCCTGGGCCTGCATGGGCACCAGCTCGGCCACAGGTTTGCCATGCCGCAGGATACGAACCGTCTCGCCCTGCTCCACCAGGTCAATCATGGCCGAAGCATTGGCACGAAATTCACTTAAAGGAATGGTGTGCATTTTGTACAAATCAATATTAATTTGTACATTTTAGCGGCTTGCTGCTTTTTGAGCTTGAACAGGCTCCAATTCCTTGCCATGACACAGCATGAAACCGCTGTTTTGCCAGACGCAGGGTTGAAGGTGAAACTAGAACATCAGGATGTCAGCCGCAGTTATCGCATCGCCATAAATGTGGCCGATCAATATCTTCTGCCCTTCACCCGTGCCATCGGCATCAAAAAACAGGGCTTGCGTGCTGTTCGAATAAAGAAACCGGTCGTCCTCATCCCTGGCAGCCCCGATCCCATTGGCAATGAAGTTGCTATCGTTGACGACAACAACACCGCCAAAGGCATCGGACTGAAAGAGCAGCCTGTCTTGGCCACTCTGGAAGTCAGGGATCCGGTCACCGCCTTCCGCAAGGCTGTTCCAGACGAATCGGTCATGACCCTCGCCACCTATCATGCTGTCTTCCCCCAGTCCGCCAATCAGGCGGTCTGTGCCCAGGTCGCCGAGCATTGTGTCCCTGCCAACACCGCCCTGCAGAACGTCATTGCCGCTGTCACCAAACAGATAGTCCTTGCCCTCGTCACCAAACAGAACATCGTCCCCATTCAATCCAGACAAGCTATCGTTTCCACCACGTCCCATCAGGCGGTCATTTCCATCACCCCCGCGAGCAGAATCGGCGAAAGCGCCGCCTGCAAAATAATCATTGCCAGCCCCCAGGTTAAAGCTGCTGACACTCTCCACCGACTGCATTTTCAGAACCGTGACACCACCTAGCCTCACAAAACCGCCGTCCAGGCTCGCGACGATGTCCTGGGTTTCGCCTGACATAAACAATGACAGCCTGTCATCACCCTCGTTGCCAAATATCTGGTCAACATCCGATGCAGAGTAGTGGTAGAAGTAAAAACTGTCCTTGCCATTGCCACCAAACATCTTGTCAGCACCGTCCCGGCCATAAAAGCTGTCGTTGCCACCGTAACCGGCAATACGGTCACTTCCAGCAGTGCCGTAAAGACTGTTGCCCGCATTGTTGCCACGAATGTATGCCATCACCACGCCTCGCTTTCAAAGTTGAGTCAGGGCTGTTACCTTATGGTTTGTTTCCGGTATCGTCAAGCGCATTCAGGGCGGCACCGACAGTCTGCGATGAACGGCAGTCACAAAGAACCCTCATGGACAAACACTATCTCACTCCGCTTTTCTCCCCCGAGTCTGTCGTCGTTTTTGCGGGCAAGGCAGACGATGCGTCCACCCAGACCAGCCAGGCCAAAACCCTGCATGAGGCCTTGCGTGCCCAGCGTTACACCGGCACGCTGACTTTTCTGGATATTCACACCAGCGGCACCCTCGCCGACCTGGCACAAACGCGCGCTGATCTGGCCATCATTGCGCTGCCGCCCGCTGATGTGGCTGCCGCGCTTGAAGTCGCCGCGCGTATTGCCTGCCGGGCTGCACTGGTCATCTCAAGCGGCATCCATGCCGACCAGGCGGCCGAGCTCAAACGTATTGCCCGGCGGGAAGGCATTTACCTGCTGGGGCCAAATTGTCTGGGTTTTCAGCGTACCCGGTTGCAGCTCAATGCCAGTGTTGCCGGGCCGCTGGCACGCGCCGGTTCACTGGCGCTGGTGTCGCAGTCAGGCGCTCTCACAGCCTCGATTCTTGACTGGGCCAGTACCAATGCCGTGGGCTTTTCATCGGTTGTATCGCTGGGCCCGAATACCTCGGTTGATATTGCGCAGGTGCTCGACTTTCTGGCCAACGATGCCCAGACCCAGAGCATTGTGGTGTACGTTGAAGGCATCTCCAGCGCCCGCCGTTTCATGAGTGCGCTGCGCTCCGCCGCCAATGCCAAACCGGTAGTTGTGCTCAAGGCCGGCCGCAAACCCGCTGGCAATGAAGCGGCCCAGACCCACAGCGGTGCCATTGTCGGCAGCGACGATGTGTTTGACGCCGCCCTGCGCCGCGCCGGTGCGGTGCGTGTGCGCTCTTTTGTCGAGCTGTTTTCAGCCGCCAAATGCCTGGCCTCACGTTACCGCCCGGTTGGCAAACGCCTGGCCATCGTCACCAATGGCGGCGGCCCCGGTGTGCTGGCGGCTGACTGGGTCAACGAAATCCATCTGCACCTGGGCAAACTCTCTGCCGTATCGATCCAGACACTGCAGCCACTGGTGCCGCCCCTGGCCTCACTCACCGACCTGATTGACCTGTCGGAAGAAGCCGGCCCCGAGCACTTTCGCGCCGCCATTGAGGTTGCCAACCGCGACACAGGTGTTGATGGCGTGCTGGCTATTTTTTCACCCAAAAGCGGCATGGATGCTGCCGAAGTGGCACGCGCCCTGGCCAGTGTCAAACTGGTCGCCAGCAAACCGCTGCTGTCATGCTGGATGGGTGATGCATCGGTATCAGCGGCACGCACCATACTCAATGACGCCACCATCCCGAGTTTTCGCACACCCGAAGCAGCAGTTGGTGCTTTCGGCAATATTGCCTCGTTTTATCAAAACCAGCAGTTGCTGCTGCAAACTCCGCCACCGCTGTCAACCCTGGCCAAACCCGACATTGAAGGCGCACGCCTGATCATTGAAAGTGTGCTGGCCGAGCGCCGCAAGGTGCTGACCGAGATGGAGTCCAAAACCCTGCTGTCAGCCTTTCACATCCCCGTGACGCAGACAATTCTGGCCCGCAGCGCCAATGAAGCCATGATGATTGCGACGCAGCTGGGTTTCC
>JAZKIK010000007.1:0-12535 GCA_040384925.1 Pseudomonadota bacterium | reverse complement strand
TTTGGCGAAGCAAAAGAAAGTGACTCGCCGCCGGGCGACTCCCGGCCAGCAGCCTACAACAATCAGATAAAGCTATAAATTTAGCAGCGATAAACGGGAATCAGAAAACTCAAACGGGCCAAACTACCCCATTGTCATTAAGCACAGCATCCAGCGGAATATCATGCGGTTCCGCCTCCATATCCGGCAACCAGCCATGCGTAAACCCCAGCCCCACCGTCACGGGACGAGGCTGCAAGGTCGCCAGCGTGCGGTCATAAAAACCGCCGCCATAACCCAGCCTGAAGCCACCCGGCCCATACCCGACACAAGGCACAAACAGCAAGGTCGGCACAATGACTTCGGTGTCCTTGGGTTTGGGGATGCCGTAGGCGTCTTCTTCCATCGGGCAGCCGGGGTACCAGGCATGGAAGGTCAGGGTTTTGTGCAGCTTGTTGACCACTGGCAGGCCAATCTTGCGGGGTGACCTGGCCGCTATGCTTTCCGTAGCCAGCTGTGCCTTCGGCTCCTGCGCTGGAGAGCTGCCCAGCTCGAAATCCTGGTTCAGGATGGCGTCTTCCTGCCAGCGGTACAGTGCAGGCAGCGGGTCAAACTCGCCCTTGATGGGCCAGTAGGCACCAATCACTGTGTCAGGGCGGCCTACCAGCCAGATGCGCATCACGCGCTGCAGCAGGTCGGCCCGCTGTAGTCGGTCTGGCAGGTTCAGACGTTCTTCAATGAGCGCTTTGCGCCTACTTTGCCGTTCGGTTAATTTGTCCATAATGTCCCGATGCTATCCAAATTTCTTTTCAGCACACTTGCCGCCGTTTCTTTATGCCTTCCAGCCTGTGCACAAGTCGCACCAGCTGACAGCCTGATTGTGGAGATGAACCAGGCTTTCAAGCGTGGTGACCGCAAAAAACTCAGCCAGTTGTTGCCACAGGCCAGAGGCCATGCGCTGGAACCGTGGGCCGCCTACTGGGAACTGAAAGCCCGTCTGGGCGAGGCCGGCAAGGCAGAAGTTGATGACTTCATTGCCCGTTATGCAGGCACTTACCAGGAAGACCGGCTGCGCAATGACTGGCTGCTGCTGCTGGGCCAGCGCCGCGACTGGGCCACCTTTGCTGCGGAACACCCGCAATACCGCATGGGTGACGACAAGGAGGTGCGCTGTTACGCCTTGCTGGTGGAACACCTGCTGAGCCCGGACACCCCTGCCAATTCGGCGCGTATTGCCGAGGATGTGAAAAAAAACTGGCTGTCGCAGCGTGATGCCGACGACGGCTGCACTACGGCTGCCGAGCGCATGGTGGGCACCAAATACCTGACGGCGGATGATGTCTGGCAAAAGGCCCGCCTGGCGGCGGAAAGCAACCGTCCCAGGGCGGCACGTGATGCAGTTGCCATGCTGTCGCCTGAATCCGTAGGCATGGTGGCCGAGATTTTCAGCAACCCGGCAAAGTTTTTGAGTGACAAGCAGATTGCAATTCGCAGAACCCGCAAGGAGCTGATTGCACTGGCGCTGATACGCATGGCGACCAGCGACACCGAAGCCGCCGTCAACCTGATGGAAACCCGCTGGGCCGGCCAGCTGACCAGTGAAGAACGCAACTGGGTCTGGGGCGTGATTGGCAAACAGTACGCCACCCGCCTGGGCAACACACCAGCCAGCGAGGCCCTGGCCTATTTCGCAAAAGTCAGCAAGGAAACCGACCTCACCGACGAGATGCTGGGCTGGAAAGCCCGCGCCGCCCTGCGCGCAGGCAACCAGCCCAAATGGCGCGATGTGTTGTCCAGCATCAACGCCATGAGCCCCGAAGGCCGCAACGACCCGACCTGGGTTTACTGGAAAGGCCGCGCCCTGCTGGCCACCGTACCCCCTGCCAGCGCTGCAGAGCAGGCAGCAGCCAACACATCCGGAATCACCATTGCGCCGCAACGTGCCGAAGCCCTGGCCCTGATGCAGTCGATTGCCTCGGTTCGTGGGTTTTATGAACAGCTGGCACTGGAAGAACTGGGCCAGAAAATCACTGTGCCGCAAAGACCGGCACCCGTCAGCGCTGAAGAAAAAGAAGCCGCACGCCTGAACCCCGGCCTGAACCGCGCGGCTTATGCCGTGGCCATTGGCCTGCGCAGCGAAGGTGTGCGTGAATGGAACTACAGCACCAATCTGGCCAAACCCGGCGGCATGACAGACCGCGAACTGCTGGCCGCCGCACAGTTTGCCTGCGACAGGCAGATCTGGGACCGCTGCATCAACACCAGCGAGCGCACCAAATCGGTGATTGACCTGGAGCAGCGTTTCCCCATGCCTTTCCGCGAAGCTGTCATCAGACGCAGCCAGAGCATCAACCTTGACCCGGCCTATGTTTATGGCCTGATTCGCCAGGAAAGCCGTTTCATCATGGACGCCCGTTCGGGCGTGGGTGCTTCCGGCCTGATGCAGGTAATGCCTGCCACCGCACGCGAAACCGCCCGCCGCCTGGGCATGACAGGTTTTACCGCAGACCAGATCACGGACCGGGATGTCAACATCGCCATCGGCACGGGTTACCTCAAGATGGTGCTGGATGACCTGGCAGGCTCCATGCCCATGGCCGCCGCCGCCTACAACGCCGGACCAGGCCGGCCACGCACCTGGCGCGGCCAGTCGGGCAGTCCGGTGCTTGAAGCCGCGATCTGGGCCGAAAACGTGCCCTTCAGCGAAACCCGCGATTACGTCAAAAAGGTGCTGGCCAACACTACCAGCTACGCCGCACTGATTACCGGCCAGCCGCAGTCACTGAAAGCGCGGCTTGGCAACGTCGGCCCGCGTGATGCAGCGCTGCCTGAACCCGACAAAACCCTGCCCTGAAGCCGGAACAGCAACAACATGGACAACTGGTGGTCACAAATCACACAGACCGTCGCCGAGGAGTTTTCAGACCTTGACGACATCACGCAGGCCACCCGCTTGATACTGCGGCTGACGGTTGCCGCAGTCCTGGGCGGTTTGCTTGGCATCGAGCGTGAGCACAAGGGCAAGGCCGCTGGCATACGCACCCACATGATGGTGGCCATGGGTTCGGCGCTGTTTGTGCTGGTATCGCAACAGGCCGGCATCATTGCCACCGACATGAGCCGTGTGGTGCAGGGTTTGATTGCCGGCATCGGATTTCTGGGCGCTGGCACCATTCTGAAAGGCCAGGATGAAGAAAAGGTTCAGGGCCTGACGACCGCTGCAGGCATCTGGATGACTGCAGCGATTGGCATGGCTGCCGGTTTGGGGCTGGAGGTGACGGCGGTGCTCAGCACCTTGCTGGCGCTGGCGATTCTTTCCCTGATGCCGATGATGATCAGCTGGATAGACAAACCGGCAAAAACTGCATCGGCAGCATCTGGCAAGGACGCCCGCGACGACAAATCAGCCTGAGGCCTCAAGCCTTGGTACGCTGCGACACAAACTCACCCTCGTACTCTTTGGCAAGGGAAATTTTTTCGGTTTCGCTCAGGACCTTGCCGGCCAGCTGAAAAACGCTCTGTTCTTCATCCTTGAGGTGGTGATAAATCTTGTGGTGCAGGGCTTTGGCTGTGGCCAGCCAGGATGGCGAGCTGAAATCGGTGGTTTCAAGCGTTTCAACCAGTTTGTCCATCTGGTGATGCTCGGCAATACCGTGGCGTGAAGGCTCCTGCGTCATGTCGTAGGCAATCAGCGGCACATAAAAACATCGCTCCTCGGCAGCGGCATGCGCCGCCAGCTCAAGTTTGAGTTCCTTGAACAACAGAGCGCGCTCGGGGCTGTCGCCCTGGGTGTTGATCAGGCTGTCGGCCATTGCGCGTTGGGTGTCGTGGCTGATACGAAGGGCTTCAAAAATATTCATTCAGCTATTTTCTGCAAGCCACCAATACGCGTCTGTAGGAGAGAGGCGCAATTCAATATCCGCCGCTGCAGGCTTGTCTGGGCAACACACTCACTATCAAATAAATAGCTATTAATACATACGCTCATTGAGGAATCAGCTATTTCGACCATAAAACAACCCAAAACAGGGCAAACACTGCCAAACGCGCTAAATTAAGGGTCTATGAAAAAAATACTGATTCTTGGTGGCACCGGTTTTGTGGGTCGCCACCTGTGCGAAAAGCTGGCCGGCTTGCCTTACCGCACCACTGTGGTGACCCGCAGGCGAGACAAGGCCAGGCATTTGCAGATGCTGCCCATGGTTGATATTGCTGAAGTTGCAAAACTCGACAGCCAGTCGCTGGCACCACTGCTGGCCGAACATGACGCCGTTGTCAACCTGGTGGCAATACTGCATGGCAGCGAAAGCGCCTTTGAAAAAGCCCATGTACAACTGCCGCTTGAGCTGGCGCGCGCCTGCGAGGCCGTTGGCCAGCGCCGGATTGTGCACGTCAGTGCGCTGGGTGCTGCAGTGGACGCACCTTCGATGTACCAGCGCAGCAAGGCGCGCGGTGAGGCGGTGCTGCTTGGCGCGGGGCTGGATGTCAGCATGCTGCGGCCCAGCGTGATTTTCGGGAATGAAGACAGGTTTTTGAACACCTTTGCAACACTTCAGCAGATATTTCCGGTGATTCCGCTGGCTGGCAGCACGGCGCGGTTTCAGCCGGTGTGGGTTGAAGACGTGGCGGCTGCACTGGTCAAATGCCTTGAAGACAAGTCCACAGTCGGTCAAAGCTACGAAGCTTGCGGGCCGGATGTGTTTACCCTGAAACAGCTGGTGCAGCTGGCAGGCAGGTTCAGCGGCGTCAATCGCGGCCATGGCCGTCCGGTCATTGGCGTGCCCGACGCGCTGGCACGGGTACAGGCCCGCCTGATGGAGCTGGCACCCGGTGAGCCTTTGATGAGCCGCGACAACCTTGACTCCATGAAAGCCGACAACATCGCCAGCGGCCAGTTGCCCGGCCTGGACGCCCTGGGCATCAAGACATCAGCCCTGGCCGCCGTGGCACCGTTTTACCTGGGTGCTCAGGGTTTGCGCAGCGGTTTGATGATCAAACGCAAGACCGCTGGCCGGTTTTGACACCCGGCAGTTCATCAATAAAACCAATTTTTTGCATCAATCAGGCGCTTTTGGCGCGCTAGCATGACAGGCTTGCAAATTCGGGACTGACGGTCCAACAAGGAAACACAGGATGCTCAAACTTTATATCGGCAATAAAAACTACTCGTCCTGGTCCATGCGGCCCTGGGTGCTGCTTAAACAGGCAGGTATTGAGTTTGAAGAAGTCAAGGTCAGGTTTGACTCGTTTGACAGCAGTTCCAGCTTCAAACAGGTCATGGCCGAGGTCAACCCCGTTGGCAAGGTGCCAGCGCTGGTTGACGACGGGTTTGTGGTCTGGGACAGCCTGGCGATTGCCGAATATGTCGCAGAAAAATACCCTGAAAAAAACCTCTGGCCGCATGATCCGCAGGCCCGCGCCAGGGCGCGCAGCATCTGCGCCGAAATGCACAGTGGTTTTGGTGCCCTGCGCTCGGCCTGCCCGATGAACATCGAAGCCGATCTGGCTGGCATCGGCCAGTTGATCTGGCGCGACAAACCAGCCGTACGTGCAGATGTGGCGCGCCTGGTTGACATGTGGAGCGCGCTGATCAATGCCTACAACGGCCCCATGCTGTTTGGCTCGTTTGGCATTGCAGACGCCTTTTTTGCGCCCGTGGTCATGCGACTTAAGAGTTACGCCTTGCCGGTACCTGAAGAAATCAGCGCGTATATCGAGCGCCTGAGCGCCCTGCCCGGTGTCAAGGCCTGGGTGGATGATGCGCTGGCGGAAAACGACTTCCGCGACTTTGAGGAACCCTACCGCATCTACACAGCCAGGGCGGTTTGAACATGGTGACGATTTACCTGCGTTATGTGCTGAACACAGCAAAACTCAAGGAATTCGAGCACTACGGCAAACTGTGGATTCCGCTGGTTGAAAAGTTTGGCGGCAGACACCACGGCTACTTCATGCCCAGCGAAGGTGCCAACAATATTGCGCTGGCGCTGTTCACCTTCGAGAGTCTGGCGGCGTATGAAAGCTACCGCACGCAGTCGTTTGCCGATGCTGACTGCCAGGCAGCGTTTAAATATGCCGAAGAAACGCAGTGCATCGTGAGTTACGAGCGCAGCTTTTTCAGGCCTGTATTTTCGTAAACCGGGCTCAATACGGTGCACTTGGGGCCCCAGAAACCGTTCGGGCTGAGCTTGTCGAAGCAAGCCTGTCGAAGCCGCCTGTGCCGGGCGAAGTCGAGGCCCCTCCTGCTTGTGCAAAACACCCTTCGACAAGCTCAGGGCGAACGGGCTTGAATGAACGGCATTGGATCAAAAAACCCTTTACTGCTCACACAGGCCCCAAAACCCGTTCGGGCTGAGCTTGTCGAAGCAAGCCCGTTCTGCTTGTGCAAAATACCCTTGGACAAGCTCAGGGTGCACGGGCTTTACCGAACAGTATGCTGGCCTGCCGATGAGGCACGGCCTTAAACCTCTATTCGGGCAGCAAGCCGATTTCCCTGGCGATCAGGCCCCAGCGCTGGTGTTCCTCACGCAAAAACCTGCCAAACTGCTCAAGACTGGCACCGGTTTCAACCATCGGGCCAATGGTCAATATCTGTTCGGCTACTTCGCGTTCAGCCAGTATCCTGTTCAGCTCTGCATTCATGCGCGTAACAACCGCAGCCGGTGTACCGACAGGTGCCACCAGTCCGAACCAGCCAATCATTTCAAAACCCGGCAGCACCTCCGACAGGGCAGGCACCTGGTCCCAGCCCGGAATACGTTTGGCAGTTGTCACGGCCAGCAGGCGCAGACGGCCCTGGCGCACCAGTTGTGCAGTGGAGGCCAGGTCTGCCACCACTGCATCGGCATGGCCGCCAATCACGTCCTGCACTGACACCCCGACTGAGGCGTAAGACACCAGATTGGCTTCGGCTTTTGAGCGGGCGTTGAACAGGCGCGCAATCAGCCCGCCAAAAGAGCGCGGGCCTTCGTTGGCAACAGACAACTGGCCGGGCTTGGCCTGGGAGCGGGCGATCAGGTCCTGAATCGAGGCAATCGGTGACTCGGCCTTGACCAGAACCGCAAACGGGCTCTTGCCAACAAAGGCGACGGGGGTGAAGTCTTTTTGCGGGTCATAAGGCATGGTCTTGAACAGATAACTGTTGGTGACCAGTGCAGCCGTGGTTGCGAAGTAGAAGGTGTAACCATCGGCAGGCGAGCGGGCCGCAGCCTGCGCACCAATCACGTTCTGGCCACCGGGCCGGTTTTCTATCACGATGGCCTGGCCCAGGCTGCGGGTCAGCTTTTCACCCAGAATGCGCGACACATTGTCTGGCCCCGAGCCTGCGGGCTGCGACAGGACAAACTTGACGGGTTTGTCAGGCCAGGCCTGTGCGCGGGCCAGCGGTGTGCTGGCGGCCAGGGCCGTCAAACAAAAGATGTTGAAGTGGCGTCTTTTCATTTTTTTGTCTCCGGTGTAGTCATTTGTTGGTGAATGAAGTGGCTTGAAAATGCTCAGGCTGGCTGTAAAAACTCTTGATAACAGCCTTGCCTGGCGGCGGATTCAATCAGTGCCGCAATCTCACCCGGCTCTTTGGCCGTGCCAAAAACGTAATGGTCTGGCCTGACGAGTGCGGCAATGCAGCCGTGCCGCACAAACCAGTTTTCCAGCACCCCGTCCTGCTCACACAACACGCCCATTTGCGGGCTGCTGCCGACGGTGAGGACACGCACTTGCAACTTGCCCGACTCGTCCGGCAGCTCGGCCGCCGGCTGGGCCGAAGCACTCAGCACCAGCCGCCAGCCTGAACCGGCCAGCTCATCCAGACGGACTTTTTCATCCCCCTGCACCAGCCAGGGCTGGGGAAAAATCGTGCCGCGTGCCGAATCGGCCGTCGCAGACAACAAACCGGTTTGCAGCGCTGGCTGCACATCCTGACGTGGCACAGACCTGACGACTCCGCCGCATTCAGCCAGCAGGCGCGCATCGCGCTCACGGGCTTTTTTTACATCACGCTGGCCAATCAGTTGGCCTATGGCCTTGATGCGTGTTGTCAGCTCGGTCACATGGGCCTTGCGTTCTGCGCTGTAGCTGTCCAGCAGGGCGTCACCGGCCTCACCACGCAGCACGGCACCAAGTTTCCAGCTCAGATTGGCTACGTCGCGTATGCCCTGGCACATGCCCTGGCCCAGAAACGGCGGCTGCTGGTG
This sequence comes from Pseudomonadota bacterium, assembly GCA_040384925.1. Lineage (GTDB taxonomy): Bacteria > Pseudomonadota > Gammaproteobacteria > Burkholderiales > Burkholderiaceae_C > Polaromonas. The sequence continues at coordinate 4,367 of JAZKIK010000007.1, read as the reverse complement.
CGCTGCATCTCCGGCCACAAATACCCGCCCGGCGCGCCAGTTGTCAGCCACCAGCGCATGAAAACGGTAGCTGGCCTGGCGCCAGAGCGTGGCGTCTTCGGGTGTGATCCAGCGCGACAGCAGCTTCCACGTGCCTTCAGGCGTGGACACGAGGGCCGGGTCCTCACCTTCATTGATTGAAATCTCCCAGCGCCTGTGGTTTTTGGGGCCAATCAAAAAAGTGCAGGGGCGCTGCGGTTCACAAAACTGCACACTGGTCACGGGCAGTTTGGCCAGGCCGCTGTCATTGACCAGCACATCGACCACCAGCCAGGGCTCGTCAAAACCCAGGTCCTGCAGTGCTATGCCCGCTGCTGCGCGCACCGGACTCGAAGCGCCGTCACAACCCAGCACGTACCGGGCTTTGACCTGCCGTGCCGAGCCATCGTCATTGCGCAACTGCAGGGTGGCGCTGCCCTGGTCCTGCTCTTCCTGTATCAAGCTGACAAATTCGCAGCCCAGCAGCACCTCAACCGAAGGCAGGCTTTGCACATGGGCGCGCAATATCCGCTCGACCGGTGGCTGGGTAAATACCAGTGAGGGCACGTAAGCAAGTGGATACGGAGGCTCCACCGTGGTGAAGCGTTTGATCAGCTCACCATCGACGCCAAAAAACTCTGACGGTGTAAACGGCTCGGCATAAGCCAGCACGTCTTCGGCGATGCCGATGTGCTGAAACACCCGCATGATTTCGTGGTCCAGCGCAAAGGCGCGCGGCAACTCGTAAACCACATGGGACTTGTCGCACACAAACACACTAAGGCCCTGGCCACCCAGCAGGCTGGCAGCTACCGCGCCTGCGGGACCAAAACCCACGACGGCCACATCGTACAAAACATCCCCGCTAGAGGCATTTGCAGGCTTCATGGCTCAGGCCGCCTCGTCCTGAATCGGGTTGGACAGCAGGCCCAGGCCCTCGATTTCAATCTCGATCACATCACCGTGTTTCATCCAGACCGGGGGTGTGCGCGCCTGGCCTACCCCAGCGGGAGTGCCCATGATGATGAGGTCGCCCGGCTCCAGGGTCAAACACTCGGTCAGGATGACCAGGGTTTCAGCCACGCTCCAGATCATGTCGCTGGTGTTGGCGCTTTGCATGACCTGGCCGTTCAGCCGGCTTTCGATATGCAGGCCAGTTGCGCCGGGCGGCAGCTCGTCGGCAGTCAGCAGAATCGGGCCAAAACCACCCGTGCCGTCAAAATTTTTGCCAATCGTCCACTGGGGTGTTTTCTTCTGGTAGTCACGCACCGACATGTCATTGAACACGCTGTAACCAAACACGCAGTCAAGCGCGTTGTCCGGCGTCAGGTGCCGGGCTTTTTTGCCGATCACGACTGCAAGCTCTGCTTCATAGTCAAAACGCTCGGACACCCGTGGACGGATGCCGGGCTCGCCATGCGCAATCAGTGAGGTCGCACCCCGAAAGAAAAACCACGGGTAGTCGGGTTTGTCACGCCCCCCTTCCTTGGCATGGTCGAAATAATTCAGGCCCAGGCAGATGATCTTGCCGGGGCGTGTTACCGGGGCGGCGTAGCTGATGGCGGTCAGGCTGATGCGTGGGGCGTCTGACGCAATGGCCGCATCGGCAGCGGCTTGCAAATCAATGCCCCGCCAAAGCGCAGCGCCCAGATCGGTCGGCACTTGCGGCTGTGCGGCGTTCAGGTCAATCACACCTTCAGCGGTGACTACACCAAGCCGTACCTGGCCGTTCTGGCGAAAACTTGTCAATTTCATAAAAACTCCGTTTTGTAAGTAAAAAATGACTTGCTCCTTCCCGCCTTTGGGGGAAGGTTGGGATGGGGGCTTTTGGCGCGTGTCAAGCGCTGCTCGTTGTCACCAGCACGAGCCCCCATCCCTGCCTTCCCCCAGCGGGGGAAGGAGTAAAACCGCAACTAAACCAGCGCAAACCCGATCTGCCGCTGCGCCTCTTTGAGCCGGGCTGATGGCGGTGCCGATATGCCCCACTGGTCAAGCCGGCCTGGGGGCCACTTCCAGTCGTCGGGGCTGCCAGCGGCATAACTGTCATCAACCTGCTCCACTTCGGCGGTGTATTCGATGACAAAACCTGCCGGGCCCACAAAGTAGTTAAAGGCGTTGTCACCCGGCCCGTGGCGGCCGGGCCCCCACTGGATGCCATAACCGGCGTCGTTCATGCGGCCACCTCCGCGCATCACCGACTCCACGCTGGGCATGACAAAAGCGATGTGGTTCAGGCAGTTGTTGTCGGCATCGGCCAGTGCAATGCTGTGATGGTCACCACTCGGTTTTGCCGGAATACGTATGAAGGCCATGATGCGGGTGCGATCAGACAGCCTGAAGCCCAGCACCTTTTCATAAAACGGCAGCACAGCGGCCACGTTCTGGCTGTTGAGCACCGCGTGTGCCAGGCGAATCGGCCTGTCCCTGTGTTCTTCGGTATCTGTATGGCGCACATCACCCCAGACAAAGCGCAGGATGCGGCCCTGCGGGTCACGCACCACCACTGCTTCACCACCACCGGGTTCGTCCACCGTGCTGCGCGCACTCACAACTGTGCCGCCATGCAGCGGTGCCTGTTCTGCAATCTGATCGAGTGCCTCGGCCGAGCTGGCCCTGAAGGTGACCATCAGTAGCTCAGGCTTGTCACGCTGGTGCAGCGAGAGCAGGTGGTGCTCGGCAGCTGTGCCACGCAGATAAACACTGCTGCCCTGCCGCCCTGCCAAGGCCAGACTCCATGTATTGAGGTAAAAATTTTCGGCGCCGGAAACATCCGGCAGACCAATTTCAACGCTGCGCAAGGCGGCAACGGGCTTATCAAGCATGTTTAACTCCTTCAGGATGTTGTTGTCTATTGCGGGGCCAGGCCCAGAAAGCGGCTGGCATTGCCAAACACCAGCGCGTCCAGCGCCGCCCCTTCAAAACCAGCGTTTTTGAGGCTTGCCAGCGGGCTGCTGTCATGAAAGTTGAACGGGTAGTCCGTGCCCACCATCAGCTGTGATTCGCCAAACGTGGCGGCCAGATGTTTGAGCGTGGGGGCGTCAAACACCAGGGTGTCAAAAAACAGCCGCTGCGCCTGGGCGGTGGGCGATGAAACGATTTTTTCCTTCAGCAAGGGGAAGACCTTGCAGGCTTGTTCCAGCCGGGGCAGCAACATGGCCAGCGTGCCGCCGCCGTGGCTGAAGGCGATGCGCAGATTCGGCCTGCGCACCATCAGATTGGTGGTCAGCACCGACGCCGCAGCCAGCCCCACATCCGTCGGATAGGCCAACACCTGTTGCAGTGCGGGCGGGCCAACCAGCCTGTCCATGCCGGCCGGACGCAGGGCATGCACAAATACCGCAGCGCCCAAGGTTTCACAAGCTTCAAAAAACACATCAAAGCGTGGGTCACCAATCGGTACACCATTGATGTTGCTGCCAATCTCGACACCAGAAAATTCAGGCAAGTCCATCAGGCGACGTAATTCACCAAGCGCCAGGTCCATGTCCTGCAGCGGCACCGCACCCAGCCCCGTGAGCCTGCCAGCCGACTCATGGGCCATGGCTGCAATCTGTTCGTTGAGGTAACGCGCCAGTTGCGCGCCATCATGCGGCGCCATCCAGTAAGACAGCAGCTCTGGCATGGGCGAGATCGCCTGCAGCTGCAAACCCATGATGTCCAGGTCAGCCAGCCGTTTGCCGGTGTCCCAGCATTTGTCTGAGACCGTGCGGTACACCTTGCCCGAAATCATCACACTGCGGTGGCAAGCCTGCGCCGGGGCCATGGAAGGCCAGTCAGCGGGAATGGCAGCACCCAGGTAAGCCGGAAAATTTTCGGGAATGACATGCGCGTGGGTGTCAACACCGCAGCGGCAACTCAGCTTTTTGTAGTCAGGGTCCATATCGTCAGCACCTTGTCTCGTTTGGCCTCTTTGGGCTTTTTTGTTTGATTCATCACAAGACACGAATGCTAAAAACCGCAGCAAAATTTGTATAGAGCATTTAGTGGATAAGTAAAATCCACCGTATGGATATTCGAAATGTTGACCTGAACCTGCTGGTGATCTTTGACGCGATGGCGCACCACCGCAGCGTGATACGGACAGCCGAAGCCGTGGGCCTGAGCCAGCCCGCCACCAGCGCTGCGCTGGCCAGGCTGAGAAGCGTGTTTGACGATGCACTTTTTGTCCGGGCCGGCTCCGAGATGCGGCCCACACCACGCGCGCTGGAACTGGCCCCGGCGGTACACCGGGTGGTTGAGACCATCAGCACCGAAATACTGCAGCAGACGGCGTTTGACCCGGCCCGGGCTGAACGCAGCTTTACCATCCTGACGCCCGACATTGGCGAGATTGCATTCATCCCTGGTGT
>JAZKIK010000006.1:0-3499 GCA_040384925.1 Pseudomonadota bacterium | reverse complement strand
GTGTGATTTATGTCACCTAAAAAGATGACTGGTTCAATGCGAAAATTCACTACTAATCGGCTGCCCGGCGCACATCGCGGCCTGTGCAGCCCAAGGAATCACGATGCAACGCTCTAAAAATGACCTTTGGGTCGGCCTTTTTGTGCTGGCCGGCGCTGCAGCCATCCTTTTTTTGGCTCTCAAATCGGCCAACTTGCTGAGCCTGAATTTTGACAAGTCCTACGCCGTGGTCGCCAAATTTGACAATATTGGTGGTTTAAAACCACGTGCCGCAGTCAAAAGTGCGGGAGTAATCGTCGGACGGGTTGAAAATATTACTTTTGATGACAAAAGTTACCAAGCCAGTGTTAATCTGGCTATGGAAAGCAGGTATTTGTTTCCCAAAGACAGTTCCCTGAAGATTCTCACCAGTGGGCTGTTGGGTGAGCAATATATCGGGGTAGAAGCGGGCGCTGACGAGAAAAACCTGGCGGCGGGCGACGTGATCAAGCAGACACAGTCGGCCGTGGTGCTGGAAAATCTGATCAGCCAATTTTTGTACAGCAAAGCAGCCGATAGCAGTTCGGCGACCACGACCCCTGCACCGGCAGGGACGAGCGAAAAGAAATGAAAACAAGAATCACGATGAAATGGTCCGGCCTGTGGGCCGCCTTGCTGGTCCTGGCCATGCTGCAGGGTTGCGCTACCGGCCCCAACCCGCGCGACCCTTTTGAACCCTTCAACCGCAGCGTCACCCGTTTTAACGAAGGCCTGGACGAAGCCGTGGTCAAACCGGTGGCCCAGGCTTACCAGACTGTTTTGCCTTCCCCGATACGCACCGGGGTGAATAACTTTTTCGGCAACCTGTCCGACGTGTGGTCTGCTGTCAACAGCATTCTCCAGCTCGACCCGCAAGCGGCGTCCACCAGCGTGATGCGGGTCAGCATCAATACGGTTTTCGGACTGGGCGGCGTGCTGGACTGGGCCACTGAAATGGGCCTCGAGCGCAACCGCCAGGACTTTGGAAAAACCCTGGGCCGCTGGGGGGTTGCGCCAGGCCCCTACCTCGTATTGCCGGTGCTCGGGCCTTCCACGGTGAGGGACGCCAGTGCCCTGGTGGTGGATGCCAAGGGTGATCTGGTGATGCATGTTGACCACGTGCGCACCCGCAATTCCCTGTATGTGCTGCGTGCCGTGGACCTTCGTTCCACGCTGCTGCGGGCGGGGGACGTTCTGGACCAGGCTGCGCTGGACAAGTACAGCTTTACCCGTGATGCCTATTTGCAGCGACGCGGCGCAGTGATGGACACCAACGGCAACGGCGAGGCCAGCGAAGCCGAGGAGCGGTATGACCTTCCCGAGGCAACGCCCAAGGCTGCACCCAAGTAAAGAATATTTACAAGGCTGTGCCAAAACTTCACCAGACAGCCCGAACTAACGAAGCAAAACAGTCGTCCAATCAAATCTTGCCCCTCGCAGCGCGCATTTGCTTGCGCTGCTTGAGCGGCAAGTTTTGACTTCAACGAAAGAAACCATGAACCGTCGAAATTTCAGTCATATTGTTGGTGCATCCTTGGCCTTTGTCCTGATGCTTGCAGGTCCCGCCGTGCGGGCTGCCGATGAAGCGCCTGATGCGCTGATCAAACGCACTTCCAACGAAGTGCTCGACAGCATCAAGGCCGACAAGGCCATTCAGGCCGGCGACACGACCAAGGTCATTGCGCTGGTGGACGGAAAGGTCATGCCCCACGTCAATTTCACACGAATGACCGCCGCCGCTGTGGGCCGCAACTGGCGTCAGGCCACGCCGGAACAGCAAAAGCGCCTGCAGGATGAATTCAAGACACTGCTGGTTCGCACGTATTCAGGTGCGCTGGCACAGGTCAGGGACCAGGGCGTCAATGTGAAACCCCTGCGCGCAGCTCCTGCGGACACGGAGGTGGTGGTTCGCACCGAAATCACCGGCCGTGGCGACCCCATTCAACTGGACTACCGCATGGAAAAGACCCCGACCGGTTGGAAAATTTATGACCTGAACGTGCTGGGCATCTGGCTGGTGGAAACCTACCGCACCCAGTTTGCCCAGGAAATCTCCACCAAAGGCGTGGACGGATTGATTGCCGCGCTCGCGCAGCGCAATAAGTCCAACACCGAGAAGAAAGCCTGAGGCAGCAGCGCCATGCTGACACTTCCCGCCCATTTGACGCATGAGCAGGCTGTGCCGGCATCGCTGGCCCTGAGGCTGGCCTTGTCCGGTGACGCGGATGCCACGGTGGTGGTTGACGCCAGCGGGCTGCAAACCTTTGACTCTTCGGCGCTGGCGGTCCTGATCGCTTGCCGCAGGGAGGTTCTGGCCAGCGGCAGGAACTTCGCTGTCAAAGGCCTTCACGAGCGCCTGCGACAACTGGCCGGCCTGTATGGGGTCGAGCCTTTGTTGCCTGCTTCTGCGTGAGGCGGTGAGGCTGGCCAGGAGATGAAAGCCGAATTTGCCCCTGCGGCCGGCATTCCTGTAGCTTGAGCCCTTAAAATAGCTGGCTCATGCCTGCTATCTCCTTCCAGTCCGTCTCCAAAAACTACCACAGCAAACGCAACCGGCCTGACGCCGACGTCCGGGCTCTCCAGGAAGTCAGCTTTGACATCCAACCCGGAGAGTTCTTTGGCCTGCTCGGCCCCAATGGCGCCGGAAAAACCACCCTGATCAGCATTCTTGCGGGCTTGACCCGGGCCAGCTCTGGCCGGGTCACGGTGCATGGCAGCGATGTCACGACCGACTTTGCCACTGCCAGGCGCAAGCTGGGCGTGGTCCCGCAGGAGCTGGTGTTTGATCCTTTTTTCACGGTGCGTGAGGCGCTGCGCATCCAGTCCGGCTATTTCGGAGTTAAAAACAACGACGACTGGATCGACGAGTTGCTGGCCAGCCTGGGATTGACGGACAAGGCCAACGCCAATATGCGGCAGCTGTCGGGCGGCATGAAGCGCAGGGTGCTGGTGGCTCAGGCGCTGGTGCACAAGCCCCAGGTCATCGTGCTAGATGAACCCACTGCCGGGGTGGATGTCGAGCTGCGCCAGACCTTGTGGCAATTCATCGCCAGGCTCAACAAGCAGGGCAGCACGGTGTTGCTGACCACGCATTACCTGGAAGAAGCTGAGGCCCTGTGCAGCCGCATCGCCATGCTCAAGCAGGGCCGCATGGTCGCCCTGGCGCAGACCTCGGAGTTGCTCAAGGCCGCTTCCTCAAATGTGCTGCGTTTCAAAATTGACAGCGACATCCCGAAAGCCCTCGCGGACAAGGCCCGCATCACCGGCCGGATTGTCCAGCTCCCGGCGCACAACGCGCACGAAATCGAGCAGTACCTCAGTGCCATCCGTGAAGCCGGCCTGGTCGCGGAGGACGTTGAAATCCGCAAGGCCGACCTTGAAGATGTTTTTCTGGAGGTGATGGCCAGAAAAGTCGGCGAACACCCGGGGGTGACAGCATGACGGGCTGGCAGACGCTGTTTTACAAGGAAGTCCTGCGTTT
>JAZKIK010000005.1:0-3338 GCA_040384925.1 Pseudomonadota bacterium | reverse complement strand
ACGGCTCAAACCATTGACGGCCGGAAACCAGCCGAAATTGGCTGGGCTCAGCTGCAAGCTTGGTGCTGCGTCCGGTGAATCAGGCAAGTCCAGCATGTAAATGCGGTCACAAGCCAGCGCCAGTTCATAAAACGTGCCCGCAAAACACGAACCCGAATCGACCAGCGCAATCAGCGAACGGCTGGTCACATCAAGCCGGGCCAGTGTGCGGCGCAATGCGCCTTTGGTTTCTTTCACCAGCCAGTGGTCTTCAAGGTTTGCCAGAACCTGATCCATACGAATGACTTGTTGCGCATCGCCCTGGGTCTTGATGACCCAGGTGCCAGTTTCGAGCTCGTTGGTACGCAGATTCAGAATCGCATCGTCCAGCTCACGCTGCAGCTTGAGTGGATACCAGTTGGCACCCGCCGCTTCAATGGCTTCGGCTGTGGATTCAATCGCGGCCGTGGGTGCCTTGACGGTGATGGTGGCGACGCGGCTGCTGCGGTCAAGCACGGCATCCACCGTGCTGTAGTGGTAACCGGCATCGTCAATCAATGGCTTCAAGGCTGTCAGTTCAATGCCTTTTGATGCGCCTGTGCGGCTCGATTGGGCACGCAGTGTTTCTATTTCGGCAGCCAGCAACTGGCCAAACTGTTGTGGTTTGGCGTGGGCATCAATCAGCTTCCAGTCTTTGGCGCGGTCGGCGCGTACACCTTCAGAGGTCAAACTGAAAATATCGGCCAGGTCACGGCGCACCTTGCGTTTGTCAGTCACACGCGTCAGGCCGCCGGTGCCAGGCAGCACGCCAAGCAAAGGCACTTCGGGCAGGCTGACGGTTGAGGACCGGTCATCCACCATGATGATGCGGTCACAGGCCAGGGCCAGCTCGTAACCGCCGCCAGCGCAGGCACCGGTTACGGCGGCTATTGCCTTCAGGCCATCGTGGCGTGACGAGTCTTCAAGCCCGTTGCGGGTTTCATTGGTGAATTTGCAGAAGTTGACCTTCCAGCCGTGGGTTGACAAGCCCAGCATGTAGATATTGGCACCCGAGCACCAGATCTTTTCCTTGCCCGACTCAAACACCACCACCTTGACGGCCGGGTGTTCAAAGCGGATGCGGTTGATGGCGTCATGCAGTTCGATGTCCACCCCCAGGTCGTAGCTGTTGAGCTTGAGTTTGTAGCCGGGTTTGATGCCGCCGTCTTCATTGATGTCAAGCTTGAGCCTGGCCACGTCACCTTCCACATCCAGGCTCCAGTGCTGGTATTTGGCTGGGTGGGTGGCAAAACTGACCAGCTCTCGTTCCTGGCCTTCAATGGTTTGTTTGAATAACAGGGGTTCGGTCATCGCGTTCATGTTGTCTCCTTGGGGTGGGCTGATCAGGCTGATTCGGCTGCCGCCGGAACGGCTCTTTTGAGGTCGGAAAGGCTTTGTTTCAGGCTACGTGCTGCGGTATCAACCACAGCATCGGCGCGGGCGTACAGCGCCTCGCGGCTGGCCAGGATGCGGCGCAGGTCGTCCATGGCTTCATTGGTCGCGCCTTTTGTGGTGGTGAAAGGCCGCATGTCGCCCTGCGCCACCACACGGGCCATGTGTTCTTCAGGACTGGCCTTGAGCCAGACGCAATAAAAGCGGCTTTGCAGCAAGTCAAAGGTTTCACGTTCGCTGACAATGCTGCCGCCCGTGGTCATCACCACACCATCGGGGTGCTCTTCGGCAATACGAAACAGCGCGCGGCGCTCATAACGGCGGTAACCGGCCTGGCCGTGCAGCAGCAAAATCTCGTTCATGCTGGTGCCGGCCTCGCGTTCAATCTCGCGGTCCAGCTCAATAAAAGGCACACCACGTTCGGCCGCAAGTTGTGAGCCCAGCGTTGATTTGCCCGCGCCGCGCAGGCCAATCAGCGCCACACGTTTTTCACGGCCCACGGCATCACTGAGGCCAAACGACATGCCGAGCAAAGCATAAGCCTGGTCAAGCTGGCTGTCATCAAGCCGTGCGACCAGGCTTTGCACACGTGCCAGCGCCGGGCGTGGGGCATCCTGCAGCAGCTCAAGAATCGAAATATTCAGGGCACGGGCGGCGGCTTCAAGTGAATTGATGGACACATTGCCCTTGCCGGACTCCACATCGGCCAGAAAACGTTCGCTCAAACCCGAATCGGCGGCCAGCGCCTTGCGTGTCATGCCGCGGCGAGCCCGCCAGGCACGCACACGGTTGCCCAGCTCGGCCAGCGTTTCGCCAGAAAGTGATTTGGGTTCGTGATCTGCCATGACTTGCAAGAGATATCTGCCTTGAAACAATGTTGACGCTGAACCGGGCGTAATGGCCTAGGGTTTGCGAGAGGCCAAACTGCACTTAAACAGCTTGGTTTTATCGCGTTGTTGCAGTATACTTCACTTGCATTAACGGTCAAGCAGTTTATTTCATCTTTTTCGGAGACATTTTGATGAAGCTCAAGATTCTTGTAGGTACCATGACCAGCACCGCTGACTATGTGGCCCAGGCGATACAGATGGATTGCGCTGACCTGGTGGACGACATTGAGATTGAATTGATGGACCCGCTGGACATCAGTGTTTTCAGTGTTGAAAACGCAAAAAATGCAATATATCTCATTTGCACCTCCACCTACGGTTCAGGTGATGTACCAGACAACGCCAGGGCCCTGTATGAATCGCTGGCCGCCACACCACAGTTTCTGGGTCATGTGCGCTACGGTGTGCTGGCACTCGGCGACCGTACTTATATGCAGACCTTTTGTTTTGGCGGCAAGAAATTTGACGAACGCCTGGCTGACCTGGGCGCGCAGCGTGTCGGTGACATCTGGTGCCACGACGCCAGCACCGGCACCATGCCTGAAACCGAAGGTGCCGAGTGGTGCCGTGAATGGCTGAGCAAGGCGGTGCAGGAAAGCACTGCTGCCGCCTGATGCAGTCAAAAACCTGAAATAACCTGAAATCAGGATAAATAGATAGATGCTGCTGCGAAAGTCCAGCGGGCACAGCCAGTTATAAAAAAAGAGCATTCACCCTGCGAAATGGAGACAGACATGCAGACCAGCCAGGCCGATCACTCGCGTCAACCGCCATTTATCGACATTCCACGCAGCTACAACGCGGCTTATGACCTGCTGGCCCGCAATGCCCAGCGGCCTGGGAAAACGGCTTTTATTGAGGCCATCAGCGGCGCAAGGCTGACCTATGGCGAGCTGGCCAAGCAGTCTTTTCAATTCGCCAACGGTTTGCGCGCGGCCGGTTTTGAGCCCGAAAGCAGGGTTTTGCTGGCGATGCTGGACACACCTGAATGGCCAGTTGCATTTTTGGGCTGCATTCTGGCCGGTGTGGTGCCTGTGG
>JAZKIK010000004.1:0-3199 GCA_040384925.1 Pseudomonadota bacterium | reverse complement strand
TTCACCCAAGCAGAGCAATCACCAAAGCAGCCTCATCGACCACCGCATTCACCCGTACCTTCGCCTTCAACCCGCTGCCTGCCACAGCAAACCCAACCAGTTGCTGGCCCGAATCCAGCAGAACAGAAACCTCATCCCCAGCTGCCCCGCGGCAAATTCGCACGGCTTGGCCGGGCAGAGATTGAATGCTTCCAGCGGGTAAATCCGCTTGCAGCGCAGCCACCTGCACAGCTGTTGCCTTGCACAGCGCCACTACCTCGAGGTCTTTTTTCAGGCCCAGCAGTTCGGCGCTTGCCTTGGTTATTTTTGACACCAGAATGGCATCGCCTGCCAGTTGCAGATGTACGCGCACGACCTGGCCTTGGGTTTCGATTTTTTTGACCCGGCTGGGCAACTGGTTGCGCATGCTGGTTCGTATGCCTATGCCTGACAGTGCGGGGGAGGGTGTTTTGCCATGTGGTGGAAAACCATTTTGAAAACTTGCCAGCAACTCCCTGCGTGAGTTGGCAAGCAGTTGTGCTGCGGCCAGCAGTTGCTGCCCTGCCGGCGTGATGCGGGCACCGCCGCCGCCCTGGCCGCCTACTGCGCGTTCTACCAGCACCACACCTGCCAGATTGGTCAGGGTATCTATGGCCTGCCAGGCGGCTTTGTAGCTGACCTTTGCCTGCCGGGCGGCTTCTGAAATGGAGCCGGATTCGCCAACCAGCCGCAGAATTTCTATCCTTTTGTCGGCGGGCTCATGGCTCAGGGCACTGCTGATGGCGCTTGCGTCAGGAATGAGAGGATTGGCGGCTTGATTCATTGGGCTATTTTGACTTGCAGACGGGCTGCTTCGTTATTCTTAAATAGAATAGCGCTTTGGTTTTTTGCCTTCTCGGAGATTTTTATATGCGTCAAATTCTGTCCCGCTGCCTGGCCGCCTTGTGTTTGTTGCTGGCAGCTAGCTATGCGCTGGCCGATGAGGTTCAGGTGGCGGTGGCTGCAAACTTTACCAATCCCATGAAGCTGATTGCAGCTGATTTTGAAAAGGAAACCGGTCACAAGGCGGTGTTGTCATTTGGCGCGACCGGACGGTTTTACGCGCAGATCAGCAATGGTGCGCCATTTGATGTCCTTCTGGCTGCTGACGACGAAACCCCGGCAAAACTTGAAAAGGAAGGCGCGGCCGTTTATGGCAGCCGTTTTACCTATGCAGCTGGCAAGCTGGTGTTGTGGTCGGCTCAGCCAAGTGTGGTGGATGCTGCGGGTGAGGTGCTTAAAAAAGGCAGCTTCAGCAAACTGTCCATTGCCGCGCCCAAACTGGCACCCTACGGTGCTGCCGCTGTTGAAACCATGAACAAGCTCGGTGTGTTCAGCAGCGTGCAAGCCAAACTGGTGACGGGTGAAAGCATTGGCCAGGCCTTTACCTTTGTGTCCAGCGGCAATGCCGAACTGGGTTTTGTGGCGCTGTCGCAGGTATATGAAAACGGCCAGCTCAAAAGTGGCTCGGCCTGGATTGTTCCTGAAAACCTGCACAGCCCGATTCGCCAGGACGCCGTGTTGTTGGCCAAGGGCAAAGACAATAAGGCCGCTGCATCGCTGCTGGCCTTTTTGAAAACTGAAAAAGCCAGGGCTGTTATCCAGTCTTTTGGTTACCAGCCCTGATGGACTCCGCAAGCCTTCAAGCCCTATGGCTCACCTTCAAACTGGCCTCTTTTACCACCGTGATCTTGCTGCTGCTGGGCACGCCGCTGGCCTGGTGGCTTGCACGCACCCGTTCGTGGCTAAAAGGTCCAATGGGTGCGCTGGTGGCTTTGCCACTGGTGTTGCCGCCTGTGGTGCTGGGTTTTTATCTGCTGGTGCTGATGGGGCCCAAGGGGCCGGTCGGGCAACTCACGCAGTCTTTGGGCTGGGGTGTTTTGCCTTTTACCTTTACCGGGCTGGTTGTGGGTTCGGTTTTTTATTCCTTGCCTTTTGTGGTGCAGCCGCTGCAAAACGCTTTCGAGGCGATGGGCGACAGGCCGCTGGAAGTTGCGGCCACCTTGCGCGCTTCGCCGCTGGATACCTTTTTCAGCGTGGTATTGCCGCTGGCCAAACCGGCCTATATCACCGCCTCAGTCATGGGGTTTGCGCATACGGTAGGTGAATTTGGCATTGTTTTGATGATGGGCGGCAATATTCCGGGCAAAACGCGGGTCATGTCGGTACAGATTTATGACCATGTCGAGGCGCTTGAATACAACCAGGCGCACTGGCTGGCCGGCGGTTTGCTGGTGTTTTCGTTTCTGGTTTTGCTGGCATTGCAAATTTTGCAGCGGCGTGATGGTGGTTTGAACAGGGCCGGAGCATGAGCAGCACGAGCGGGATAAAAGGCTTTTTCCAGCATCAGGCGGGTGGGTTTTCTCTGGACGTAAAACTCGATCTGCCCGGACGTGGTGTGACGGCGATCTTTGGCCCCTCGGGTTCCGGCAAAACGACTTTGCTGCGTTGTATTGCCGGTCTGGAGCGTGCCCGGCTGGCCAGGCTGACGGTTAATGGTGAAGTCTGGCAGGACGATAAAGACAATATTTTTCTGCCGGTTCATCAACGCCCGCTAGGTTTTGTGTTTCAGGAAGCCAGCCTGTTCAAACACCTCAATGTTCAGCAAAACCTTGATTTTGGCCAGCGCCGTGTGCCTGCGGCGCAGCGCCGTGTGTCACTGGCGCAGGCGATTGAACTGCTGGGGCTGCAGCATCTGCTGCAACAGTCCAGCCAGACACTTTCTGGCGGAGAGCGCCAGCGTGTGGCGATTGCCCGCGCCCTTGCCACCAGCCCGCGTGTCTTGCTGATGGACGAGCCGCTGGCCTCGCTTGACATGGCGCGCAAGGCAGAAATCCTGCCCTATCTGGAGCGTCTGCATGACGATCTGGACATCCCCGTGCTCTACGTCAGCCACGCACCTGACGAGCTTGCGCGGCTGGCTGACCATCTGGTGCTGCTGGACGCGGGCAGGGTGCTGGCCAGTGGTGCCACACCCGAGCTGATGACACGGCTTGATTTGCCGATGGCCCATGGCGACAGTGCCGCTGCCATTGTTGAAGCGGTAGTCACACGGGTTGAGCCTGAATATCACATCAGTTACGCCGACTTTCAGGGCGGGCAGATCAGCCTGCTGAACCCTTCACTGAAGCCCGGCCAGCGTGTGTGTGTGCGCATACAGGCGCGCGATGTGAGCCTGACG
>JAZKIK010000003.1:0-7218 GCA_040384925.1 Pseudomonadota bacterium | reverse complement strand
CCTTGGCTTCGGAGGCCAATACTCTATCCACTGAGCTACAGCCGCAACGCTGAAAAATAAAACCAGAACCATCAGTCATGAATGCAGCCATGACTGATAAATCGGCCTGCGGGCAGGTTTGTCTTTGCCGCGCAGCCTCTCATTCTAGCAGTCAGGCTTGTCGGCCGGTTTTTTTGCTGCGGCTCTGCTTGCTGTCAGTGCGCCACGGATGGCCGGGATTTGCAGGCCCCCCGCTATAATCTGGGATTGCCGGTCAGGCTCTGCACCGGCAGCCAAAAAAAAGCTCGCGTGACAGCGTGCGAAAAACCCAAAATCTGCCCCCGACTCCTAGTTTTTTGAGGACGCCATGAGCGCAAACGATCACACCACGGCCCACGAAGAAGCCCATACCGGCCCGATCAAAACCCCCAAGCAGTTGCTGGCAGCGGTTTTTTTCTCTTTTGTCATTCCGGTTTTTGGCATTATCGGACTGGTTTATTACGTTGGCTCAGCCAATAAACCGGCGGCGGGTGCAGACGATTCTGAAAAGGCAATTGCCCAGCGGATTCACAAAGTCGGCTCGATTGAAATCCGTGATGCCAACCGCACACTCAAAAGCGGTGAAGAAGTCTACAAAGCCCAATGCCTGGCCTGCCATGGCAGCGGAGCAGCAGGTGCGCCAAAGTTTGGTGATGTAGCTGCCTGGGCACCACGCATCAAGACCGGTTTTGATACCTTGTGGCATTCAGCACTCAAAGGCAAGGGTGCCATGGGTGCACAAGCTGGCGGCGATTTTGAAGACCTCGAAATCGGTCGCGCTGTGGTCTACATGACAACGGCTGCAGGCGGCAAGTTTGCAGAACCGGCCGCGCCGGTGGCTGGTGCGGCTGCAGTAGCGGCTCCAGCAGCCGCCACCGCTCCAGCTCCAGCAGCCAGCGTCGTGGTAGCCGCCGTAGCGGCTGCGCCTGCAGCAGTTGCAGCACCAGTTGCCCTTGCTCCAGCCGGTGCAGTGCCCGCCCTGTATACACAAGCCTGCGCTGTTTGCCATGTGGCCGGTGTTGCCAATGCGCCTAAAATAGGTGACAAGGCAGCCTGGGCACCACGTATTGCCGCAGGTGTTGATGCGCTGACCGCCAGCGTCATCAAGGGCAAGGGTGCCATGCCACCCAAAGGTGGCACCACAGCTTCTGATGCCGACATCAAGACAGTCGTCCAGTACATGGTCAGCTCGGTCAAATAAGGCAGCGGCTTATCGCCATTCAGAAGCAAACCCTGGGCTTTCAGGGTTCACATAAAAAAACCGGTCTTGTACCGGTTTTTTTATGTGAAATTGCTTTTTCGCATTTATTCAGCGGGCTAAAAAACTATTTATTTACCGGTAGATGACTCTGCGGGCTTTGCACGTAAACAAAACGCCCAGGCAAACTTTGTGCAGGCAACTCCGCTGGCACCCACAGCCCCTGTTCGATGGCATCGGCTGCATGCATCATGTCCTGGGTATGAACCAGGCCAAAACCAAGCTCGGTTTCAAGATAAACCCTGCCCTGCTCGTCGAGCACACAGCGCTGGACGCGCGCAGCCTGGCCGGTGTGCGCCGCCACGGCACAGTCTGGCGCGGCATCCACACGCCATATAAAAGGCGTGGCTTCCAGTTCTACGTACACACGCTGCGGCCCGTTCTGAAAAAACCATTGCCCCTGTGCATCACTTTCGTAATTGCGCTGGATAAAGTCGATCAGCTTGTCATGTTTTAAAAGTGAACCCTTGCTGGCGGCGTTGCGCGCCGGGTCTGCGCCCTTCACACCGCCAAATGGCCCGGCAGCCTGTGCGCGGTCATCACGCATATACCAGTTGCCACGCGCATCAAGTCCAAGCCAGCCATAACAGTTGGGTACATTGGGCCATTTGACCAGGGCGGCTTTGACGATGTCATCCATGATGCGGGTAAATTGACGGCTGTTGTTGCATGGCCCTATTTTGCGCTCCCTCCGATTTGTTCAACGTCATCCTTTTTAGAGCAGTTTTGTGATCCTAGATCTGCGCAGCCAGGAAACCAGTCACGGCCTCGGGCATCGCCCGCACATGACCGGGAAACGGCGCTGACGGAAAACCCACATGACCGCCCTGCCCGGGCTGCCACAAACTGACGCTGCTGCTGACTTCGGAGGCGCGCGGCAGGCTCCAGGTTGGTATGAATGGGTCATTTTTGGCATTCAGGGCCAGTGCAGGTACACGAATATGCTGCAAATGTGGCTTGGCTGACGCACGCTGCCAGTAGTCTTCCGTGTTTTTAAAGCCATGAAGCGGCGCAGTGACCACATTGTCAAACGTGTACAGGTCGCGTGCGGCCAGCAGGGCATCACGGCTGAACAGGCCGGGGTGCTGATCCAGCTTTTTAAGCGCCTTGGGCACCATGGTGCCCAAAAACATGCGGGTGTAAACCTGGCGGTTAAAACCGCGCCCGATGGCCCAGCCGCTGGCCGCCAGATCAAGCGGCGAACAGACCGACGCCACACCCTGAACCAGCCGGCTGGCCTGTGCGCCCATTTCACCGGCCCAGCGCATCAGGGCATTGCCACCCAGCGAGATGCCCACCGCCACGATGGGGCCGCTGTGGCTGGCCTTGAAGCGCCGCAGAATCCAGTCAATTTCCTCAAAATCACCTGAATGGTAGGCACGTGGTGCGTGGTTCATTTCACCGGAACAGCCACGAAAATGCGGTACCGCGCAGTTCCAGCCACGAACCCGCGCCACATCGGCAAGCGCTTCGGCGTAGTGGCTGGACGATGACCCTTCAAGCCCATGAAATACAACCAGCAGCGGCGCATTCGGGCCGGCGGCGGTTTCGGCAAAATCAACATCGACAAAATCATGATCCGGCGCGACCCAGCGCTCGCGCCTGAAAACAGGCTGCGGTCCCAGGAAGCGGCTGGCTCGCAGGGCGGCCCAGATGGTTTGCAGGTTGCCGCCCGGTAACCACCAGGGTGCGGAATAATTCATGCGATCAGTCATCAGACAGGTTTCAGTTCAGTGAAGTACAACAGGCGCACCCGAGATTTCCTGCATTTCATGCGCTGAGCCAGGGCTGGCATGGTGGGCCACCATGCGCCAGCCCTGCGGCATTTTCTGGTAAACGTTGGTGGCAATGACCCAGGCGTGTCTGGGGCCGTTCTCGGTGAGTACATCAATACGCTCCAGCACACTGTGTACGCTGGAACCCATGGCCTCGACCCTGTGGATTTTTTCAGCTCTGGCCTGAATGCTACCGTTGGCAAACATGGCGTCAAACATCGCACGTATGGAGCCCGCGCCCAGCAAACGCCCGCCGCCCGGATGGACGCAGACAATATCGTCCTCGTCAGCCCAGCAAGCCATGAGTTTTTCGATGTCGCCGTTCTGCAAGGCCTCGTAAAAGGCGGTTTCGATATCATCAGCACTGCCTGCCGGGGGAGTTTTTGGTTTTCGCATGAGAGTATCTTGAAGATTACGAAGCGGTGGTTGTTCTGGATTCAGGACAAGGACTCTGGCAGGCTCAAAACATGGTCCAGAAGCCTGTCGCACCCGACTATGTTAGTGTTGCAGCCTTGCATTCTGGAGGCACTTTCATGAAACCCCTTTTTTTAGGCCGCATTGTTACCGGCTTCGTCTGTGCGCTGACTTTATTACTGACCGGCTGCGGTTACAACGACTTTCAGCGGCTTGACGAACAAACCAAATCCGCTTGGTCTGAAGTGCTCAACCAGTACCAGCGGCGTGCTGATCTGGTGCCCAATATTGTCGCCACAGTCAAAGGTGAGGCGGCTTTTGAGCAGGATACGCTGGTCAAGGTGGTAGAAGCTCGCGCAAAAGCCACCTCGATCCAGGTGACACCCGAAACCCTGAACGACCCGGCAGCCTTCAGCAAGTTTCAGGCTGCGCAGGGTGAGCTGAGTTCGGCCCTGTCACGTTTGCTTGTCGTGACCGAAAACTACCCCAACCTCAAGGCAAACCAGGGTTTCCAGGACTTGCGGGTGCAACTTGAAGGTACCGAAAACCGCATCACGGTAGCCCGCAACCGCTACATCCAGACCGTGCAGGAATACAACGTGCTGGCACGCAGCTTTCCTAACAACCTGACAGCGATGATCTTCAGTTACAGCGTCAAGCCTAATTTCTCGGTTCAAAACGAAGCACAGATTGCGGTGCCGCCCAGCGTGAGTTTCGAGAAGAAATAAGAATCAGACATGACTCTTGCGCAATCAGTGCAAAGATATTTGGCTATTTATTTCATAGCCATTTGCCTTCTTTTCCCGGCTTTGCAGAACCCTGCGGCTGCACAGGCCTTGCAAGTTTTGCCGCCGCTGACAGCGCATGTCATCGACACGACGTCCACGCTGGACGCTTCCCAGTTGCAGGCGCTGGAGGCCAAACTCAAGGCTTTTGAACAAAGCCGGGGCGCGCAGATTGTGATACTGATGGTGCCCGGCACACTGCCGGAAGACATCACCGACTACACCCAACGCGCCGGTGATGCCTGGAAAATCGGCAGAAAAGACATTGGTGATGGCCTGCTGGTGGTGGTGGCCAAAAACGAACGCAA
The DNA here is from genome assembly GCA_040384925.1 of Pseudomonadota bacterium. Taxonomy (GTDB): domain Bacteria; phylum Pseudomonadota; class Gammaproteobacteria; order Burkholderiales; family Burkholderiaceae_C; genus Polaromonas. The sequence goes on along the minus strand of JAZKIK010000003.1, from coordinate 2,660 downwards.
GGTACGCATCGCCACAACAAAAACACTGGAAGGTGCCATTCCTGACCTGGCTGCAAAACAGATCATTGACCAGGCCATCACGCCGCGCTTTAAACAAGGCGATTTTGCCGGGGGCCTGGACGCTGCAGCCGAGCAGATCATGGCGCGTATCCGCGGTGAAAACCTGCCTTTGCCTGCTGCCGATGACTCATCATCAGCCGATGCCGGGTTTCAGTGGATGGATATGGCAGTATTTCTGTTTTTTGCCGTACCGATTGGCGGCAGGGTGCTCTCAGGCCTGTTTGGCCGAAAACTGGGGGCTTTTGTCACGGGCGGTGCGGTAGGTGTGCTGGCCTGGGTGTTTACCAGCAGCCTGTTGCTGGCAGCGGGCGCGGCACTGATTGCCATGCTGTTTGCCCTGTTTGCAAGCCTGGGATCCCTGGCCGGACTCGGCGGCAACAGCTACAGCAGTGGACGCTCGTCCGGCTGGTCATCTTCTGGAAGTAGCCGTGGCGGCGGAGGGGGCTTCAGCAGTGGCGGTGGAGGCAATTTCGGAGGCGGCGGAGCCTCGGGTGGCTGGTAAGACGATGAATCTGAAAAAATTAAAAAGCCTCATTCGACATCTTTGGCTTGATGCCTCTGATGCGCGGCGCGCCATACCGCCCGACATGCTCAAACGCCTGGCCGCGCGCGTGGCGGCCAGCGAGAGCCGTCAAACAGGCCAGATCCGGGTCTGTGTTGAAGCTGCGCTGCCCATGAGTTACCTGTGGCGGCTGGACCAGACGACTGCCATGAATGACATCGTTCGCCAGCGTGCGCTGATGCTGTTTGGCAAGCTGCGCGTCTGGGACACTGAACAAAACAACGGTGTACTGGTGTATCTGCTGCTCGGTGAACATGCCATCGAGATCGTTGCGGACCGGGGCCTCTCACAACACGTGACGGCCCAGCAATGGCAGGCCATGATAAGTCGCATGAGTGCAACGTTTCAGCAGCGCCGGTTTGAGGATGGGCTGACTCAGGCGCTTGAAGAGGTGAGCGCCCTGCTGCTTCAGCATTTCCCTGCAACAGAGGGAGTCATTCGCCGCAGCAATGAACTGCCTGATGAACCGTTTCTGGCTTGAGGGCCTCAGGACACAGAGACGAGCAGCAAACCTTAGAACATGTTCACATGTCTATACGTTCTTACACCAACGGGGTACTTACAGTTGCCAACCCGCTGCCGTGATGCGCCACATCAAGCTCCTCCTGAAGCGCACGGCTCAGGCCACCGAGAGTCCTGACTTTGCGATTGGCTTCACGCAGGCGGTCTGCCAGGCGTTTTGAAATAGCCAGCATAAAACGCGCAGCCACTGCAGGTCGCCTTTTTATCAGGTCAAGCAAAGCTTCACGCGACAGGACTGCTACCGCAAGATCGGAACTTGCGGTGCAACTGGCGGACCGTGGTGCCCCATCAAGCACGCCCATTTCGCCAATCAGGTTGCCGGGGCCGATGATGGACATCACCATGGTGTCATTCAGTGAAGCCAGTTCACTTTCAACGGCCACATCACCCTCCAGAACCAGCATCATGAAGTCGTTGTGGGTTGACTCACCTTCCTTGATGAACACCGACCCCATCCTGACGCGCCGCAGCAGCATAAAACCAGTCACCACCCGTGCGTCCGCGACACTCAAATCAGCCAGTGCAGTCGGCGTCAGCAAAAGCTGGGCGGCTTTTTCCTGATTCGGATCCTTCAGCGGTGTGGAAGTTCTGGAAAATATCATGGGCCGATTCTAAGAGACTGGCATCCAGGCGACCAAGAAAAAAAAGCCCCAGGCTTGCGGCTGGGGCTTCAATGGTTTGCAGACATTCAATAGACATGAGAGCTTGGCGGCCATCCATGTCCTCAATCTGCACTTACTTTTTCTGACGGTATTTACGCAAGGCTGCAATTTGAGCAGCCATGACTGCCAGCTCTGATTGAGCCATGGCAATGTCAATATCGCTTTTTGCGTTTTTCAGGGCATCTTCAGCAGCGGCCTTGGCTTCGGTGGCCTTTGCCTCGTCAAGATCCTTGCCACGAATCGCGGTATCGCTCAGTACAGTAACGCAGTGGGGTTGCACTTCAAGCAAACCACCCGCCACAAATACAAACTCTTCCGTGCCATCGACCTTTTCGATACGAACGGCACCTGGCCTGATGCGGGTGATCAGCGGCGTGTGGCGTGGGTAAATACCCAGTTCACCTGACTCGCCTGGCAGCGCCACAAATTTGGCTTCGCCAGAGAAGATGGACTCTTCTGCGGAGACAACATCGACGTGAATGGTTGACATAAACGTTTCCTTAGTGAAAAAGGTTTGAAGAAAGCAAACAATGAGGGTCGGCCATCAGCTCCCGAGTGGCAACATGCACAGGCATGTCGAACACAACAACAGCGGGGTTTGCCCTCATGCACTGCCTTGTCAAATCTTTTTGGCCTTTTCGAAGGCTTCGTCGATGGTACCAACCATGTAAAAAGCCTGTTCAGGCAAATGGTCACACTCACCAGCCACAATCATCTTGAAGCCGCGAATGGTTTCAGCCAGGCTGACGTACTTGCCAGGCGAGCCGGTAAACACTTCAGCAACGTGGAAAGGCTGCGACAGGAAACGCTGGATCTTGCGGGCACGGGCCACGGCCAGCTTGTCTTCAGGCGCC
>JAZKIK010000002.1:0-2770 GCA_040384925.1 Pseudomonadota bacterium | reverse complement strand
TGTGGTGGTCTAATAAAAACAGACAGAACGATAGGGTTTTATCAAACCTGAATGGCAAGACAAGTGAACAACAAAGTATCCCGAAGAACGTTTGACGAGAGCTTCAAACTGCAAGTCGTGCAGATGGTCAAGACGCAGGGCCTGAGCGTGGCTCAGGTATGCAAAGACATGAACCTGGGCAGCACCGCCGTCAGGCGCTGGCTCAGCCAGTTCGAGGCCGAGCAGTCCGGACAAAGCGGCATCGGCAAACCTCTGACAGCCGAGCACCAGCGTATCAGGCAACTGGAGCATGAAAACCGCCAACTGCGAGGCGATGTGGAGATATTAAAAAAGGCATCGGCCTTCTTTGCCCGAGAACTCAAATGAGCTACCAACTCATTGAAAGCTTGCAAGAGAAGGCCGTATCCATCAGCCAGGCGTGCCGAGCTTTGGAGGTCAGCCGGGCCGGTTACTACGCAGAAATCAAACGGTGCCAGGCTCCAGCAGCAACATGCACCGACAGCGTACATCTGAAAGCCGCCTTCGCCGCCAGTGGCCGTACCTACGGCAGTCGCAGGCTGCGCACTGCGCTGCAATCTCGCGGCATCACGATGGGGCGCCACAGGGTACGCAGCCTGATGCGTGCCAACAGCCTGCGCCCTGTCTGGCGGAGGAAGTTTGTGCACACGACGGACAGCAAACACACTCTGCCCGTATCAGCCAATGTGCTGGCCCGCAAGTTCGACACAGCCTTGCCCAACCAGGCCTGGGTCAGTGACATCACCTACATTCGCACGCGAAGTGGTTGGTTGTACCTGGCAGCAGTTCTGGATCTGCATTCACGCAAGATCGTCGGCTGGGCGATGGCCCCAGAGATGCCTGCAGCACTGGTGTGTACGGCCTTGCAGATGGCCATTGTTCAGAGAAATCCCTCACCGGGGCTGATCGTGCATTCGGATCGTGGAACGCAGTACGCCAGTAGCGCACATCAGGCCTTGCTTGCCGAGCATGGTCTGGTGGGCAGCATGAGCCGAAAAGGCAATTGCTGGGATAACGCTGTGATGGAGCGTTTCTTCCTGAATCTGAAGATGGAGCGGGTCTGGCAGAAGGACTATGCCAATCACGCCGAAGCCGCAAACGATGTTGCTGACTACATTGTTGGCTTTTACAACGCAACCAGACTGCACTCAAAACTGGGCAACATGTCACCCAATGCTTTCGAGCGTGAATCGACATCAAAAAAACCTATCTCGCTGTCCGAAATTACTTGACCACCACAATTTCAAGAATCACGCCACCGCAATCACACTGCGGTGGGCACAATCCACCAAAAAGCCCGGCATAGATGACCTATTCCGGGCTTTTTTTCCGGACGTACATTTAAACCGTATTGGCAGCAGAACCGACATAATTGAAAGAGATGCCGCCACCTTTACCAAGCGCGCAAACAAAATTGATGCCATACCGATGAAACGCCACAGCAAACCACCGCCAACAAAAGTCCAGGTCAGCAACGGAACGAGTCCTTGGGCCGCCTTGGCGCGCGAAGTCGCTGAGCGACCAGAGGGTGTGGTTGGATTGCACATCAGATCCCTGGTAAATGCAAACCTGAAACCAAAAACCGATGCGGTCAATGCTCTTGTCGAGGCACTGGCCACACTTCAAGCCAAACCCGATGACGACACGGCCAAAAAAGCACTTGATACAGCAAAGTGCCATTGGGAAGAAGTTTGTCAAACCCCACTGGACGATGGGCTTTTGGCGGATTTCGCAAAAGACGCAGCAGCACTTACAGATCGTCGTAAAACCATGCCCCCGGCCATCGAAAGTATCGTCGCCGACACTTCATCACTTACAGATTATGGGTACAAGCTGGGCGTTGATCTAAGTGGAGTGTTTGGCATCTGGCATCGTTTATGGGCCTCGATAAGCACCGAGCGACTTTTCAACCTGAACGAAGACAACCCTCCCTTGAGCCTAGAGCTTCGCAAGCAATTTGAGGAAAAACTGGGGCGTGAGATGTCGGGCGACGAATGGGCGAAGTTGGTTGCCCAGGCGCACAATCATTGCGACACGGTGATGGTGGGGAAACTCAAGGGGAAAAGACCTTAACTGGAGTTTTGCGGTGGTTTCGTGGAAAGCAAAAAAGTACACACCATTGACAAACCAGTCCTGGGTAATTTTTGAGATGTAGGGCTCTGCATCACCACGCACCGGGCCGTCTCTGATGACCATGTCGCACCCCTGGACAGGTGACGCCGCCGGTCGCAGGACAGGTTGCAGTAGGGCGAACAAAGGTAAATATTTCGCATATACAGATTGACGTGACATGATGACTGATGCAAACGATGACCCGCTGGTGAAATTTCGATCCAAGGACACGCAATCTGTCGTGCCTCGTGGAACAGTTAAGCCGCTGGCCAAGGAGTTGAATGTGAACGAAACACAGGTCACCCACATGGCTTTGTCAAATTTTCGCAACTGATGTTTTGCCAGCCTACTCACCTGATGACGGCGCCTTGACCGCAATGCAAGTCAAAGCATTGCGCAAGGATGCGAATTGCCACTTACCAAAGGGTAAAACCCTCTCTAGGGAGGTATTGTTTACATGAGCCAGAACTGGAAACTACTCGCACCAGGTGACATCGTTTAGTGTTTTTTCCAGAAGTTCCAGATATTGATCCAGGCCCAAGGCCCAGGCCAGCACTTTTTATGTGTGTTGAGCGTAGTGAAGATGGTGATTTGGTCAGCGTGGTGTATGGAACATCCCGGCACCTGACGCGACTGAAGA
>JAZKIK010000001.1:0-1833 GCA_040384925.1 Pseudomonadota bacterium | reverse complement strand
TCGGTAGATGCAAGTTATCTGGCCGACAACGTCCTGATGTTGCGATATTTTGAATATGACGGCGAAGTCAAACAAGCGATATCTGTGTTCAAGAAACGGGGCGGCCTGCATGAAAGAACCATACGGCAGTTCTCCATGTCAGGCAAAGGTATTGAAGTTGGCCCGACCCTGCGGGGGTTTCGCGGAATACTCACAGGTGTGCCTGTATATGTTGGAAACAGCGATGCGGTGGGTGACGAAGCGGCGGTAATATAGATGCAGAGGCGAATTTTCATCTGCGCTCCCACAGGGCAGGATGCAACTTTGACAGCGCAGGTATTCTCGTCTGTGGGCATTGGCAGCCTGGTCTGCAACAGCCCCAGTGATTTGCTGGGTCAGCTAGGCCAGCCAAATCAGGCCGTCGCGGCGATTTTGCTGGTCGAGGAGGTCATTGGCGGCATGGGCCTTCGTCCTCTTGCCAGCTACGTGGAGTCGCAGCCCAACTGGTCAGACATTCCCATCCTGCTGCTGACACGCAGCGGCGCTGATTCGCTGGACGTGCGGCAGGCAGTTGAGCATCTGGGTAACGTGACCCTGCTGGAGCGTCCGGTGCGCACCATTGCCCTGATCGCTGCAGCGCGCTCGGCGATTCGGGCGCGGGAAAGGCAATATCTGGTCAGGGAGGCAGACCAGCGCAAGGACGAATTTCTGGCCACCCTGGCGCACGAATTGCGCAACCCGCTTGCCCCTATACGTACGTCCATGGGAATTCTGGAGCATCTGCATCCTGATTCCACACTCGTAACTCAAGTGCGCCAGGTGGTCATCCGTCAGGTCACACACCTGACTCGGCTGGTCGATGATCTGCTTGATGTGGCACGTATCACCAGCGGTAAAGTGGTCTTGAAAAAGAACAACATTTTGCTGAAGGCAGTCATTCGGCACGCGCTTGAGATTTCCGGCTCAGGCATTGAGGCCAAGAGTCACCAACTTGAAGTCATCGAACCAGACGCAAGCTATGTACTGGACGCAGATCACGCACGCCTGGTGCAGAGCGTGGCCAACCTGCTGGTCAATGCAGCCAAATTTACCCCGGTCAACGGGCATATTGTTCTGAAAACTACTGTCGAGGGAAACACCGTGACCTTTAGCGTCAAAGACAATGGCATTGGCCTGGAACCCGCGTCGATTGACCAGATTTTTGAGTTGTTTGCGCAAACCCCGGTGCCAGGCGAAGCGCCCAGCGGGCTGGGCATTGGCCTGAGTCTGGCCAAGCAGTTTTCCGAAATGCACGGCGGTGCCTTGCATGCAAGCAGCCAGGGGCCGGGCAAGGGCAGCGAGTTTGTTCTGACCTTGCCTGTGGTGCTTGAGGGAGTGCAGCCACCAGAGGCCGATGCAGGCGCGCTTGCTGCCCAGCCAGAGCTTCCGGCGAGCCGGAAAGTTCTGGTGGTCGATGACAATGTGGACGCGGCCAACACCCTTGAAGCCCTGCTGGGCATGGACGGTTTTGAAGTAACCACGGTCTATGACGGCGTTGCCGCTGTCGCGGCTGCAAAAACGGCCAGGCCGGACGTGGTGGTGATGGACATCGGCATGCCCGGCATGGACGGTTATGACGCGGCCCGCATGATCCGGCAACAACCCGGCGGTGAAAAAATGGTGCTGATTGCCTTGACGGGATGGGGCCAATCCAGCGATATTCAACGTGCCAGCCAGGCGGGGTTTAACCATCATCTGGTCAAGCCTGTGGATTACGAAACATTGATGAAATGCCTGCAGGACTGATTTTTCATGCTTTAACCAGGAGCCTGTCGGGCTTAGGTCGTCGAAAGCGAAAATCGGCCCCAGCGCCGA